>JAFGSZ010000009.1 GCA_016934395.1 Bacteroidales bacterium
ACAATAAATTTTAAATCTTGCATCTCTAAAAAAGTATATTACATTTTATTTTCTTTTAGAAATCGGGGTTGTGCAACAGTTACCTGTGTTATAGCCAGTGCTTTTTATCAATTTAAACAATCTTTAAAATACTTCTCTTAAACATCTGAAAAGCCATAAAATTTAACGAAGTTCCAATGCCAGTTAAAACAAAAACTTTTGACAGGAATGTGATATCTGTAATGGGAAGGATCTTCAGAAAGATGTCATAAAATCCCTGGATTCCCCAATAATTAACCGAAACAACAGCAATCTTTTGCATAATTTCCGGCATTATAAATATGGGGATCATACTACCTCCCATAGCGCTCATTACAAGCACAATTATAGTTGAAAACCCCTGCACCTGCTGGCGTGATTTGGCAAATGAAGCCAGGAGAATACCAAAACCGGAACAGGCATAGGCTGTTGCCAAAATCATAAGCAGAAGAGAAGGAATATAATGGATTATGTCCAGGCCAAAAACCAGCCAGGCATATACAAACATGATGATCAGCTGAATAATGGAAATGATATTTGCAAATGCCAATTTCCCATAAAGGATATGGTTTGGAGGCATAGGTGAGCACAGTAATTTTTTTAACATGCCATCCTGCTTTTCATCCAAAAGACTTCCGCCTATCCCCGCCACCGAAAATAAAAGCATCATAACCGATGTACCTGCCACAACGTGAACAAGACCCCCTACATTATCTTCATCGGTATTGCCCATTTTTCCGAAAACAAAAGTAAACAGGGTAATAAATATGATGGGCAAAACAAAGGTCAGCAACATGTCCTGCTTATTACCATAGAATAATTTCAGATCTTTCTTAACCAGTTTTATCATTTGTCTCTTAGTTGTTTACCTGTTAAACTTAAAAATATGGTTTCAAGGTTTATCTTTCGAATATCAATATGGTTGATATCAAGACCGGCCGTATTGCACGTTAATATTATTTTCGACAAATCACCCTGAATATTCATGGAATAAAAATGTATGGTGTCACCGAAACGCTGGAGATCGTTCCAGTCCTTTGTGATGGTGGTGTAGCGCTTTTCCGTAAGATTGGTAAAAGAGATCACCACAGTTTCTTTCATCGATCCCGATGTCCTTAATTCATCCAATGTTCCCTGTGCAATAATTTCTCCATTGTCAATAATTCCGATACGGTCGCACAATCGCTCTGCCTCTTCCATATAATGTGTGGTATACACAATGGTAATTCCCTCTTTATGCAGCTTTTCCACCACTTCAAAAATCAGATTCCGGCTCTGAGGGTCAATGCCCACAGTGGGTTCATCCATAAATAGGACATCAGGCCTGTGCAGCAATGCAGAAGCGAAATTAACTCTGCGTTTCATTCCGCCGGAATAGGTTTTTACCTTCTCATTCTTCCTGTCGGTAAGTCCGAGCAGGGTTAATGTTTCATTTATGCGCACTGTTAGTTCCGGTTTCGGGACATTATACAGACTTCCCCAAAACAGTAAGTTATCATATGCCGAGAGCTCATTATAAAGCGCTATTTCCTGTGTAACAACTCCAATGTTCTTTTTGCATTCCAGGGGATTTTTTTTTAGATCATACCCTGCTATGTTTACTTCTCCTTCATCTGCTTCTAAAATGGTGCTCATGATAGAAATCGTGGTTGTTTTACCGGCGCCATTCGGTCCCAACAGGCCATAACACTCACCTTGCGGAATGTTAAATGAAATACCCTTCAAGGCATTTATGGTATCGAATGACTTTTTAAGATTTGATACATTTATCATGTGGTCTCTTTTTTATTAGTTGTCTTTTACTATCCTGAAACTAAGACCTGCGCCTCTGTTTCCAGGAGGATCTCCTGCTCTGCATGCAGACCGGCATCTCCAATCGGGAGTCCAAAAACCTCCAAAACGAATAACTTTGATTTTGCCAGTTTCCGGTCCTTTTGGATTCATTTTTTCATCCATGTTATACTCACCATACCAATCTTTGCACCATTCATCCATATTACCGTGCATATCATATAATCCATAGGCATTGGGCGGAAAACTACCAACAGCTATCGGTTTCTTCCTGTTGTTGCCTTTTTCACAATTAGCATAAGGTTCTTCACCATTAAAATTGGCCTGATCAAATGATTCATTCCATCTTTCTTTGGGAATTAGTTCACGATAATTATCCAGTTCCCACCCATAGTTTATATATTGTGATCTGATAAGACGGCAAAGTTCCGGCAACGAATCAGGAAGGTTATCATACAAATAAGCATATTCTCCCGGATCGGTATATGTACCGTATTGACAGTAGAAATGCAAAAGATCCGCTTCATTCTTTATTTGACTTGAGATAACAGAATTTTTTTGATTTTCCTGACCAAAGCATCCAATGACCGTAAGAACAGATATGCAAAATACACAGATTGATTTTTTCATGGTTATTTCCTTTAGTCAATTGTCTCGATGCTACCGGGAAGAAAATTGTTTTGTTATTTGAATTTCGGGAGTATTATTATAAATATCCTGTAATTTCGAAAGGTTATCAGCATCAATACATTTCATGAGTTCACTTATTCTGTTTAAAGTTTCTATATGTTCATCGGTTAGCTGGTCGTTGTTTTCAAAAGCATAATCTAATATCGGAGCATAATGATAAACCGGGTATTCGGTGCCCAGTATCGATGCCAGATCCGGACATACTTTTCCAACAATAGAAACGAATCCGGAATATCTGCCGGGAAATCCATATTGGTTTGGATCAATTTCCTTTTTCTGTAGCTTTAACCATAAATCGTTACTAAAGTCGAACTGTTCTCTGCTGAAATCAATTTTAACCATACTGGGATCTACAAGCATCCAGCGGTTCTCTTGTTCGTTCCATACCTCACAGATGGTATGGCTTAAATGAAATCCGGGTCGTAAATAGGTTACATGTCCGGTACGGACCCTTGCAGGAATACCGCGATATTTCAGTATGGATGCCAGCAGGATGGCATTATGCCGGCACCCCAGTATTAATCGATCTTCCGGCTTACGATCCATCACCAAACCCCGCGAGTCGTAAGATATAAGCCCGGCTAAAAGCGATTTAACGGTTGGATAGTTTATTGACTCATCCCCTCTCTCTTTTGGGATTTGTTCACGATATCTTGGTAATTCAGCATAGGGATGAATAAACTGTGATCTTATTACACTGCAAAGCTCAGGCAACGAATCAGGAAGGTTTTTATACAGATATGCATATTCTCCCGGATCGGTATATGAACTGTACTGTTTATAGAAATCCAAAACAGAACCACTGAATTGTTTATTTTCAGTCGGCTTATCGTTTTGTTGAGAGCTGCAAACTGTTACTGTCAGGATCGAAATCATAATAACAAATAGAGTGTTTTTCATATATAAAATATTTAAGTAGTTAATATTATTAACCAAATTGATAAAAAAATTATTTTTGGGGATTAATGTATTTTTTAAGATTATTCACATAGGTTTCAAATGCATTTATTCCTTTCTTTGTAATTGATACCGTAGTATTTGGATAATTATTTTTGAACGTTTTTTTAACGTTAATATAACCTGCTTCCTGTAATTTATTGATCTGGATACTTATATTACCGGCCGCAGCATTGGTGGATTCTTTTATAAAAGTAAAACTGGCTTCTTCTACAGTCATCAAAATAGAAACTATTGATAATCGAAGCTGCGAGTGTAATATGGGATCTAAATCTTTAAACATGCTCTTCTCTTTTAGCTCTGTTGAGCAGTATGCCCGGTATAATAAATCCTACCACTGCTCCCAGCATCATGCTAAACCCGTGATAATCTCTATTAATTAGAAAAGAACCGAGTCCGATTAAATTCAGTAAGATACCTCCTATTAATAGCGGCTTAAATTTAATGGATGATCCTATAACAATCAAGGACATAGCAAGTAGAATTAAAAATATTGGTGCAAGGGCATCACCAAGTTGCTTACTAAAAATAAGACCTAATATCATAAGATTAGCACCCATCGTCCATCCCATTGTTCCAATTACCCTTGTGAGAAGAGTCTTGGGCAGATTTCTCTTTTTTACATCTTTCCTTACATAAATAAATGTATAGATTGCCCCAAGCGGAAATAAAATAACAGTCCAAATTATGTCAAATAGTTTGTATAATCCAGTTATAGAAAAAATAAACTGGCTAAAAAATACAATAAACGTTAAACTGCCCCACAAAACTATTATGTGGCCATTTTCCTCAAATCTTTTTTTAGTATCTTCTATCGTCCGGGAGATTAGTAAGATACTTTCTTCTGGTGTTAAATTTTTTTCGTCCATATTGTTTGTTTATACATGAAAATGATCACAAATATAAAGTAGTTAATATTATTAACCAAATAAAATTGATTTTTTTTTGTGAAAGTTAACATAATCTGAATTTAGCCGGATATTGTATTACGCTATCCGGTACTGTCTTTAAAAGCAGACAGTCGTTTAGAGAAATTCAAACTATTGTCTCAATATTTTTTGTTACTAAGTTAAAATTTAAGCAAATTGATAAACAAATAATAAAATCGTAAATTTGTACAAAAAGGACATGGGACACGAAGCAATAAAATTAGAGTTGATAGAATGGTTGACAAAGCTAGATGATGATGAGACAATTCAATATCTAAAGATTGTCAAAGATTCCAATGATAAGCATACTGATTGGTGGGATGATTTATCTGATGACCAGAAACAGGTAATTCAGAGAGGTCTCAATGATATTGACCAGGGTAAAGTAATCCCTCATGATGAAGTGAAAAGAAAATATGGATTATAAAATATTTTGGACAGAAGAGGCAATTCACAACTTAGAGGAGATTATAGATTATTTGAGATACAAATGGCCCGGCAACTGGCGCGCGGTTGCACCGCGTGACATTACTACCGTGTGCATGCTCTGCCTGGAACAGAAAGACTAAATTATGTTAATGAATTTTTATTATCTCAAGATAAAGAACTATCAGAAATTATTCAGGATTTTAAAGAATCGATAATTGGAAAGTGTTTTGAAATTATTAAAAATCAAGATAAATTGTAAAGCTTGAATTAAGGATTAAGAAATTTAATACAATATGGGTTTTGGAGCAGTTATATTTAATATTATTGGAGCATGTGTTCGTTGGACTTATGGAACAATTTGGAGAACAATTACAAAACAAAAAAAAAATACTTTTAGAGAATATTTACATGGTCCCGATAATTCAGGTGATTGGTTTGATATGAAAGGACATGAATTAATAAATACAGTAATAGGATTAATTTTTATTGTTCTAATTTGCTGGATAATAATAAAATTAGGTATATAAAAACAGAATACAATAAATGGTAACTTGCGTGTTGGTTTCATAGGGTTCTTGGGCGTTTTTAGCACGTAAAAAAAGTTGGGTAATCCCGACGTACATCTGAAGTTAGGAAAGTTATCCAGAATTTCGTGTACGACACCTTACTATCGATGGTTGGCGTTAATTATAATCAATGAAGCAAATGAAAACTAATGAACTTGTTATATTTAAGCTTAATAAAGGTTTTTTAATAATCCTTATAAATGTGATCCTTATTATTGTATTTGCATTTATATCTTATATTCTGACTTATATATTCAGGCAGGATAATAATACTCTAAACATTATCATGTTTTTTATCCTTCTTATTGTAGCTTTTTATTCTACTTCATATATTGGTCCAAAGTATTTTAAAGAATTAGGACATATTCAAGTAGATGATTCAGGTATTAGACTTATATCACTGGGAAAGATGACCTACCTTGATTGGAATAAAATCAACTTTATAAGATTTCATTATCGAGGCGATCTATACTGGAGAGCCCGGAGGAAAAAATTTCAAAAAATAAAATCTAATTACAGATATAGTGTTTGGATTATGGGTAGTATGATGGATATGGAATTCTATGATAGTATAGAAATTAATTCGACGAAATATTTTATAAAAATAAGGAGTCATAGTGAAAAAGATATATTCTTTTCATTTTATGATATATGCAGAAAAAATATTAATAATACTGAGTTAAATGAAAATTATACCTACCAAGATTACCTAGATAATTAAATAACACTAACACTTTTCTAAGCCAAAAGCAAGTTTTTAACAAAAAAAATCAAGCTGCAAAAGTAAATAAATCACCATGCTATCCTTAGCTTGCAGCTATGGACCAATTATTAGTATCGCCTACAATAAAAGATTTCAGGTTTTCCGGTGTAGAATTTGGATCAATTTTTTATTTTTAAAAAGAATTCCAAAAACACACTTCATGAAAAAACTTACCCTTCTTTTTTTAATTAGCTTCTTTATAATTCCCGGATTTTCTCAGGAAAAAAGAGATCTGTTGCAAAAGGAGTCAGTTGAAATAAGCCTGGCAAAAAACCTGATCAAAGACTTTTCAGAAATTGGCCTACCCACATACAGTGACCGTGATTTTTGGAAAACCCTGCCGGAAAACCTCAGGAAAAAGTATATTCTTGAAGCAGAGGCCAAACTCACCTACGACTGGCCGGTGGTAAAAGCTACAGATTACCTCGAGATTATTCGTTCCGGCGAGCGGAAACAGGAAGTATATGCAGCGCCAAGATCAGCTTTAGTGGCTTTGGTGATGGGCGAATTAGCAGAAGGTAAGGGAAGATTTCTGGACCAGATAATTAATGGGGTGTGGTACTACAGCGAACAAACCTGGTGGGGTTGGTCGGCCCACTTGCCGGAACCAGCTGGCCTCCCGGATATCGATAATCCCTCCATTGATCTCGGAGTTGGTGAGATCGCCAATATCCTTTCATGGACCTGGTATCTTTTTCAAAATAAATTCGATGAGGTGCATCCGTTTGTTTCCAAAAGGTTAAAAGATGAGATAATGTTCAAGGCCATAATACCGTATTATGAACGTGAGGATTTTTGGTGGATGGGGCTGGATGGCAGCCGAACGGTAAACAACTGGAACCCCTGGACCAACCATAATATGCTTACCGCGATTTTAATTATGGAAGACAACCAGGAGCAAAAAGTAACGGGCGTTCAAAAAGTGATACGCTCGCTGGATGTTTTTCTGAACCAGTATCCCGATGATGGCGGGTGCGATGAAGGACCGTCATACTGGGGCAGGGCCGGAGCGTCTTTATACCAGTGTCTTGATTTGCTTAAACGGGCTACACACAGGCAATTTAACGTGTATAATAATCTGCTTATTCAAAACATGGGAAGCTACATTTATAAAGCCTATATCGATTATCCCTATTTTATCAATTTTGCCGATGCCGATGCCACAACCGGCAGCAGGCCGCAGATTATTTACAGTTATGGAAAAGATATTAATAACCCCGTGATGCAGAATTTTGGCGCCTACCTGGCGAAAAAACAGGGTTGGGGCACTGAGATTCCCGATGGAAAAATAGATGAGCAGATTATGCAACTAACCTTGCTGGACGAAATACAAAAAGCACCGGCTGAAAATGCCCTGATCCCGGATTTCTGGTTGCCCAATACCGAGGTAGCCGGGGCACGGGATAAAGCAGGTTCTGCTAAGGGTTTCTTTTTTGCTGCCAAAGGAGGCCATAACGATGAGAACCACAATCATAATGATATAGGAAGTTGTGTGTTGTATTTTAATGGCAAACCCTGCCTGGTAGATATCGGAAGGGAAAACTATGTGGCAAAAACCTTTAGTGATCGCAGGTATGAAATCTGGACGATGCAATCTCAGTTTCATAACCTACCAAAGATTAATGGTGTGGACCAAAAGGAGGGACGGCAATATGCAGCAAAAAATACAAGCTTCAGTGCCGATCCAAAAAAGGCTGTTTTTTCAACGGATATTGCTAGTGCTTACATAGAAGAAGCGGGCGTTAAAAAGTGGGTGCGAACTTATCGCCTCGATAGGGGAAAAAAATTCACCATTCTTGATGATTATGAATTGAGTGAAACGGGAAAAAGTCCAACCACATTAAATTTTGTAAGCTCAAACAAAGTAACAGAAATAGCCCCGGGATTATTGAGCCTGCAAGGTGATGGATTTACGTTAGAGATGAAATACAATACCAAAACGGTTTCACCAAGTATCGAGTTTTATGAGGTGACGGATTCAAAACTTAAATACTTTTGGCCCGGGGGAATTACCCGGATTGTGTTTACAGTTAAAAACCCCGGATTAAAGGGCAACAACAAGATAGAAGTTGCAAAGGTGAATTAATATAATTTTAATTATTTAAAGGAATGAAGAAGTGAAAAACAGGAATGGTTACCGGCAAATTTCATTAAGTATTAACCGCCGCATGGTGCGTGCTTCGGCATCAGTAACACGGGCAAAAAATACCATTCATTGTCTTGCCGAAATCGACATCACCGAACCCCGCAGAGTGATAAAAGAACATTTTGAAAAAACCGGGGAAAAACTTTCCTTCACAGCTTATATTGTGGTCTGCCTTGCAGCGGTAATTAGAGATTTTCCCACATTAAATTCGTTTATAAAAAGACGAAAACTGATAATTCTGGATGATGTTACCATAAGTGTTTTAATTGAAAGGGAGATTGGCGGTGAGAAGGTGCCAGAACCTGTTGGCATATCAAATGCACAACTAAAAACATATCGTCAGATACATCATGAAATCAGGAGTGCACAATCCTTGCAAAGTAAGAACTTAGGAAGTCTTTCAGGCTCCACCTGGTTTCGGTTTATTCCTGATTTTCTGTTAAAAACCTTTGTCAGGATTGCTGATAAAAACTTGGTGATGGCCAAACGTTATGGAAAGGTAGCTGTCACAGCTGCCGGTATGTTCAGCAAAGAAGCCGTTTGGTTTATTCCCCATGGAAGCGCCACGGTACTGATTACTATTGGAAGCATTAGCAATAAAGTTATTGAAGTAAAAGGGGAATATGTAAGCCGGGAACATTTATGCGTAACAGCTTCCTTTGATCATGACATCGTTGACGGGGCGCCGGCTTCACGTTTTATGAACCGGTTTACCGAGACGGTTAAAAATGGCCACCTTTTGGTTACTGAGACAAGTTAGCATCCGGGTTTGAGCAGGAGATATTTAATGTTTGTTCTTTTCTTTCTTCAATCCCTGAGGGATTGAATATTGGTAATAGCAAAATAAAAATCAATAATCGACTTCAGAGAAGTCGAATAAATTACCCGAATAAGGCATTTCAAAAAAAGACTTACTGCATTTCAAAAAACTGGTGTAAGCATGTTTCTGAAATCCACCAACTAATACTCACCCTGACAGGGTTTACCTAAAAGAATTCCGGCACCCTGTCAGGGTTTTTAGGACTAGAGAAAGATATGACATCAGCGAAGGTAAAAGCTTTAAGCAGGAGATTTCTCTATCGATGAGTCATTGTGAGATTTTTGAGACACGCGAAAAATTCGCGTACCAGAGGAATTTGAACGTAAGAAGATTCAAAAATAAATACCGAATGGATTCCAATTCCGGAGGGATTGAATATTGGTAATAGCAAAATAAAAATCAATAATCGACTTCAGAGAAGTCGAATAAATTATCCGAAAAAGTATTTCGAAAAAAGACGAACAAACGTTTTGAGAAAAACAGTTGAATTACGTTTTAAAGCAAAACTGTGTATCAAATAGGGTGCAACCATATTTCCTAAATCAACAGAAGTAAACCTTAAGGGTTAATTTTCTCCTACCTTCATTGGAGTCACTGAGAGATTTTTAGGACACGCAAAAAATTCGTATGCCGAGGAATCGGAATGATAGTTTATTTTTGTCTGTAATCTTCCAAATAAAGTATGAACAGAACCATTCGGGTTAATAGTGTTTATTCTACGGCTTCAGTTGTCTTTTCAGAAACAAGTAATAAACGGATTACCCATATGATCACAATTATAGCGATAACGATAACTGAAATGCCGACGGGAATATCTGTTGGCTGGGCAGTGGCCTTTCCCATTCCACCCTTAAAACCGCGAAGTGCAAATAAAAAACCTGTAAAGACAGACAAGCCGGAAAAAATAAGCAGAAAAGGATATAAAAATTTTGTTCTAAACAGAAATTGCTTTGTCCGCCAAACAGCCTTTAGCCTGTTAATTCTGGCAAATTCTTTCCCGTATTCGGGATTTGAGAAACCAAATCTAAATTGCTCGCCTCCATACTTAATAAATACAGCTTTTGACCGGAGGCCGTGATCCTTACAATACGGGACAGCAAACCAGTAACGGTCGGTTATATATGCTTCGTTGATGCGGTTTGCTTCTTTTTGAGAATCCACAGGAATAGTATATTTTCCGAGCGCAATATTTTTAGCATCGATTAACTGTACTACTTCATGATGTGTCGCAGGTTTCATACAGTCAACACAATATTGAGGGAACTGCATCCCGCTGGTATAAATTCCTGACGACCATCGCTGAATTTTGTTGGTATAGCGGTCTTTGAATCCCCATTCTTTTACATCCAATGGTTTACAATCATAATCCTTCTTGTAAATTACTTCAAGGTGTGGGGCATAAAAACGGGGTTTCCATGCAGGAGGAAACAATCCCGAATAATCAAAATTAGTTACACCATCCGGTGTTAAACGAATATTTTGACTGTTAAAACATATAGTTTTGGTTTTTTTGAAAATGTCCTGCAATACAGGATCGATAAAAATAGTCATGATAGGATATGTTTTGGGTTAGAAATTTCATGATCAGGGCAGGGAATTTTGTTAATACAGGACAAATTACTAATTACAGGAATAAAATTCAAATAATTGAATAACAATTTAAAAACCAGAATTCTCCGGATACTGATTCATTATAACCAGAGAGCCAACAATAAGCCATTCCGATATGTATTGATGAAACAATCTTTTTTTTATTTATCCGCTTCCTTCCGGGAGCGAGAATCTTAGTATTAAGAATTTAAAATTGATATGGATTTTTAGTACCCGCGAAAAATTCGTGCGCCAAAAAAATAACAGTTTTAAGCAGGAGATTCCTCTTCCGATGGATCGGAATAACAGTCCAGACATATTTTTGTCTTCATTCATACAAAAAAAGGATGAACAGGATCCCCAAGGTAAACAGCACTTATTCGACGGTTTTAAAAGCAAGTAATAAACGGATTACTTATATGATCACAATTATAAAGATAACGATAACTGAAATGCCGACGGGAATTTCTGTTGGATGGGCAGGGATCTTTCCCATTCCACCCTTAAAACCGTGAAGGGCAAATAAAAATTCTGTGAATTTTTAGGAAAGGCGAGAATTCACTCGCCAGAAGATTCAAAAATAAATACCGAATGGATGCCAATCCCGGAGGGATTGAATATTGGTAATAGCAAAATAAAAATCAATAATCGACTTCAGAGA
>JAFGSZ010000010.1 GCA_016934395.1 Bacteroidales bacterium
AATGTTCCAGTTTCCGATTTGATTGATCCATGTAGTCGTATTCGGTATCTGTTCAATGGAAGCGCCGGATTCGTTCTGTACTTTTACAAGCCTGTTCTGATCAATAAGCGGCTGAACGATATTGAGCATACTTATATTTTCAGGAATTACATATAGTGAGAAAATATTCCAGCCGTTCTGTAAAGATATATTCTGGGTTACCTGGTTTACTCCATTGATATGGAACCATGCAGATTCACCCACTTTTAATGTATCACTTCCAGAATCGAAAGTAATTTCAACATTTACAATCTCTCTTTGGTTAATAGAATCCCATATTCTGAAGTTTGCAATATGTCCGGGTGTATAGCCATCAGCCTCAGGAGTACCCAAATCATCTTTAGAAACACGAATGTCAAGAATGCTGGTAGTACCATTTAACACTTCGGTTATTCTGCCTGATCCGATACAATAAATCCCATCAAAAATACCGATCTCATCACCCGATTGCATATCCAGACCTTCAATTTTTGCAGTTTTCGCATAGAAATTCATGTGGTCCTGTCCATTGTTTATCCATACCGGAACAAAATGAAGCGGAGGATCAGATGATATTCTGAAAATAGCATTACTCTGATCTGTTGGATTTGCGTCAGTGTCACTTATTCTTATAAGGCATTCAAAAGAAGGATCATTTGGTATGGTCCATGAATATAATCCATTATCCGGTGTACTGGCAATAACATCTGACCACGCAGATCCATTAGTAACAGAATACTCAATATGTACATTTCCACTTGTACCGAAGGATGTCCAGGTGATATCAAACAACGTTCCTACCTGTAACTGTTCTCCGCCATTAGGGGAAATCACTTCAATAAAAGGGACAGGTTCCGTGACTGAAATTTCAACAGTGTCTGTATCTGTAGCCCCGTCATCATCGGTAACTGTTAAAACTGCTTCGTAAATACCCTGTGTTAGATAACTATGTGTTACGGTTTCTCCTGTACCGGTGCTCCCGTCATCAAAATCCCAGGCATAGGAGCTAATAGTGCCGTCACTATCCGTTGAAGCACTGCCATCAAAACTAACTTCCAGAGGATAATCTCCTGAGACCGGAGCAGCTTCAGCAGAAGCAACCGGAGGAAGGTTAGGTGCTGTGACATTTATATCAATCCATAAGGTATCCGTTAAACCCTCATTATCAGTTACAACAAGCTCAACATGATAATCACCCTGTGTAAGGAAGGTATGGCTCACTGCAATTCCTGTGCCTGTATTACCATCATCAAAATCCCAGGCATATGTAATTATGGTACCATCAGGATCATTTGATGCACTGGCATCAAAATCTACATCCAAAGCAGCATGTCCTGTTGTGGGAGTAGCTTCAGCAGATGCTACCGGGGGTTGGTTGGGTACATTCACAGTTATATCTATCCGGGCAGTATCAGTAAGCCCGCCATTATCGGTAATTACTACTTCAACCTGATAATCACCCGGTGTATTAAAAGTATGGCTCAGTATTTCTCCAGTTCCGGTATTACCATCATCAAAATCCCAGGCATAACTTTCAATGCTGCCATCGGGGTCATTCGATGCACTGGCATCAAAATCAACATCCAGTGGAGCATCACCGGTTAAAGGTGTTGCTTCTGCCGATGCTACCGGAGGTTCATTAGGAGAAACAGTGATATCAACAAATGTTGTATCTGTAAGACCGCCATTATCAGTAATCACAAGTTCAACATGGTAAGTTCCTTCAGCAGTAAAAGTATGGACTATTGTATCGCCTTCTCCTGTATTGCCATCAGCAAAATCCCAGGAATAACTACTTATAGTATCATTATCATCAGTGGATGCACCGCCGATAAAAGTAACCTCCAGAGGAGCGTTACCAGCAACAGGTAAAGCTTCAGCAACGGCTACCGGGGGTTCATTGGTTGTTAAAACGGTAACATTAACCCAGGCAGTATCCGTAAGGCCGCCATCATCGGTTACAAGGAGTTCTACCTTATAAACTCCGGCAGTATTATAGGTATGATTTATTGTTGGTCCGTTACCTGTGCTGCCATCAGCAAAAGTCCATGAATAATTACTTATAGCACCAACAGGATCATAGGAAAGGGATGCATCAAAATTTGAAGTTAAAGGAGCATTTCCAAATATTGAGAACGACTGCAATAATGCTGCAGGTGGACTATTGTCCTGATTGCCTGTGGCCTGAATTGTCATCCCTGATAATATTGCATTATCAGTAAGGCTTTCAAATTCAATGTTTAATATACTATCGCTAATACTAACAGGAAAAGTTCTTATTATGGCATAAGGAACGTCAACTTGAGATTCAGCATTTATGTCAAAATTTTCCAACACACGAACACCTTCAATGTATACGTTAAAAACTCTTCTGCCAATTCCGGGACCACCGCCACCTCCTTCAACAAAGTAGGTCTCAGCAAAATAAAGATTAACATCAAAATCACCATTTCCCAAAGGGATCTCATAAGTTAAATTACCATACCGGGCAGAATTAAAAATGGTATCTTCAATAGTATTTTCAATAGAAAAGCTATTCGATGTGGTATTTCCCCCGTGAAAAATATTATCTGCTTCAGGTATCCAGTGATGTCCTCCATTATATATGTGTGATCCTCCAACATTAATAAAATAATCAGGAGTATAGGTATTATTAGATTCTATGATGCCTCCCAGGTTTTTTGCTGTATAAAATTCCAAATCTAAAGAATGAGCATAACTTAACAATGAATCCAATGTACTTAATTTGGTTTGATAATCATAATTCGGATCTTCAACAGGATCATGTCCGTATAAGACAAGAACACTATTTTCATTTTTTGTTTTTAAAAAGGCAGCTTTTAGTTCATCTAAGGTATTACCATAACTTGAATCTATTCCGACACCCCAGACTATACCATTTCTGTTATATTCATCTATATATGGTCTGTATAAATCTACCGGTTGATAAACATCTGTTGCTGCAGTTGCTCGCAGCACATTAAAATATTTATTATAATATAAGGTATCATTTAGTGCATAAGAGAATGAACCAAAAGGATATGCAAAAGAAGTTACATCAACATTAAAACTATCTTTTGCCCATTGCAGTGATGGTAATATCTCATCATTAATATATGCTTCATAAGAATTATTTGCCACATAATCGGGTCCGTCAAGATGAGCCCAGCCATGACTGCCTATCTCATACCCGGCATTAATTAAATCGACTAAGGAATCCATTTGCGATTCCGTTATATAAAAAGGCTCTGATATAAAAAAGGTGGTTACCGCCGAATACTTATTTAGTATCGGAATTATGTCATGCCATTCATCCACTGCACGATCATCCCAGGTTAAAACAATCCCTGGCTTAAAGGTTGAAGATTGGGCTTGTAACAGTATTCCTGAAAACAGGAAAACTATAATAATAAAAGAACGGGTAAATATACGTTTCATAGGGTTAAAATTTTATTGTTTACTTCAGCTGCTATTTCAAAAGGTAAAAATATATAATATTCAATTTAAGATTATTGAATAGTTTATAGAATGCAGAATGAGTTACATCAAACTACGATTTTATTTGATTTATTTATTTTACAGATACAATTAATGTTCAATAACACATTAAGTAATTCTCAGAACCATGTAATTTAAAGTACAAACTATCAGAGTTCATGTTGACTAAAATAACTTTTGACAGAATTCATTTTTTATATCTCATTAACCAAAACCTCTAAAAACTGTTTAAATATTAATTATTCAAATATTGTTCAAACTATTATTATTAACAGTTAGTAAGACAAAATTCCTTTTTAAATTATTTGCAAATAATAACCGTGAAAAGGCCTTTATATATGACTAAATATCAATTTGATTAGAGCTTGCAAGGAAAGTTATATAAAAATAAAAAAGAAAATTTATTTGGCGATTTTATAGTAAGCACAAAGTTTTTATAGGATTATTGCGTTAAAAAAAAATTAATGCAGGCCAGAGCATTTATATTAGTTGTTAATACTTAAAGTTATAATCGATTTATTTGCTCAATATTTTATTGTCATTCATCAAACCAATAAAGATGTTAAAGAATTATTGTTTTATTGTGAAAGTTAATTTATATACTTTTATGTGTTTCTTCAAATTCTATCTTTTTCAAGCTTTTATAAGATTATTTTAACTGGAAAAACCGGACCATATTAGAATCTAAATACCGTATAATATTTTACAACTAATGGAAAATTTAACTAACAACAAACAAAAAATTAAAAGTTATATAATAAAAAATACCTTTAAAAACAGCAACAACATTCTGGATAGCACCTTATTATTCCAGGAAGGTTATTTCGACTCGATGGGATTTGCCCTTTTGCTGGAGTTTATTGAAGAGGAGTTTAAAGTCTCCCCCTCCGATGATGAACTTATCGAAGAAAATTTCGAATCAATAGATGCAATTGCCGGTTTTGTTTCCAGAAAAAAAACTGCAGAATAACTATGTGCGGTATCGCGGGTATATATCGATTTGAAAATAGTACACCTTTAGCCGAGGAAACAATTGAAAAAATGCTGGCACAGATTAATTATCGTGGTCCGGATGAAAGTGGAATTTATATTAATAATAAAATAGGCCTTGGCAGCGTAAGATTAAGTATTATCGATCTGGCCAACGGACAACAACCCATGTCAAATCAAAACGGCTCACTTTGGATTGTATTTAACGGGGAAATTTTCAATTATATAGAATTACGAAACGAGTTACAACAAGAGGGTTATACTTTTAGAACAAGCAGCGATACCGAGGTACTTCTTCAGTTGTATGAAAAATATGGTGAGGATTGTTTGAATAAACTTAATGGACAATTTGCTTTTGCCGTTTGGAATACTATTACGAATGAACTTTTCCTCGCACGCGACAGGGTAGGCATTCGTCCTTTGTTTTACACACAAACAAATGGATCGTTTATATTCGGTTCGGAAATAAAAGCGATTCTTGGATCGCGCGAAATTAATCCTGAAATGGATTATAAATCACTCTCCCAGATTTTCACATTCTGGACCACTCTTACTCCGGCCACCATTTTTAAAAATATTTTCGAAGTACCTCCCGGGCATTTTATAAAGATCAATTCAAATAAATTTGTGATAAAAAAATATTGGGAATTAAATTTCCCTTCCAGCCCAACTGAATACTATAAAGGCTCTCTGGAGGATGCAATCAGAGAATTCGATATCTTATTAAAAGATTCAATCCAATTCAGACTTCGCGCTGATGTTCCGGTGGCTGCATATTTAAGCGGGGGTATCGATTCAAGTGCCACAACAGCACTAATTAAAGATGTTGTGCAGAATAATTTACAAACCTTTTCAATTGGTTTTGCTGACAAGGAATTTGATGAGTCCTTGTATCAAAAGGAAGTTTCTCAATTTCTAAAAACAAATCATACCGGATTCACCATATCCAATGAAGAAATTTCAGATTATTTCCAGGATGTGATCTGGCATACTGAAATACCGATAATCCGCACTGCTCCTGTTCCAATGTTCAGTCTGTCAAAACAGGTACACAATACATCTATAAAAGTTGTGGTTACCGGTGAAGGCGCGGATGAAGCATTATCGGGATATAATATTTTTAAAGAGGCTATAATTCGGGAATTCTGGTCAAAACAACCAGATTCAAAGCTCCGCCCCTTGTTGCTTCAGAAATTATATCCCTATATTTCTCAAATGCAGGGAAAAAATAAAAATATTTTTAAGTTTTTTTATGGATATAAGCTTGGTGAAACGCATTTACCCTATTATTCACACCTCCTGCGCTGGAAAAATACCTCTCTGCTGCAGCATCATTTTGCCGATGAAGTTAAAGCCCAGCTTGGAAATTACAATCCGATTGACGCCATTGCCGAAATGCTGCCTGAGGGTTTTGACAAATGGGAGCTTCTTTCCAGGGCACAGTGGTTAGAAACTAAAATTTTTATGTCCGGTTATCTTTTGTCCTCACAGGGTGACCGGATGGCCATGGCTAACTCCGTTGAAGGCCGGTATCCGTTTTTAGATCATCGCCTTCTGGAATTCTGCGCCACCCTGCCCTCCACATTTAAACTGCATGGGCTGAATGAAAAATACCTGTTGAAAAAATATATTTCAGGCCGTATTCCTGAAAGTGTGGTTAAAAGATCGAAACAAGCTTACAGAGCTCCGGTTACTTCCAGCTTTATCCGCAAAAATGCTCCCGAATATCTGTTGGAAAAATTAAGTGAACCTGCTGTTAAGGATGCTGGGATTTTTAATTTTTCCACAGTGGACAAATTATTAAATAAATTACGGAATAATGCTCCTGCCACAGAAATTGAAAGTATGATGCTGGCAGGTATTTTATCAACTCAAATAATTAATGAAAAATTTATTCATCCTGAAAGAGGCCAAAGTCAGGTTCATTTAAGTTCAACTCCCAGAATTATTAGAGGACCAATTTCTCAGAGTTATACAAAATCTTAAAACTTATACAAAATGAGTATTCAAAAGAAAGAAAAATTCTCTACAGAAATTTTAAATATAAAAGATATCGGGCAGTTAATAGATAAAATCACTGAAAAGTTGCAGAATGATGTTCAAAAAGTATTGCACCGCTTTGGTGGAGTTATAGGAATAAGCGGGGGAGTTGATTCTTCAGTTACGCTTGCACTTTCTGCCCTGGCATTGGGTTCAGATAATGTATTGGGAATAATGTTGCCTGAACATGATTCCAATCCTGAAAGTGAGACACTCGCCCGGAAACTGGCTGATAAATTTAAAGTAAAATCCATTAAGGAAGAAGTTACCGGAGCATTGGAAGGATTTAAGTGTTATGAAAGAAGGGATAAAGCCGTAAAACAAATATTCCCCGAATATGATCCCACAACTTATAAAATGAAAATCGGAGTTAAAGAATCAGGATTATATTCTTTATTACCTCCGGTTTTTTCGCTTACTATTATAACGCCATCTGGAGAAGAAAAATCAAAAAGACTACCGGTAAATGAGTACAGGCAAATTGTGGCAGCATCAAATTTCAAACAGCGTTCGCGTATGTCTATGTTGTATTATCATGCGGAAAGACTTCATTTTGCTGTAATCGGCACACCCAATAAGCATGAAGTAGATCAGGGTTTTTTTGTGAAATATGGTGATGGGGGCGCGGATGTAATGCCCATTGGTATGTTATATAAAACCCAGGTATACCAGATTGCCAAACATTTGGGTATTCCACAGGAAATAATTGATCGCACTCCTACTACAGATACATATACCGCAGAACAAACCCAGGAAGAATTTTTTTATCAGCTGCCTTTTGATAAAATGGATTTGCTCTGGTATGCCTTTGAAAATAATTATAGTCCCGGGGAAGTTTCACCGGTAATGAATTTATCCGAAAAAGACATACGTGCTATCTTTAGCAATTTTCAGCGTAAAATTAAATCTACTGAATACTTACGGATGTCACCTGTTAGAGATTATTAAAGATTGGAAATATTAAATTGAAAACATATTTGATGCAAAATAAGAATTGAAATGTATTATTTGCGTTTTTCTATCTGTTCCAATAACCATTTTTCAGCCTCTGTTTCTAAAGTAAATAATCGTGTAGGAGTTTTAGGTTTGCTGAATTTAAGATAAAGATTGGCAAAATAACTTGAAATTTTTGATTCTATAAGCAGTGCAGTAGCAGCCACGTGCGGCCGGAATTGTTCAGCTGCATATGATCGTGTTTTAGAATCAATAAACATCATTTTCCTGATGTCAATAAGGTTGGCACAAAGCTGTTCCTCACACCATGTATCTCCTACTTCAGTTACTTTTTTAAGTGTATCCATATCCAGCGTACAGTTATTAATAGCAATATATCTGAATATCTGATCATCTCCATGAATTACCTTCATTTTATCATTTACTATAGTCTCTCGCATTTTTAATTAAAGGGTTAATTAACGTACTCCGGAAACCGGACAATTGCACTTATTTATACTCAATTTGTTTTTTATATACGAATTGTTGGTTCTGAAGTTAAAATTATTTTATTTCAGCGCTGTTTGTTTTCATTCAGATTTATTTTAACAATACAATTTTAATAAATAAAATATCCTGTATCGAGTAATTATACTTTTTTCTTCCTAATTACCTGATTTTATTCCAAATTACATATTAATCTGATCCAATCAAATAAATTAAATATTCTTAGAATAAATTTTTAGACAAAATACCCCTTATTTTAAAGCGGAATCCATTTGGAGTTGTTATTATAATCAATAAAGAAAAAAGCCGGTGTTAAAAAATTTACAAATAAAATTATCTTTGAATATCTTATTCCAAACTTAAATATGATAAAAATGAAATTGACCTTTTTAATAAAAAACAAAAAACAAACCCTTATAACAATTGGGGCTGAAAGTAAACAGAAAAAAAAATCTCTGCTCATAAGATTATTAATTGCTTTGTTACTTGTTATTTCAGGTACTTTATCTGTAATTGCTCAACCATCAGGCGGACCTTATGGACCAATTCAGCAACAGTATGAACTACCATCCGTTGCGGGAACAATTTATTATGTAGCTCCTGATGGTAAAGTTGAAGCAACCGGTAATTCGCTGCAGCAACCAACAAGCCTTGAAGAAGCTATGAAGCGTGTAAAAACCGGTGATGCTATTGTATTACGGGGAGGGACCTACCGTACAGGTAACCTGATCCTTAACCAGGGAATTACAATGCAACCCTATGCAGATGAACAACCTATTCTTAAGGGAACATATATGGCTTCTGAGTGGGAAGACCTGGGAAATGGCCTTTGGGTTACCAAATGGTCTCATCTGTTTCCTTCTGCTCCTGCTGACTGGTGGAGACGACACCGTGAAGGGAAAATAACTCCCCAACATAAGTTTAATGACGATATGGTGTTTGTAAATGGAGAGTTTCTGCAGTCTAAAGGCTGGGAAGGTGATGTTGATGAAAATTCATATTTTATTGACTATGATGCCAAAGAAATTTATATTGGAACAAATCCTGCCGGTAAACTGGTTGAAATCACCGCATTTAATGTTGCAATTCACAGGGTAAGCGGTGAAGTAAACGGTAAGAAAAATGATCATAAGGGACCGGTAATTCGCGGAATTACTTTCACGCAATATGCCTACAGGGCTATCGAAATTGATGGGACTAATCCTGAAGGATTATCTCCGGAGGCAAATCATGGTAAAGAAGTTATCGGTACAGTTCTGGAAAATTGCACCATTTCTTTTTGTTCGCGCGTTGCTGCTTATCTTCGAGGAGATAAAATGATTATCAGAAACTGTAAAATCAGCGATACCAGCACAGAAGGAATTTATGTTCTGAGTTCTTCTGATGTATTGCTGGAAAAAAATATTTTTACCAGAAATAATATTGAACAAATAACCGGATATTATCCTGCTGCAGTTAAAATTTTTAATCAAACCTACAGGGTAACATGTAATGATAACCTGATTATTGACCTGCCCAATTCCAATGGCATTTGGTACGATGTGGGGAATGTTGATGGTGTATTTACCAATAACTGGGTAGAAAATGTGGGTCAGAATACCGGTAAATCGCCCATTAACCAGCTTTGGCCCAGTGATAATGGATTCTTTTTTGAAATTTCAAAAGGCGTTATTTGTGCCGGAAACGTATTTGTAAATTGCGACCATGGACTTATAATTTTAAACAGTTCCAATGCAAAAATTTATCAGAATACATTTATCAACAGTACAGCATGTATTGGTCGAACAGCAAGAAGCGCTGCAGGAGACCACTTTGGCTGGCATCCCAGCACCGGTCCGGATGTTGATGAACGAGTGGGACATGTATTTGTCAATAACCTGATGACAGCTGAAGAAGGTTTTCAAAGACCCTTGCTTATGGTATGGCAACCAGCCATGTTGTGTAACCAGGTAAAGGATTCACAACTTAAACAGATAGATAATAATGTGTACGTTCGCAGTAATACAGCGAACTCAATGCCCTTGATTTACTGGAGCCCTGCCAGCAATGCAAACTGCCAGACAAGTTTCGATTCACCTGCAGGTTTGAAGGAGATTGATACAGCATTTGAAACCGCTAGTATCTACCTTAAAGATTACAACGGGCCATTATTTAAAAGTAACCTGCTCGGAAATTACTCTTTGGTCTCCGGTTTTCCTGGAATAAAGGCTGCCAGAATACTTCCTGCCGATATCAGCAAAGTGCTTAAACTATCAAAAAAACAAATCCCGTATATAGGAGCATTTCCTATGTCTCAATAGTTAGAATATCAAACTATTAAGTATTGTTTGAAATTTCACCGGCATCAGAACTTAATTAAGCGATGCCGGTTTCTTTTTTAAAGACAATTCTATTTTGATTTTACATTAATATGTGGTATATTAAAAATGTAAAATCGTTTGCAGTAATCGTCTAGTAAAAAATTATACCTGTTAATAGAATAAGTCACGATAATTATTTTCGTGTCCTTTGTAAATCTTAGAATAAAATAAAATTTAAAGAATTTATCATGTTATAAAAAATTATAAGTGAATAATATATATGCTTAATACTTATTTCATGTTACAAAATGTAACCAAAAACAAGAGATAAAAGAAAAATCCCGTGAATTATCTAAGTGAAAAAATGAATATTTTTAAATTTTATTTGAGAAAGCTGTTAAGACCGGGAATTATTGAAATTGAAGGGATTAAAATTAAAATTCCAAAAATTGCCTCCGATACCATTCGATATGCCCTATACAAAGAATCTTATGAATCTGCTGAATTGAAGTTCGTGAAAAACAATTTAAATCAGGACGATGTAATTATGGAAGTGGGCACAGGCTTGGGACTTCTTTCAGCCTATTGTGCAAAAAATATAGGTGATCACAAAGTTTTTACTTTTGAAGCACATCCATTTCTCGAAACCGCAATTAAGGAGAATTATGCCCTAAATCATGTCGCTCCGAATCTGGAGATGTGTCTTGTTGGTCAAAATACCGGTTATGGAACTTTTTATCTTGGAAGAGATTTTTGGTCTAGTTCAATTTATAATAAAGCCCAGGGAGCTGAGTCTATAAAGGTTCCCGTTGTCAGCTTTAATAAAAAAGTCCGTGAAATAAATCCAACATTCTTATTTCTTGACATTGAAGGCGGAGAATACGAGTTGGTGAATTATGCTGATTTTTATAATATTAAAAAACTATTAATTGAATTGCATAGCTGGATTTTGTCTCCTGAACAAATTCAATTTGTTAAAGAATGTTTATTTAGTAAAGGATTTCATCGAGTGGATGCCTCAGGTACAGAGGAGTTCTATTTTGAGCGTTAATTGTTTTATCTCTATGAAAAGCCCCGAATTGATTAGGTCGGAAGTAAATTAACCTCATTGAAAATTTTTAGGTTATATGCGCATTTAAACAATTTTGCAATCGGTTGAAATTTCTCTTTATTTCCTTCTCCTGCCCTGATTTTTTGTTATCTTTAAATTCGAAAAATAAAGCCAAAGTTTAATTATTATTTAAACTTCCCACTATGCGACAAATTAGTATATCTTTTATTCTGGTGTGCAGTTTTATATTAACGACCTGCAAAAAAGAAAATAACGAGCCAGAGACCACCTATGAGTTAACTACAGTTATTCATGCACGTGGCGAAACAGGTACGGAAACTATTAGACTGCTTGTTGGGTCAATCCAGGTAAAATCCTGGACACTTACCACCGATTTTCAAGAATATACTGCCTATTCGGATTCCGGTATTGTTAGGGTATATTTTACAAATGCCGGTGGCAACCGTGCAGTCCAAATAGATTATGCTACCCTCAACGAATCTGTGTTTGAAAGTGAAAACCAACCCGTAAATACAGCAGTATTTCAAAATGATATTTGCGGGGGAGCATATAGTGAATGGATGAATTGCAGCGGTTATATTCAGTTCGATAATTTAAATGCACAGAATGTTATTATCAGGAATAACGCAGACAGAATAGATCTAACTGATACCCGGCAAATTATAAGGGGTTTTGGAGGAGCTACCGTGTTTAGGCCTACTGTTCCACTTACCAGTGAAGAGTTGGATTTACTTTTCGGGAATGAAGACGGACAAATTGGTCTTAGCATTCTTCGAATTCGCGTAGTTAGTGATGATGATAGCTATTGGCGAGGTGTTGAACTTTCAAATGCCCAGGGAGCAGTTGCACGCGGTGCTGCAGTTGTAGCATCGCCCTGGAGCCCTCCGATACGTATGAAAACCAATACTGATCTAACTGGTGGTTCTTTAAAACCAGATTCTTATGCTGATTATGCTACCTATCTAAACAATTTTGCCGAGTATATGGCTGCCAATAATGCTCCGCTCTATGCAATATCCATACAAAACGAACCTGATATCCAGGTGGATTACGAGTCGTGCGATTGGACCAGCGCTCAGATGCGTGATTTTCTTAAGAATCATGGTTCAGTTATTTCGGCTACTAAAGTTATTGCCCCCGAATCGTATAATTTTAACCATAATTTTTCCGATCCTATACTTAACGATTCAGAGGCAGAAGCAAATGTTGATATTATAGGCGGACATATTTACGGATCGGGACTTGCTGATTATCCGCTTGCCCGGGAGAAAGGAAAAGAAGTTTGGATGACTGAACATTTGGATACTGATACATTATGGAATGCAGTGTTCGCCACAGGAAAAGAAATCCACGACTGCATGGCAATTGGAAATTTCAGTGCCTACATCTGGTGGTACGCCAAAAGATTTTATGGCCCATTGAGCGAGACTAACTATATTACGAAGCGTGGTTATATCATGTCGAATTACTCTAAATTTGTGCGTCCCGGATACTACCGCGTAAATGCAACGGTAAGCCCTTCCTCTGATATTTTTGTGAGCGCCTACAAGGGAGATAAAACAGTAATTGTTGCGATCAATATGAGTAATTCCGTAGTTGAACAACAATTTGTTTTTGAGAATGGTACGGTTGCAGGAGTAATTCCTTACATAACTACTCAAACTGAAAATCTTTCAATGAAGGGTATGGTAACCGTAATTGAAAATACATTTACCTATCCCCTGCCCCCGCAGAGTATCACTACATTTGTTCAGCACCAATAAAAAGAAAGTTGAAACTTATTTATTGTTATATATTTGTTTTTATTGACTATTTTTTAAAATGGCCGGGAAGAACCAAATTAATGAGGAATTCAATACTATTACGCTATTAAAGAATTTTATAACTTAAACCGCTAATAATACTGAAACATCTGTCAGATAGCTATACTTATCTTATTAAAAGCAATATAAATTCAGAAATAATGAACAAAATAAAATCCGGAATAATTTTTCTTATGCTTTTATTGCCACTTTCACGAATAATTTCGCAAGAAAGTCTGTTAATCAACGTTTATAACCGGTCGGTATATAGTCTGGACGGGGAATGGAAATTTATTGTGGATCCTTATGAAAACGGATATTATAATTACCGGCTGGAAGCTTTCGATACTAAAGAAAATCCCGGCAAAGGGGCATACTTTTTAAATGCAAAACCCGAAAACAAATCCGAACTTGTTGAATATGATTTTGATAAATCCGAAACCATCAAGGTCCCAGGTGACTGGAATTCGCAGTATGAGAAATTATTTTATTATGAAGGTACCATTTGGTATAAAAAATCTTTCGATTATAATAAATCAAATAATGAGAACAGGGTATTTCTCTATTTTGAAGCCGTTAATTATAAAGCAGAAGTTTACTTAAACGGAAAAAAGATAGGGACACATATCGGGGGATTTACACCATTTAACTTTGAAGTTACCTCACTATTAAAAGAAAAAGACAATTTTCTTATTCTTAAAGTGGACAATAAAAGAATTAAAGACGGAGTGCCAACTGTCAATACCGACTGGTGGAACTATGGCGGTATTACAAGAAGCGTTAAGCTGATAGAAACGTCACAGAATTTTATCAGGGATTACCGGATTCAGTTAAATTCAAAAAATAATAAAGAAATACTTGGCTATATTCAGCTAGATGGTCAGAATATCAACGAGAAGAAAGTAAAGCTTTCCATTCCTGAGCTGGGAATAGAAAATGAGATTGTAACTGATAATAATGGCCTTGCCCAGATTAAGTTCATTAGTAAAAAGATAAACTACTGGTCACCCGGGAATCCTTATTTATACACTCTAACTCTTTCCAGTGACAAGGATAAAATTACAGATCAGATTGGATTTCGAACCATTACCACGCAAGGTCAGAATATTTTACTGAATGGCGAGAGTGTTTATTTAAGGGGCATTTGTATTCATGAAGAAAATCCAATCCGCGGAGGCCGGGCCAATTCGCTTGAGGATGCAAAATTATTATTAACCTGGGCAAAAGAACTTAATTGCAACTTTGTGAGACTGGCACATTATCCCCACAACGAACATATGGCAAGACTTGCAGACAAAATGGGAATAATGGTATGGGAAGAAATACCCGTGTACTGGACAATTTCATGGGAAAATCAGGAAACTTATAATAATGCAGAAAACCAGCTAACCGAGGTAATCAGTCGCGATAAAAACAGGGCTTCAGTAATTATCTGGTCTATGGCAAATGAAACACCCACTTCAGAACCACGAACTGCCTTTCTTACCAATTTGGCAAAAAAAGCTCGTAAACTCGATCCTTCACGGTTGATTAGCGCTGCCCTGGAGCAAAATAACTTTGAAGGCAATCCGGCAATACAAACCCTCGATGATCCTTTTGCAGAAGTGGTAGATGTACTGAGTTTTAATCAATATATAGGATGGTATAACGGACTGCCAGCGAAATGTGGTGAAATTACCTGGAAAATAACCCAGGATAAACCCGTTCTGATTTCAGAATTTGGCGCCGGTGCAAAATATGGTTTTCATGGAGATTCTTTAACACGATGGACTGAGGAATACCAGGAATATCTGTATACTGAAACCTTAAAAATGATCAATAATATATCTCAGCTTAGGGGATTTACTCCATGGATACTGGTTGATTTCAGATCACCTCGCAGACATCTGCCCGGCATTCAGGACGGATGGAACCGAAAAGGCCTGATCTCTGACAAAGGAGAAAAGAAAAAGGCATTTTTTATTCTTAAGGAATTTTACGATAAAAAAGCTGCCCAAAAAAAATAGAGAATCTCGATGAATTTTAATTAATTTGTTTCTTTACAGGCCTTAGATTTCATTTTATGAAAAATTACACTCTCAGTTTCCCCGGGATTTTTAAGAAATATTTGTATTTAAAACGAATATTGACAATAGTTACAATTGTTTTATTCCTTTCTGTTTCCTGTACTAAGGAAGATAATGTTGAACCTGAACTTGCTGAAAATAACTGGAGCTACCTTCAAGATACAATAAGTCTGGGAAATGTTCCGGTAAGCCTTATTAAGTTAACTACCAAACTGGCCGGATATCCGCAGTTTAACGAATACATAAAATATTCGATCCGTTTATATAAAATTGTATATACAACCACATATAAAGGTGAAACCGTGCTGGCTTCGGGAGTCATATCATATCCAACAGGAAAAACAGATTCTGTACCAAAAATGATGGTGGGTAATGGTCTAATTTTTGCCGATGTGGACGCTCCTTCTAATTTTAATTTACCCTTTAATTATACTGGCTTTGAATTTATTGCCTCTCTGGGTTATATTACCCTTATACCTGACATGATTGGATTTGGTGAATCGAAAGATTTGTTATTCCCCATCCACCATTATGAACACTCGGCCAATACCATGATTGATTTTGTGCTGGCCTGCAATGAATTTATAAAAGATAAAAATCTCCTGGTAAAAGAGAAGACTTATCTAACAGGATATTCACAGGGCGGCTATATCGCTATGGCTACCCTAAAAAAAATTGAAGAATCCCCGGTACCCGGAATTCATATTGATGCCGCCGCTGTAGGTGCCGGAGGATTTAATCTTACCTATCTTTTAAATAATGCGCTTGCTGAAAATACCTATTCAGCCCCAAGTCACCTGGCTTTACTTTTTAGCTCGTACAACATTCTATATGACTGGAACCGTCCCCTGAGCGATTTTTTTCAGGAACCATTTGCCAGCCAAATACCCGATTTAATAAGTGGTAATTATGACCGGGAATATATTGATGAGCAGCTTTCAACAAATTTTGACAGCTTGTTAAATCCGGATTTTATAATAAATTTAAAAAATGAGAATGAACCCGGATTAATAGCTGCTCTTGAGGAAAACAGTGTGTATAACTGGGCCCCGAAAACTACCCTCAGGATTATTCACAGTGTTAATGATGATCGTATACCCATAACCGATTCGGAAGAAACATATAATACAATGGTTGCCAATGGTTCAGTAAGTGTAAGTTTTACGCCCATTGAAACAGAAGGGCATATTAATTCGGGAATTGAATTTGTTGAACTTGTATTTAACTGGTTTGAAAGTTTAAATAATAACTAATCGACAGGCGATACACTTTTAATTCGCTATTTTTATATCGATCAGATTTTGAATATCCCCAATTTTTGATTCTTCTTTAATTTCTGTGGAAATAGGACTTTCTAAAATTTTACCCATAGCTTTTTGCCCGAAAATAAAACCTGCTTTAAAAAATCCATTTCGTGGAAGAAGGTATATAATCGCCCGTTTTTTATCCTTTATCCTTTAACTCCAACCGTATTTTTTGCCCGGATAGTTCTATTCTTCCATCGCATCGGGATATTTATTTATCGTATATACTTTTTCTGATATTTTCCCATAAAAAATAGGTAGACCCAAGCGATTCTATTAAGTCATGCTTTGTAGGAATTTGATCTTTATTGGTGAATATGCCTATATCCATAGTTACGTTAAAATTTGTTGGGTTTCAATTTTATTTCCAGTTAAAGACTTTAATGCTTTAAATAAAAGGCTAAACAAACTAAAGTTTCAGAAAAATTATTTAATAAATTTACTATTATAAACCATATTGTTGCTTTGTGCCTTAAGGATATAGGCGCCTTTGGGAATATCGATTTCCGAAAGAATAATTAGCTTTCCTGAAGACTGGTATAATTTCTTATATACAGTATTTCCCTTACTGTCGATAATTGTTATCATAATATTCTCAACCTTTTCAGGAAATGTTATTGTAAGGTTATTTTTTACCGGATTCGGGAAAACCTGTAAACCGGTATTCAGATCGTATTTATTTATATCAGCTATTATTGGTTCCCAGCCTGCAATAGCGGCCCACAAATACCATGCGGCTATACCTTTTTTCACGCAGTTTAAACTCACTGAATGTTCACAAGAATTGCATTGCTGGGAAATTTGAGCCAGTTCACTTCCCTGATTTCGGGCAAGCCAGTCATTCGCCCAGTTTGCTGTTCCTCCCAGGGGATGGTTATACTCACATCCATCGTTAACAAAATAGTTCTGAAAATTAGTATCACAATCGGGACTGTATTTTTCAATATCGGCAAAATCAAATAATATTTTATTATTTGTTATACAGTAATTCCGAATTTGCTGATTTGCCTGAAATAGCGAACCATCGGGTCCCAATCCTTCAAGATGGCCTGTCATATATATAAATGTAACATTCGGGTAATCCTGTTCCAGTTGATTCATAGGCAGCAAATAATGGTTCAGTACATCCACTTCATTCACCTGTCCGCACCACGACCAGATGATAACGTTACAATCGGTATGTGTATCCAGGTAATCACTGGTTTCTGTATCCCATCCTGTATATCCGCAATCGTGATCCAGGTCACCTTCATCATAACCCGATCCTTCGAAGAGATGCAGTTTCCCGGATCCGCCATCGTGGCTCCAGTTATATGTTCCATTTGTATAAAACGCATTAATTGCATCCATACCTGAGATAAGCTGACTTCCGTGCGAAGTATGGCCATAGCCGATATTGAGGTTTGTTTTTGCCGCATTTATATATTCAATAGGAATATCTGAAAGCCGTATACAATTATGATCGATAATTATCGGTTGCTGGGCCAAAACTCCCAATGAGACCAGAACAAATAAAAAAATGCAGATTGTTTTCATATGGATTTGATTAAAATCGGATTATAAAAAAACGGCCATTAAAAGATTATTATTGTGATAAAGAGCATACCATCAGACATTATTCTTGAGAAGACTTGATAAAAAGATACTCGTTATACGTTTTATTTTTTTACAAGTTTGTCAGCATATTTAATAAATAACAATACCAGCTCATCCTTATTTATGGGCTTAGCAATATAATCATCGCAACCGGCCGAGAGCGCTTTTTTCCTGTCTTCGGTCATCGCATAAGCTGTTTGGGCAATAACTATTGTTTCCGGGCTAATTTTTTTTATAATCTTTAATGCTTTATAACCATCCATAACGGGCATTTTAATATCCATGAGAATAATTTGGATGTCGGGATTCTTTTTAAAAATATCGACTGCTTCTTTTCCATCTTTTGCATGATATATCCGGGAATTAAATTTAAGTAGAATCTCCTCTAGAAACAAATAATTAACTTCCTCATCTTCTGCAATAAGTATCTTTAATTTTGTCCCTGATTTTTCTTTACCCTGCTTTTTTAATGGTGTAAGATTCCCTGAGATTTTTAGCTGATTGTATGGCATGGTAAAATAAAAAACAGATCCTTTTGCCTCCTCAGATTCAAACCAGATATTGCCCCCCAGTAATTCAACCAACTTTTTTGAAATGGCAAGCCCTAATCCCGTTCCTCCGTATTGCCGGGTAAATCCCATATCTGCCTGTCTGAAGGGTTGAAATATAAACTTTTTCTGATCAGAAGGTATTCCAATACCCGTATCTTTAACATAAAATATTAATTCATTATCTTTTAACTCGTATCCATATTTAATATGCCCGGATTCTGTAAATTTAAATGCATTACTTAATAAGTTATTCATTATTTGAAATAACTTGGTTTTATCTGTAAAAATTATACTATCCTCATCCTTGAGCGCCTTGTATGGATAGAATGATACCCGATGATGTTCGGTATTTGACTTATAAAACACAAACAATTCCATAATCAAATCGTTAACATTTACCTCCTCGGATTTCACCTGTACTTGTCCTGTTTCAATCCTTGAAATATCCAACACATCGTTTACAATTCTCAACAATCGATTGCAACTGTCAATTACAATTTTTGCATAATAATCTCTTTTTTCAGCATTAAGATCTGGTTTTGTATACATATTTGAAAAGCCGATAATCCCATTCATAGGGGTTCTTATTTCATGGCTCATATTAGCAATAAAAGCAGATTTTAACCGATCACTTTCTTCAGCTCTAATTTTGGCTTCTTTAAGTTCGGTATTAATGGATTTAATATGATCCAAACTTTGAATTAATTCCTGGTTCTGCCTAAGATATTTTTCGTTTAGTAGTTGATATTCGGTATTTTGCTGCTTCAAAGCCTCCTGTGCTTTTTGACGATCAGTAATGTTTTTTAAAAAAGAAATAGTAAAAAGCTTTTTATTAAATTCAATATAATTTATTGTAATTTCTACTGGAAATTCTGTACCATCCTTTCTTTTATGCCATGTTTCTATGGTCCATGAAGACCGGGTAGTGTTGTTATATCTTCTTTTTATCCGGGATTTGGAATTATAATTCGGATCAATTTTTTCCAATTTAAGTTTTATAAGTTCTTCGGCACTATAACCCAGGCTTTTGCATGCATAATCATTTACATAGGTAATAACCCCGTTTTCATCTGCCATATAAATTCCAATTTGTGAATGATCAATGCCAAATCGCATAAGGGCAAGTTGTTCTTCGGCTTTCTTTTTTTCAGAGATATCCCGGATAAAAACCAGAGCCGCATTATTCCCTTTGTATTTTAATAATGTGGAGGTAACCTCTATATCTATAAGCTTATTTTCTTTCAGACAAAGCCTTGTTTCATAATTGTAAACTTTTGTATCCCCCATCATTCGCTCCTTATGAATATTTATAACCTTTTGTTTTTCTTCAGGAGCAATAAAATTAATAAATGGTTTCCCCACTAATTCTTCATTTGTATAATCTGAAAATTTTAATAATTCTGGATTTACATATTGCATAATACCTTGTTGCACAATTGCAATGCCATCGGTAGCAGATTCCACAAGGGTTCTGTATTTTTCTTCGCTCTCTTTAAGAGCTTGCTGGTTAATCTTCTGCATGCTTATGTCCTGAACAATTCCTATCATCCTGATTGGCTTTCCGGATGAATCCCTGAATATCTCTATTTGTTCACGCAGATATACAATACTGTTATCTGTACGTAAACAACGATACTCAATATTTGCATTATCCTCATTCTGTATACACCGGTTTATTCTTTCTTTAAAATTGGCTTTATCGTCAGGATGAACAAATTCTAATATTTTTTCTAAAGATGGATCCGTGTTCTTCGGATCCATTAATAAGATATCGTATAATTCGTCCGACCACCAGTCTGTATGAGTTATCATATCCACATCAAAATAACCTATACCTGCTAATTTCTGGGCTCCCTTAAAAAGGTTTTTTACTCGTTCTAATTCTTCAACAACTTTTTCAGATTGGGTGAAATTATTATCAATACCCTCCAAAATAGAATTATCCAAATTCTTATGCTTATAATGGATGATAAAACCAACAAAAGAGTTAGGGGTAGGTTGATTGTTCTGAATGTTTTTGATTTTAAATACCGAAATCTGTTGTGTGCCGGATTTATGTGTTAAATGCAAAATAATTTCCCTGTCGATTTTTTTTTGCTTAAATTCCTTTAGAATATTCTTCAATTCAGAAATATCATCTTTATCTAGTAAATGAACCAAACTTTTTTTAAGAAGCTCATGTTCCTGAAATCCTAAATAGTCACAAAATGCCTTATTAATTTTCAACAACTTAAAATCCGCTGAAAACTGAACGACAGGGTCCGGAAACAAGTCAAAGAAGGATTTGTATATATTGGCATTTTTTAAATCATCCTCTCTACCCATTTTAGTAGTTTTGAAACAAAAAAAATATAATAAATCAACACCATGGCGCCCTTAGATTAAATTCAGAAGCCCATAAAATAATAATTCAAAATAATTAAAATTTACATTTAAAACAAATCTGCCGGACCTGCTGAAAAATAAATGTTGACGTGGGTGCAGATAAAAAAATTTTAACTTCTTCACAATAATTTCAAGCAAGTTTGTTTTAAATTCGTACCTTAAATATCTCTGAATTAAACTTTATAGTCTTATCCTGTTTTTTATATCAAATTTATTTTATGGTATTTATAAAGATTACAATACCCGTTATTGCACTTATTTTTCAAACCACTAATCCGCTAAATTTTAACCAATTTGTAAAAAACCTTAAAACCAGTTCTGAACCTGAACGGCACAATATTATAAGTGAATATTTAACAGCTCAAAAAACTTTTCCGGCTATAGAGCAAGACAGCCTGGTGCATTTTATATGGTATGGTAAAACCAATAATGTGCTTTTAAAAGGGGATATTAACCGGAATCCTTCACTGTCTGACTCAATGGAAATTTTGCGTTGCGGCAGTTTAAACTTTTTTTACAAAACATTAATTATCCCAAAAAATGCGCGGCTAAACTACTGGTTTGAAATTGACGGGAAAAAAGTATTGGATCCAGGGAATACCCGCATAATTATTGGTAAATCCGGTAAATATTCTGAATTGGCCATGCCTGGTTTTACATCGTCCGAATCTCTTGTTTATAATCCGGAAATTAAACATGGAAAAATTGATAGTTTCATTTTTAAAAGTTCCAATGATTTGATTAAAGCCAGAAAGATAAAAGTCTTCCTCCCTTCGGGGTATGATACTCTTTCTTTTCTTCCCACTGTATATGTTCACGATGGTGACGAGGCCCTAAAACTTGGACTTTATATAAATGTGTTGGATAACCTGATTGCTGAAGGTAAAATTAGACCGGTTCTTGCCGTTTTTATTCCTCCTGTCGACAGGCAATCCGAATACCTGTGGACTAAATTAAACCGGTATTCGGATGCTATATGTAATGAGCTTGTTCCGTTTATTGACCGGCATTATGCTACTTCACCGCTTCCAAAGCACCGCGGTATAATAGGCATTGCAGAGGGCGGACATATTGCCTTGTATACCGCATTGCATCGTTACGATATTTTTCAAAACACAGCCAGCCAGTCTGCTGTTATTTCAACCCGGCTTTCAGATGAACTTTTTGCTATTTCAAATAATCCGTATTTCCCATCCGCGATGAAAATATACATGGATGCCGGGCGTTATGACCTGGTGTTAAATCCTGGTAAAAAGAATTCGGTAGATTATCTTAAACAAAATCGTGAGTTTAGTGATGAACTATACCATATCGGAATACAGCATATATATAATGAATATAATGACGGACACAGCTGGGCAAACTGGCGGCAAAGAGCAGAAGAAATCTTAGGCTATTTTTTTGGGGTTTATTAGAAATTCTCAGAATGATTATAGCTCGCGATTGCTCTATAGTATATCTTAATTTTAATTGGCAAATTTCCTGATTTTTTCTATTAATTCCCGGTATTTAATGGGTTTGGAAATATAGTCGTTACAGCCGGCTTCCAGAGATTTCCGGTGATCTTCTTCGGAAGCAAAAGCAGTTTGCGCAATAATAAATAAATTGGGGTATTTCTTTCTGATCCTCCGCGTAACTTCATAACCATCTATTAATGGCATTTTTATATCCATTAGCACAAGTTGGATATCCGGATTGGAAAATACTATATCAAGAGTTTCCTGTCCGTCTTTGGCGCGTAATATGTTAGCTCCTGTTTTCCCTAACACGTCTGAAAGATATAAATAGCTGAAATCATCATCTTCAGCAACAAGTATGGTATATCCTTTTTTAACTTTGTATTCTTTATTCTCAGTTTTTTGATTTTCCGGTATGGTTCTGCGAATAAATTGAACCGGCAATTCAAAAAAGAAAGTTGATCCTCTGCCCTCCAGCGATTCTACTTTGATTGTTCCCCCCAGTAATTCAACATAAGCTTTGGAAATGGATAGTCCAAGTCCGGCACCCTCTTCTGACTTAACAGGTGTCAGATCTGCCTGGCGGAATCGTTCAAATATTTTGTCCATAAGTTCTTTAGGAATCCCGATGCCTGTGTCTTTTACATAAAACGTAAGAATTTGTTTTGATTGTGAATGTGAATTTTCTTTTAGGGTATATCCGAATTCAATGGATCCCTTTTGAGTATATTTTAGGGCATTTTTTATGAGATTGGATAGCACCTGGCTGAGCTTCGTTGAATCGGTACTTATAACTGCCATATTAGTCGGTAGCTCTTTAAACAAATTTAGTTTTAATCCTTTGGAGTCAGCCTCAGGCATAAAAAATTCATACAGATTTTCAACCAGAGGATTAATACTGGTATCCTGCATTCTTAATTCAACTTGTCCTGCTTCAATTTTTGAGATATCAATTAAATCATTGATTATATTAAGCATTCGATTACCGCTCTGACGGATAATTTCAATATATTTTTGTTTTTTCTCAAGTGATAAATCCGGGGGGGACAATAACTCTGTAAAACCTAGTATACCATTCATGGGGGTTCTTATTTCATGACTCATATTTGCCAGAAAAGCCGATTTTAAACGGTCGCTTTCCTCAGCTTTTAATTTGGCCTGTTCAAGTTCAGTATTAATGACCTGAATTCGTTCAAGACTATCGATTAACTCTTCATTCTGGGCCATATATTCTTCATTTAATGTCAAAAATTCTTCATTTTGTTTTTTAAGCAGTAATTCGAACTGTTTTCGAGCCGTAATATCTGAAAGATTTATGAGCATGCATTTTTCATTTTCAATTTCAATTAATTCAAATGAAATTGAACCGTCCCGGATTTCACCAGATTTATGCCTGAATGATAATTCGAAATCCTTTATTGAACCTGTTTTTAATAATTGCTTGGTAATTTTATTTCTTTCTTCTTTATCAACATAAATATTTAAATCGTTAGCCGATTTACCTATCGCCTCATCACGGGAATATCCTGATATTTTTTCAAAACTATCATTAACATGCAGAATTACTCCATCGTTTATCCGACTAATTACGGATGATGCAGGATTTGCCTGAAAAGCTTTGGAGAAGCGTTCTTCCGAACTTCTAAGGTCATTTTCAATTTTTTTACTTTCTGTTACATCCCTTATTATTCCAAGTATATAGGGTAATCCCATTAATTCAATAATTTCTCCGGATACAATTCCATGACGCTTTTCACCCGATTTTGTTAAAAACGGTACCTCAAAATTCTGTATTGAACCTTTTTCTCTCAATTCTTTTACATATCGGTCGCGGTCTTTCAAATCGTACCACAAATTAACTGTTGTGGAGTTTTTCCCAATCAGCTCATCGAATGAATATCCCGAAATTTTACAGGTGCTTTGGTTTACATCTATTATGGTGCCGTCTGAAACCGAGGTCAACATTATTGCATCAGGCGTGTTTTGAAAGATCTTTGAAAATTTCTCTTCACTTACCTTTAGTTTTATTTCAGCTTCCTTTTTATCAGTAATATCTGTAATTAGACCGATGAGAATATCAGTATTTCCGGTTATACTTTTTTGAAGCTCCCCGTAGGCTTTAACCCAACGTATATTTCCGTCGGGACGAATTATCCGAATCTCAAGATCATGCTGAGAACCATACTCAATGGAGTTTTGTACTGATTTTTCCCAAAGTTTAAAATCCGCAGGATGAATCAGCTTAGCTACACTGTCGAGATCATTTTTGAATGTTTCTTTTTTTGTGCCAAAAATTCTATAGGTTTCATCAGTCCAGAACACTGTGTTTTGGATGATATTCCATTCCCAAATCCCAATCTTCCCGATTTTCTGCGCCAGCTCGCATCGTTTTTCATTCATTTCATTTTTTTCTCTTTCTTCCTGATCTTTCAAAATGAATTCCTGTTTATTTGATGGGCTTTTGTTGTCTGAATCCTGATTCTCTTTACGTTTCAAATTATTTTCCTTACTCCTATTATCGCCATCAATTTCAAAACTTTCTGAAGTTGCTGAAATGTCTGGCAAATAATCAAGAATATAGGATAAGGTGCCCTTCTTACTAAAAACCGGTTTGCTATACAATAACCGGTCTCTATTTTTTATTGCTGTGAAAAAATTCTTTTGTTTAGGATTATTTTTTAGCTGCATAATCTGCATGGCCGGACATTCTGAGTTAGCAATACAACATGGTTTCTTCAGATTAAATATTTGCTCATAACACTTTTTATCAGCATTAAAGAATCTATCGTTAGTATCAACAATTTCAAAAGTATCCGGGTGAACAAGATAATAAGTATAGGGTATATTATCGACAATACTTTTGATAAACTTTCTATCCATTAGTTGAGAATATTTAATTCCATAACATTAAATATACTATAATAACGTGAAAAATTTGCTATTCCGGTTTTGAAATAAATATTTTGCACCAGACAATTTTATATATCTTTTAGGGTATACTACAATTACAAGCTTAGTATAGCAGAAGAAAGTATTCTTTTTGTAAAAAATCAATCTTTTCAATTTTTCCTTGCAAACAGAGTACGATCAATTTCTTTAACTGTCATCAGGTTTTCATCGAAAGGCTGAAGCATATTAAGTATCTCGGGTTCCTTTAATTTTTGATCTAACCAAACTTTCTCCAGTGTTTCTGATAATATTACAGGCATACGTTTTTTTGTATTATGTATTTCTTCCATTAAAGGATTAGCCCGGGTTGTGATTACAGTAAATGTACCCAGAATCTCTCCGGTAATTTTATTTGTCCAGGTATCATAAAGACCTGCAAGAGCAAATGGCTTAAGATTTTTAAGATGTATAAAGTAAGGCTGTTTTATCTTGTCCCTGGTTTGCCATTCATAAAATCCATTGGTAATAACCAAACAGCGTTTGGATTTTATCAGGTTTCTGAATGAAGGTTTTTCTGATAATGTTTCTGCTTTGGCATTAAAGGTTTTTGTCCGTATTTGTTTCGCGGCCTCCTCATCTTTTATCCAGAAAGGAATGAGGCCCCAGAAAAACAGTTTCGCTGTATTGGGATTATTCATATTAATTACAGGCAGTTCAGGCAACGAAAATGCCGAAATCCTTGATTGTGACTGATATCTCCGGTTGGTTAATGTAACTCCGAATCGTTTTTCGATTTGCTCCCTTGTAAGATTAATCTCTATTGTATAGCACATTATAATAAATTTGTAAACCGTAAAAAGCTTAGACAAGCCGGTCAACATAATTACAATACAGCTAAAATACATAAAATATTCCGGAAGATTATCGTTTTAAACTGCTGATAATATGCTTACAAAATCTCTGAGACTGATTGTTTTTTAAGTATTATTTGGGAATTATCCGTTTTGTTCACTTTTTTATAGAAATCCACAAGGTTAACATATTCCTCTTTTGGAAAATTTCCTTTTTCCTGCTCAAATTTCCTTATAAATAGTACTTTATTATTTTGTAATTCAATCTCACAGCTATATTTCCCAAACACGGATTCAAAAGACGTATTACCAGGCAGATATTCCACATCGAAGCCATCTGGTAATTTAATAGACATTGTATCAATAGAAATATATTCATTGGGAAGAAAAATATCCAGTTTGCGTTCTTTCAGATCGGCAGGTGGTTTTCGGTTGGCATGTAACATATTTAAGGGTATTAACAAGCGGCTCCCGCTTTGTGAGGCATAAGACGGTAATTCGAGATCAACACCAAGCGTTACAAAAGGATTTTTATTTTTAAATTCAGTAAATAAAAAATTCGATATTATATAATTTGGCAGACGGATTAGTTTAAACAAATATCGCTTTTGTTCCTCTGTATTACTGTTTATAGCAGGCCGCATATTATCATAAAAAAGTCCGGTAAATACAGATTGTATTTGCGCAAATCCGTCACCATCGGCATTTATCTTTAAACTTGCAATATTTATTTCCCGGGTATCCTCTTTTGTACAGGAAGGTGTTTTTATAAGCTTTCCGCCTTCTTCGGTTACCATTAATACGTGCCGGTTGGAAGTGAAATTTCCCAGAAAACCGAAAGGAGCAGTCTGACTGGTACATTCCAGCCAGATTGTATCATTCTTATTGGGTACACATAAAATTATATGATTGAAGGGATCACTGGTAAAATCGGTACGTATATCATTCAAATAATCTCCTGCACGTACTAAAGTATAATACGAAGTAATATCAAGCGCCTTAAGTATGGATTTCATATAATTCGTTAAGGCTTTACAATCGCCATACCCAACATTATCCACTGTACCGGCACTAAAGGGCTGAATTCCTCCTATACCCAATTGAATACTCACATAGCGGGTATTCGATTGCAGGTATTCATATGCAATTTTCACCTTTTCTTCAAGAGTACCCGTATTTTTTGTCAGCTCTTTCAATTTGTTTACAGTTTCATCAGGAAGCTTATCCCGGTCCCTGTTAATATTAGAAATAAAAATTCCCAGATTTTGCCAAGATTCCATATTGCCTTCGTAATCACCATACCCGAAATTGCTGGGCGCTGTAATTACATACGGCATACTATGCGTATATGGAGGACTATAAGGTTCTTTGTTTACGGCTTCCAGATTTTTCACATTCCAGGTATAGCTTATTCCATCTTTACTACTTTTAATAAGGGGTTCATTTTGAATAGTATCCTGAATATACCGGAATGAATTATGATCCGGAACAACAACCTCAAAAACTGCTTCCTGAACGGCCGCATTGTAATCGGGTACAGGCAGCCACCTTGGAAATGAAAATGAATTATTAAAACTTAACTCATAACTTATTTCAAACGTGGCCGGGTAAATATTAACAACCGGACGTATTCGTTTCATCCGGTTATCTTCGAACAATGAAAAGCCCGAAACAGCGCTTAAATCATCAAATTCTGATTTTTTCGCACTTCGAATTAATTTTCCATTGGCATTATACAAGGCTGCTGAAAGGCTTTTAATTTTTGTATTACTGTTATAATATACCGGATAATACCAGAATTCCTCACCTGATTTGTCGAAAATTGTAACGGCCTTTACCACCTTAAGTGAGGTTGAATTTAACGATTCCAATGTAAATCCGGTATATGAATAACGGATTACAGCATGAGCATTTTTTGAAAGGCCTTCAGGTATATTACTCACCGCATATTTTTGTGCACTTCCGGATTCAATTCCCAATAAAAGGCATAAACATACTATGAAAAATCTAATCATATAATTCCTTTTAATACCAGGCCTACTTAATTATGTATTGTTTTTTATAACTACTTTTTCGCCCTGCTTTTTTACAAGTTCCTGATAAAACTGTTTCAAAATCTTATAGTCTTCATATGTGTACAATGTGCGATCTATAGACAATTCAAAAACCACATTTAATGTATTCCCAAAAGCAGAAATGCTGTATAAAAATGTCGCTGATTTATCCGGCATACTCATTTTTAGGTTCTCCGGCAATTCGTCAACAGTAAATCCTTCCGGTAATGTTAACGAAAGAATATATTTCTTTTTCTGAGGATAAATAAAATCTACCGGATATTTTCTGTCTTCAAGTTTAAAGGGATTTTCAGCAATTTGCTCATATAATAAAGGAGTAAAATGTAGCAGGTTCCCGGTTTGCGCCACCTGGTCTGATATATTTACCTCATAAGAAGATTCAACACTATTATATAGACTATCGATATTCGTAAAGGTATAATTTAGAATCTTTAACCCGGGTTTTGAGTTGAGGATATCCTGTATAAACGCTTCTTCGTTGACTGCATCTTTATAATTATTCCTGAAATAATAGGCTGCATAATTTTTTCTTGCTTCCTGAATTTTTCCAGTTAATTCTGCATTTTCATCAAGTTTGAGGTCCATCAGGCAGGTATACTCAAACTTTTCATTTGTGTTCAGATCAATCCAGTCTGTAAAATCTTCACTAATAATCCGGCCCATCCCGTTAAGGCACCTTGGTGGCAGCATATTTAAAGGACAGTTTTTATCTGTAGCATCAAGCAGCAAATATTGATCATTAATCTTTACTGCTGCGATTACAAAATTATACTTGGTTAGCATTACCTGCCCGGGAATTATCATACCATTATCACGGGTGCTTAAAATTACAGGATTGGCATCAAATCCCAATGCCCGTAATAAAACCACAAGCATCAGGTTTATATCTGCTGAATTACCTGATCCTTCTTTAAAGGCAGAGCGCAGACTATTTTTGGCATACAACCTGTGATACCCGTTCCAGGACATTCGACTTCTGATTAATTCATAGGCAGCACCAATTTTTTCCATTTCATCAGAGGTTGTGGTATTAATCATAGAGACCTCATCATCAAATATCCCCGTTCTTTTTAATTGCGTGCCAAAATTTTCATTGTCGATTAATTGTTTTCTAACGGCTTCCCAGTTAGTGGTGAAATTTTTATGAATTCCATAATCAGGATTATAACTTGTAAGTTCAAAATCAATTGCGGATAAATAATTATTTATACTATTCATGTGTGGTTCGGGCCTGAACGCTGGCACATTTTCAGCTGCATAACTTTTGAGATAACATACCTGTTCAAATTCATATGTACCACCTGATGATCTTCCACCTGCAAATCCGCCCTCAATATTGCTGGAATAACTGTACTGAAATTTTCTATTTACGGTTTCTGAACTTCGTGAAATACTGATATATCCCCTGCTTAGTTCTTTGTAATTAAATGCCCTGGGTATTTCGGCTGTATATAAACTTTTTACCACGGGTATCTGGTATTGAAAATCCCAGTCGAACAAATAACTGATAAAATCAGATACAATGGAATATCGAATATCAATAACAGAGCCTACTTTAACGTTCGGCATGGCAAGTTTTACACGGGTAACATAATCGTTTACTTCTTCATAAAATATACCCTCTTTACCGAGCTTACTTTTTTCTTCTTTTCCATTTTCCATATTAAAAGTAAGGCCTGAAATTCCGGTGGTTTCTTCCCTGTTTAATCCGGTATGAAACAGGGTAAATGAATAATTACCATAATCGAGACCTTCTTTTTTCAGAATTTTAATACGAACATGTTTTTCCAGTTGAACCTGCCAGCCATCATCTTCGGTAATTCTGAACTTGGTAAAACCGTATTCTCCAAGTACAACTGCCTCAGCAAGACTATCCATTGGATATGTGTTCATTGTTAAACTTTCATCAGAAACTTTGCCATATTTTATAAAAGGTTTCTGGGCATAAAGCATAGAAGTTACAAGTAGGGAAAATAGTATCATCCCTAAGACTTTTTTAGTGAAAAATGTAAGCATAACGTAAGTTTTAAATTTGAAAAGGAATTATATTAAAAATAGATTTCTGCATAACTGATTATTAATTCCCAATAACACATTTTTTTCTGAAAATTCGATAATATTGCACTAACTCCTTCAACACACTGCCATCCTAATATTCCACAACCAAATGGTTATATCAAATCACTAAAACAAATTTCAAAATTCAATGCCTGCAATGATCCTGAAAACCACCTTCTATTCAGTGAAAATATTTATTAATTATACTATAAAAATTAAATTAAACCAAAATATTAACATTTTAATTGTAAACGGTTTGATTAAAATTCAAATTTATTAACTCTTGAATTTTTTTTAATTTTAGAAAAAGATTCCCACTGTTACAATCCATTGGCTTAATCGGGAATCAAAATTCAAACGCTCCCCGCCAACATTAATACCGTCACCAAAGCGGGTAAGATCGCCTTCATACTTGAGTTCTACAGCAAGTTTAGAAACTTCAAGTCCTATGCCGGCCTGGTAGCCAAACACTGCAGATTTAAACTTTTCTTCATAACTGGCTACATCAAACAATTCTGAAGAACTTTTTAATAATATTGTGGCAACAGGTCCGGCTTCAATTTTTGCCGGTCCAAATTTAATTCCCAGTAGTACAGGGATATCCAGTTTATTAAAAGTTTGTATTAATTCGCTTTTCTCACCGGAAACAAGATCTTCAACGGTCATGTCGTTTTTATTGGTAGTTAGCAGAACTTCAGGCTGTATAAAAACATTAAAAATCTTGATCTGAGACACCACACCAAAATGAAATCCCATAGAAGCATTCTTTGGGTAGGTAATTTTATTGTCATTTGTTAAAAAATCATCTGCTTTTACAGTACTTGAATTTATCCCGCCCCTGATTCCAAATTTAAACTGAGAATAGGTAACCTGTGAAATCGCTACCATTATTATAAACACTAAAAATACTTTCTTATTCATTGCTTATTATTTATTTAAAAAGTCATTAATTATTTACTACGCTTCTAATCTAATAGATTTTAATAAATTAAACGTAAATTTTATTAAAAAATTTATCTGATTCAAATTATTTTGATCAATTCACCTGATAATATAGATAAACATAAATTTTAAGTTAATATAACTATTGTGAAAAATATCAAACAGTTCAATAATTAAACTATAGATTAGAATAAATAGTATAGATTTTTAGTGAATTTTTTACTTATTTATACAGGTAGCTGTAAGTAAAAATAGCCTTCCCGGAAAGATAAATATAATAAATTAAAATACTGCAATTTACGTAATTGTAAAAATAGACTTGTTTAAAAATAATTTCATTTGGCAAAATTTTATCTGGTGTGAATTTAGAATTCAGGATAACAAAAACCCGTGATTCGGCAATAATTTGTTTTTTTGCTTATTTTTGCATCTTAATAAATCTATAAAAGAATTTAAAATGAAAGTTTCAAAAAACCGAGTTATTTCTCTTACCTACGAGCTGAGGGTTGATCATTCAGAGGGTGATGTTGTTGAGTCTTTGTCGCCGGATGCTCCGCTTACTTTTCTCTTTGGACAAGGTCAATTATTACCAAAATTTGAAGAAAATATTGACGGACTGGCTATTGGTGAGGAATTTGATTTTAATTTAAAAGACGATGAAGGATATGGCCCTTTTAGTGAAAATTCTATAGTTAATGTTCCTATACATGCGTTTGAAGTGGATGGTAAAATCGATAATGAATTGCTTCAGATTGGCCGGCAAATTCCAATGCAGGATAGTCAGGGTAACCGTTTAAACGGTATTGTTACAGAAATAAATGATGAAACTGTAAAAATGGATTTTAATCATCCTCTTGCCGGAAAAGCCTTATTCTTTAAAGGTAAAATAACAGAAATAAGAGAAGCAACTGAAGATGAGATGCATCACGGACATGCCCACACCGAGCATAGTTGTGAAGGATGCGATCATTGCGGAGGTGAAGGCGGACATTGCTAATTCGTGCTAAATAAAATTCAAGACTGCAAATGCAGTCTTTTTTTTTCTTTACCCGTGAATAAATTAACTTAACTTTTAATTAACAAATTACAGTAAAATTATCTCCATCTTTCCACACGGGAAATTTTTTTCTGAATACATCCTGTTCACCGGCAAACAAAGTAATTTTTTCAATTATGTTGTTTTGGTCTTTTATATCCAGAAGTATATGCCCTTTTGGATCAACTGCTAAAGAATTACCGCAATAATCAATATTATTGCCATCGCTTCCAACTCTGTTCACTCCAATTGTATACGATTGATTTTCGATAGCCCTGGCTGTTAAAAGCGTTCGCCAGACAAAACTCCGGCTCGCGGGCCAACTGGCGATATATAATAAAACATCATAATCATTCCGGTTTCTGCTCCATACCGGAAACCTTAAATCATAACATATCTGGGGACAAATGCGCCAGCCCTGCCATTCAAACACTTTACGAGCAGTACCTTTTGAAAAGAAAACATTTTCAGAATCCATCCTGAAGAGATGGCGTTTATCATAATATCTGTATTCCTTGTCAGGGAGTTTAAATACCAGGCGGTTATAAAATTTTTTTCCGGATTCAACAATGTAACTTCCAATTATACCTGCATTATATATTTTCGCTAATTTATCAAGCCATTTATACGTTATACCTTCAGCAGGTTCCCCGAATTTTTCTGAATTCATTGTAAATCCTGTAGTAAACAGTTCAGGTAAGACAATTAAATCAACCGGTTCCGTAATTTGTTCAGATAACAACTGTTCTATTAAAACCCTATTATTATCAGGTTGCTCCCACAACAAATTTATTTGCACTAAGGCAACCGACATAAATTCTTTTCTTTTACCGGGAAGTACCAAAAATTTTAATATTTACAGAAAAAAGCATTATCAAAAATAAATTATTTTTTCTTAAGTAATAAGGTTTTGATCCGCAACGACAGGTCAACTGCGTTAAATGGTTTTGTAATATAATCATCGGCACCTAATTCAAAGGCTTTCATTATGGTTCCATGATTATCAATGCGGCTGACAACTGCAATGGGTATGGTCTTTTTTTGGGTTTCTCTTATATATTTTATTACCTCGAATCCGCCAACATAAGGCATATGTATATCAACCAAAGCAATATCTATAACATTTTCCTGAAGAATTTTTGTTGCAATTTTCCCATTGTATGCTTTGAATACTTCATAGCCATCCATTTTAAGTCGATGTTCAATCGCTTTGCTTGTCAATAAATCATCTTCTGCAACAAGAACTTTAAATGCCATTATTCTTTCAGGTTAAAGTCTGTTTTAAACTGCTCGGTTAATTCAAAAATATTTTTCTTTACATTATTTATCAATTCGGGTAACTGATCCAGGTTTTCCATTTTTTTTGAATAATCCTCAATTTTCAATAAATCGTTTTCAATATGTTTCACACCCAGAAAAGAAATTCCGGGTATAAAACGATGGGCTTCACGAGCTATAGAAACATAATTTTTATTTTTAAGCGAATTTTCAAGTTTTTCAATGGTTACCGGCGCAGCTTCCTGAAATGCCGTTACCATTTCTAATATAAACTCCTTATCCCCGTTAGATATTTTGTTTAAAAAGCTTAAATCATATTTTGAAGTATTGTCCATATCAATTATTATCTTAATCTGTAAGACAATACTATTGAAATTTTTCCAGAAAGTATATTAATTTTTAAAACATATTTTACATTTTTACAAAATAATTTCAACGTGTATATTATCGTATTATTAAGTAAATATTTCTGAAATACATATCTTAATATTAGGGTAAAACCTGTTGAATTTATCTATAAGATAGAATTTCAAGGATTTGAAATTTTAAAAGTGCATACATTGATTGGCCTAATTCTTGCAATATCCTAATGTAAATGTTATTTTCGCTACTTAAATTTCAGAAGATGCAAAAATTCAGATCAATAAAAACCGGAATTATAGAGAGAAAACCCCTACTAAATGATAAACATAATAAATCCACAAAAATGATTACAGTAAAAAAAGTTGTTTTTAGCGCAGTATTAATTAACCTTAGCCTTTTAGCCTTTTCGCAACGCTTTTTTAGCGATCCGGATTATGGTGCTGATAGCACAGCACGGCTTGAATGCGCAAAACAACTGTCTACAATGAGCGAGTTTGTTAAAATTAAAGTATACGATTACGCTTATAGTTCATGGAGATGGTGCTTTAAGAATTGTCCTGCCTCAAGTAAGAATATTTATATTATGGGCGCTCAAATATTAAAAGATAAAATTGAAAATCTGGAAGATGAAACATTAAAATTGAAATATCTCGATACGCTGATGATTTTATACGATCAGCGGATTCAGCATTTTGATCAGGAAGGGATTGTTCTTGGTAAAAAGGGAATTGATTTAGTAAAATACAACCGCGATGCCGTTGAACAGGGGTATGGTATTTTAAAGAAAAGTGTGGAACTGAGCAAAAGCCATGTTGAAGAAGCAACAGCTGTAACCTTTATGCAATCATCAAATGTACTGTTCAGAAGTGATAAAATATCCGCAGATGATCTGATATCAGATTATATTATGGTCTCTGAGTATTTGAACCAGGAATATGCCCATACACGGGATAAATCCAAAACGCAGATGGCCATCGATAATGTTGAAAGTATATTTTCTGAAAGCGGCGCTGCAGACTGTAATTCACTGATTAAAATATTTGGTCCCAAATACGAAACAAGCTCAAAAGATATTGACTATTTAAAGAAAGTTACCGATCTATTTGAAAAAACAAAATGTGAGGACACCGAATTATTTGCCAAATGTTCTGAAAATTTGTATGCCCTGGAACCTTCGGCAAAAGCCGGTTATAATCTGGCACGCCTGTTTATTGTTAAAGAAAATTATCCCAAGGCTGCTGATTATCTTAAAAAATCAATAGAGCAGGAAAAAGACAGTAAAACCAAAGCGGAATATTACTACCAACTGGGATTTATAACCCAGGCAAAGTTAAACAATAACGTCCAGGCTAAGGATTATGCTCTGGAAGCAATTAAACTTAACCCAAATTACGGGGATGCTTATATTTTAATCGGCACTATATATGCTAATGTTAGCAAAGATTGCGGATCTTCTGATTTTGAACATTCTGCCGTATTCTGGGCTGCCGTGGATAAATTTGAAAAAGCAAAGGCTGTTGATCCATCGGTTACTGATGAGGCCAACAAGCTTATAAACCGGTACTCACAGTATTTCCCAAACAACGAAGATGCTTTTTTTAATGGTTTTACCGACGGACAATCCTACAAAATAGCCTGCTGGATAAATGAAACCACAACCGTAAGAACCCAGAAACGATAAACCTCTATAAAATCAAAAACCACCTTTTTCAGGTGGTTTTTTTATTTTCTTCATTATGATTGAAATTTATATCCAACTCCCTTTACCGTTACAATCTTTTTTTCACCAATTTTTTCCCTGAGTTTACGAATATATACATCAATAGTACGGTCCCCTACAAATACATCTGTTCCCCATAGGTGATCAAAAATTTCTTCCCGTGTAAAAACACGCGATGGTTTTGAGGTTAACAATAAAAGAAGTTTAAATTCCTTTCTTGGCAATATTATTTCTTCTGAATCCAGATATACCATATATTTTTCCGGATCAATCGTAAGATCAGAAAATTTTAAAGCGGTGGTGTCAAGCGATGTGCCTGCTTTGTTTCCGTACCGTTTTAATAAGGCCTTTAGTCTGGTTATTAATACTTTTGGTTTTACAGGCTTGGTAATATAATCATCGGCACCGGCTTCAAAACCTGCTATTTGGGAATAATCTTCCAGCCTGGCTGTTAGAAATACAATCAGTGTATTTTCCAATAATGGATTTTGCCTCAATTTCTCACAGATTTCCATTCCATCCATCTCAGGCATCATTACATCAAGTATTACCACATGCGGGGTAACCTTTTGGGCAAGCTGAATAGCATCATGTCCGTTTGTAGCCGTATACATCGAAAAACCCTCTTTTTTTAAATTATAGGATAAAAACTCCAGTATATCCGATTCATCATCAACTGCGAGGATCTTTATGTTATTATAGTCCATGTTACTATTTCCATTAATAAAAATTAACGGAATAAATATAAAGGGTAACACACACACTAATGTTAAATTAAAATTACAATTTGCCTTGGCTATTTTAAGATTTAATGAATTGGCATAACAAAAAATTAACATTATCCATTCTGTTTTTCAATTTAGAAATTATCTTTACGGCGTATTGAAAAAAGAAATTTAAACTTATGGAGATATTTTACATTGTAATTGTAGCTGTATTATTTATCCTGGCAATATCCGATCTTGTGGTCGGTGTAAGTAATGATGCCGTTAATTTTCTAAATTCTGCTATTGGTTCAAAAGCTGCCCCTTTCCGCCTGATAATGATAATTGCAGCTGCCGGTATTCTTATAGGCACAACATTTTCGAGCGGAATGATGGAAGTAGCCCGAAAAGGAATTTTTCATCCCGAACAGTTTTACTTTTCTGAAATTATGATCATTTTCCTGGCAGTAATGATTACCGACGTTATTCTGCTTGACCTGTTTAACACTTTTGGATTACCAACCTCCACTACCGTTTCTATTGTTTTTGAATTGCTGGGAGCTGCGGTGGGTGTGGCCATTATTAAAATATCCCATTCTCCTGAAGGAATAAACAGTATGGGGGATTATATCAACTCCGAGCGGGCATTACTCATTATTTCAGGGATCCTTTTATCGGTGATCATTGCATTTTCGGTGGGCGCCATTGTACAATATTTTTCCAGGTTAATGTTTTCTTTTAATTACAATAAATCATTAAAGTGGCTTGGGTCCATTTGGGGTGGCCTGGCCATTACAGCAATTACCTATTTTATTTTGCTTAAGGGCGCTAAAGGAATCTCATTTTTATCTTCTGAGAATTTAACCTGGATACAGGAACATTCCATGCTTATCCTGGGTTGGAGTTTTTTATTCTGGACTGTTCTTATGCAATTATTAATCTGGTTATTTAAGATAAATATTCTGAAAATAATTGTCCTTGTGGGAACATTTGCCCTGGCAATGGCCTTTGCGGGAAATGACCTGGTGAATTTTATCGGGGTACCGCTGGCAGGTTTTGAATCTTTTAAAGCTTTTATCGCTTCTTCCGGGTTTTCACCCGAAACCTTTGCCATGGATGCCCTGCAGGCAAAAGTAAAAACTCCTACCCTGTTTTTATTACTTGCCGGAATTATAATGGTAATCACATTATGGTTATCTAAAAAGGCCCGGTCGGTTGTAAAAACCTCTATTAACTTAAGCGACCAGAATGTGGTGGAAGAACGGTTTGAATCTTCGGTGCTGGCCCGCTCACTGGTGCGTCAATCGATATTCGTGGGTAACTTTTTCAGGAAAATTATTCCCAATCCCTTACAAAAGAAAATAGAAAAAAGATTCGATCCGGCCTATTTTAAAAAGACCGTTAAAAAAGACAAAGAAATTGCCTTCGACCTGGTAAGGGCTTCAGTAAACCTGGTAGTTGCCAGCATATTAATTGCGTTTGCCACATCATTAAAACTTCCCTTATCCACCACCTATGTTACTTTTATGGTAGCCATGGGTACATCCCTGGCCGACGGGGCCTGGGACCGTGAAAGTGCCGTATATCGAATAACCGGTGTAATTACTGTAATTGGAGGATGGTTTTTTACCGCATTAAGCGCTTTTTCAGCCGCTTTGGTTATTGCCCTTTTAATCAGCTGGGGGGGGATGATCGCTATTGCAGCCCTGATAATGCTGGCCGTGTTTTTTATTTATAAAACCCATGTTTTACATAAAAAGCGTACAGAATCAGAGAAAAAAACGGAACTGGAAATACGCAGTGATGCAGCATTAGACGGTGAATCGGTTTATCAAAACTGCACCACCTCTGTCGTTGCCACGCTGCTGGCTGTATCTGAGATTTACAAAATAATTTTAACAGGTTTAATAAACGAAAAGCGCAAAAAGCTGAAAAAAGCCCTGAAAGATGTTAAATCATTAAATAAAGAAGTAAAAGCGCTAAAGAAAAATATACACAACACCATTCGAAGAATTGAGGAAGAGGAATCCGTGGAAAGCGGCAATTATTATGTGCAGATATTGGATTATCTCCGCGAAATTGTGCACTGTGTTACCTATATTTCAAATCCTGTATTTGATCATGTGGATAACAATCACGCTCCGCTTCTTAATTATCAATCGGAAGATTTAAAAAACCTGTCTGCTAAAACAGAAAACTATTATAGCAGGTTAATCCAGATTATTACCAAAAATTCCTACAAGCAAACGGATCAATCCATTGCTCTTATGTATGAACTGGTGGAAGATATTTCAAAGTTTAAGAAGAAACACTTAAAACAGATTAAGAAAGACTCTATTAGCACGCGTATAAGTCTGCTGTATCTTGATGTATTATCAGAATCGAAAAACCTGCTTTTGTACAGTAACAACCTGCTGAAAGCTTTCAGGGATTTTGCCGAATACAATAAACTGAGTAAAATTAAAAAAATTAAAAAGGATATATTGCCGATAAATTAAACCTTTACTCTTTAAATTTATAGCCAATACCTTTAATGGTTTTAATATTTTTATCTCCGATTTTCTCGCGTAATTTCCTGATATGAACATCTATGGTGCGATCGCCCACAATAATATCATCGCCCCATACATGATGAAAAATTTCGTCGCGGGTAAAAACCTTTCCCGGTTTGGATGAAAGTAACAACAACAGTTCAAATTCTTTCTTAGGCAATGCCAATTCCTTATCTCCCTTTTTTACCATAAAGCGTTCACGGTCTATTTCAAGGTCGCCCCGGATTACTTTTACCTCACCTGAAGAAATATCGGTAGTTTCCCTTAATTTACCCGCCCGTTTCAACAGCGCTTTTATTCTGCTGGTTAACACTTTGGGTTTAATCGGTTTCATTATATAATCATCTCCACCGGCTTCAAAACCGGCAATCTGGGAATAATCTTCTCCCCTGGCCGTGAGAAAAGTAATCAGTGTATCCTCAAGCTGGGGATAGGATCTGAGCAATTCGCAGGTTTCAATGCCGTCCATTTCAGGCATCATAATATCGAGCAGTATCAGGTGCGGTTTAAACTTCACGGCTTTTTCAATAGCTTCTTTTCCGTTTTTTGCCGCATATAAATCAAATCCGACCTTTTGAAGGTTATAGCTGATAAATTCAACAATATCCGGTTCATCATCCACAATAAGAACCCTGTATTTTGTGTAATCCATAACGACAATTTTTTATTCAGGTTAAAAATACTATTTATTCACTATTCATCATAGCTAATCTATAAAATTTATATAAACCATAGTTTCTGGTAACATCCGGAATTACGGGTTTAGGGCCATTGCCGGATAACCCTTCCTTCCTGTTGGTATACCCTTAATATGTTAACGCAAACTTAACTTTATAATAATGATTTTGTCACTTCGCCCGGAGTATTAATTCATATTTTTCTATCGATTGAAATATCAACTTCATCAGGTTGTAAGCCATTCATTATATGATTTTTAATGTGATACACAATATGAGAAATTTTACACTTTTTATCTTTTTATTACTTTTTGTCCACCAGATATTGCCTGCACAGACGGGTACCCTTCGCGGGAAAATTATAGATGCAAAAACCGGTGAGGAATTGATTGGCGCCACTGTAGTGGTTACGGGAACTGTAAAAGGCACAATATCTGATTTTGACGGTAATTTTTCCCTTCCGCTGGAACCCGGCACACATAATATTACCATTAGTTACATTTCTTATGAAACCCTGAACTTCCCCGGAGTGGAAATTAAAGACGGTGAGGTTACCCTGTTAAATGTAAATCTTGGCGAGGCCAGTGTGGCCCTGGAAGAAGTTAAAGTGGTGGCCCGGTCGAGACAACGAACGGAGGCTGCTCTGCAAATTCTGCAGAAAAAATCGGCTATGGTGCTGGATGGTATTTCCGCCCAGCAAATTAC
>JAFGSZ010000080.1 GCA_016934395.1 Bacteroidales bacterium
TATCCATGGTCAGTTTTTAATATCCAGAAAGGGAAATCTATCTCCTGCAAAGACATAAGAAAACCATACAATTGATCCGATTCTATCATATAAGGAGTACAGTGGAAATCATAAATATCAAAGTTAAAGTTACCATTAACAAATATCCTTTTTTCTTGCATTGAGGAAGCATAAAAAAATCCCATTACAATCTCCTCCGGATGAGTAGTACATTTTATATTTCCAAAAATACTCATGGGCTGTTTTTCGTACAATCCTCCGGTTTCCTGCAATTGTTGCTGCATCTTATACCAATATTGAAAAGCAGCATCACAAAGTGAATATTGTTTCACAAGTAGACTATAACCAAACTTTAAACGATTGGTCTGATTAGAAACAAACCGAATAGGAACAACTATATTTTTAGTTGAATAACGCTTTGTTGTCATGGTGAAAATTTCTTTAACAGACTCGGTTTTCCAGCAATAAAACATGGAATCCGATCTGAATTTCCACCTCTTAATGGCCCCGTCAAAATAATATTCTAAAGGATATTTTGAATGATATTCCCATGTTTCAATATGATTCCAACGATAATTATCAGCATAATTACCTGTGACATTCGTTTCCACAAAAAACTGTATGCCATATTCCGGATTAATCGGATCATAAGTATCATGCTTTTGAACTTCATAATATATTTTATCTATTGGCGGACAAGCCAACAATTCATCAAAATCAGATTCATATTCTCTGCCATCCTGGGTTTTAATATAAATTTTAAACCTTGTACCTATGGTTAGATATTCTTTTCCAATCAGGCACCTATAATTACCAGAGGTATATTCTTCAAAATTAAATGAATTTCCTTTATCATCCCTGACATTTACCTGACATTGTTTTTCAGGAAAATATTTATTTTCTTCACTCACAAAAGCCGAACGACCTATTTTGACACTTTGATACCCATTTTCATCTGATATAAACCCATCGATTACCAATACCTTTTGGTAATCATCAATATTCAAGGTAAAAGGTTCAATACATCCAATTGTAACAAAAAATAGTAAGACAAATAATATTTTTTTAATCAGAATCAAAATCTCCAGTTTTAAAGATTCCGAAAAGCGTATTAATTAACTTTCCGAATATAAAAAAATTTTGGTAGTATGTCACTTTTCCCAAAATTCCGGTTTTGTGAGTGTGCCACCACGTTTCCTACAATCAACGCATTCCTGATCTATCAGGTCATAAAATGTAGGGGTTTTTAACAGCCAATACGGAAAATGCTCCTTCTTTAAAGAAAAAATAAAATTAAAGAATACTTCTGCGTCTTCATCTGCTTCTTGAGGCATGCAGGGATAATCATAGATGTAAAAATCAAATTTACCGTCCACAAAAATTCTTTTTTCCTGAACGGCAGAAGCATAAAAAAATCCGAGTACCATTTCTTCAGGATTACTGATACATTTAATATTCCCAAGAATCCGTTCGGGCTGGGTTTCGTATAATCCTCCGCTTTCCTGCACCTGCTTCTTTACCTTATTCCAAAATTCATACGCTGCATCACTAAGTGAATATTGTTTCACAAGCAGGCTATAGCCAATTTTAAGGTGGTTGGTCTGATTGGAAACATATCGAACGGGTACAATCAATTTTTTTTCAGTGTACTGTTTAGCGGATATCGTGAAAATTTCATTTACAGTTTCGGTTTTCCAACAAAAAAACAGGGAATCTTTTTTACCGTTAAACTTCCTGTAATTTCCGTCATAATAATACTCTAAAAGATATTTTGAATGATACTCCCAGGTTTCATCGTGTTTCCAAAGATAATTATCGGCGTAATCTCCCGTAGCATCTGTTTTTACATAAAACTGAATGCCGTATTCCGGATTGTCTATATCATAAGTTCCTCTTTCCTGAATTTCATAATATAAGCTATCTATCGGGGGGCAGGCCAGCAACTCATCGAATTCAGATTCATACTCTTTGCCTTCCTGTGTTCTAAAATAAAGTCTATATTTTCTACCCGGGGTAAGAAATTCCTGCCCTATCAGACCCTTGTAATTTCCCAGATGGTATTCTTCAAAATTGAATATATTTCCTTTATCATCCAGTACTGAGACCTGACATCGTAATTCAGGAACATATTTTTTTTCTTCACCAACACCTGAATAATATCCAATTGAGATATATTGATAACCATCCTTATTTGTAATGTTTCCATCCACAACAAGAGTCTTCTGGTAATCACCTAAATCAGGAGTAAAGGGTTCGATGCACCCTATTAAAAAGAGAAAGAATAAAGCCTGTAGTTTTTTTCTATTTCTATTCAAATTTATTGGGATTAACTTTTACAGTAAAATCCTTCCAGAGTATTATTATTAGAATATCAATAAATAAATTTATACAATTCTGCAATAAATCAACTCTATTATAATAAATATGAAATTATTTAACTGTAAATAAGCATTTCCCCTCCACAATTTTTCCATCTCTGGAAATTCCACGGATAATCACGATATATTCACCCGTATTATCTGAAGTAAAAAAGCGTTCTTTTTTTTGTTCACTGTGGTTAAGACTGATATCCGTCTTCCAGTAAAGGCTATTACGATAATCCGGAATATTTTTATCAGCATCATTTTTAATATATTCAGGAATGTTTAAAGGTTGCTGCGGGTATAATGCAGGATAATCAAAGAAAAAGGAATTTTCAGGAAGATCGATACCTGCAAGGTCTCCTTTTTTGGAAAAAATACTAACTATGCCCCCAAAAATGGAATTCCCTTTAATATAAATTTTATTATAAGTTTCAATACGATCAATTTTATCCGGAGAAACTGCAAGAATTTTTTCATGGTCCAAAACCGGAATATTATCCATTAGCACAAGAGGCTCATAAATGGAGGTTTTCTGATGGTTTTCATAAACCATAAGCCTGCTTTTCCCTTTCTTTTTTTCCAGAAAAACACCGGGCACAATTTCATAAAAAACCTCGCCCAAAGTTGGCAGCTTAATATAATTACTTATTATAACCGTATTTGTGGGTGGCCCAAATACTGAGAACTTTGTGCTGTCAGAAATTATTTTTAAAGTATCTTTTACTTTAGTATCTTTAAAGTGCCGGTTTACCTGCATGGAAAAAATTATATCCTGAGCAGCTGTTTCTTCCTGTGGGGAAAGCTTAAAATCCTGCCCGATAAGCTGAATCCGGTCAGTAGAAAATTCTTTATCAATACGTATTTCCATATCCCGATTATTGTCTGCTTCAGCAATTATAAACATATTACGTTCTTCGAAACCTGGTTGCACATTAAAAACAAATTCTCCGTTTTTCCCTGTTTGGTATTTCGAGTATCCGGCACCTTCACCCAAAATGGAAAGATGCACATGTGTATATTCTAAGGGCTTATTATCTGCCCTACTTATTATTTTACCGGATAGCGACATTCCCCGTAAATCGGGAAGAAATGTAAGTCGGGATTCTCCCCCATCATCATTCCCTGTATTTATAATGCCATAGGTATCCGTTTGAATCGCCCCACGTTCAACAACAGAAATCATACAATTTTCCAATCCATAACCTTCGTCGGGCAAGGAAAAAGTAACAACAACTTCCTCCCTGGAATGATAGGATTTTTTATCCGTATTACAAATTATCTCCCCTGAAATAAAATCAGGTTCAACCTGTGTATCCAATCGAAAAGTATTGGTTGATGAACCATCAGCAGGTGAGGGTAATACATCATCTTTAAATGGATTGACAATTTTTAATGTTACATAAGCATACCCAAGAGCTGAGAAGTTTCTCATCCATTTTGTATAGGCCTTTATATAATAAACTCCGGAAATAAGGTTTTCCGGAATTTCGAGATAACCATCAATACCTGAGGGTGATAATGAATATTTTGCCTGTTTCACAGCAGTGCCATCGGGATAAATAAGCTCCATATAAAAAACGCGGCTCCAGTTTATTTTTTTTATCTCGGGATGACTGATGTTAAATGCTTTAAAGTATATTCTTTCACCAACTGCATATAAATTTCTGTCTGTAAATACAAGATATTTTTCATTAAAAGTATTGGGCAGCCATTGAACAGAATCACCAGACATGGGCAATTTTTTTCCTTCAGCATCGAAAAGAGTTCCTGCCAACAATAGTACTAATAGTACAATATAGTGTTGAATCGGTTTTTGCATATTGATCATTGTTGCCAAAATTCAGGTTTAATGTGTGTGCCACCACGCAGTGCACAATCAAAACAGGCCTTATCCGCAAGGTCATACCGAGTTGGTGTTTTTAATATCCAGTAAGGGAAATCTGCTCTTGTAAGGGTACGAAGGAAATCAAAGAATTCCATCGCATCAGTCTGTAATGGTGCACACAAATAATCGTTTATATAAAAATCGAAATCTTCGTTAACAAATATCCTTTTCTCCTGTAACGAAGTAGCATAAAAAAAACCAAGTGCAATTTCTTCAGGATGAGAGATGCATCTGATATTTCCAAAAATTCGCAATGGCTGCGTTTCATAAAGTCCACCTGTTTCCTGTACCTGTTTTTGTATTTTATCCCAGTATTCAAAAGCTGCATCACTAAGTGAATATTGCTTCACCAGCGCAGTATATCCATACTTTAGGCGGTTGGTCTGGTTGGAGACAAACCGGACAGGCACTTTCAAATTCTTGCTTGATAACTGTTTGGTTGATATTGTATAAATTTCATTTACCGGCTCAGTTTTCCAACAATAAAACAAGGAATCCTTAGGGCCAAAAAATTCTTTAAAATCCCCGTCATAATAATATTCAAGCAGATATTCAGAGTGATACTCCCAGGTTTCGATAATTTTCCAGCGAAAATTATCGACAAAATTCCCGGTAGCATCGGTTTCCACATATAACTGTATGCCATATTCCGGAAATTGAGGATCATAAGTTGCCCTTTCCTGAACTTCATAATATATTTTATCTATTGGCGGACAAGCCAACAATTCATCAAAATCAGATTCATATTCTCTGCCATCCTGGGTTTTTACATTTACTTTATATTGTGTTCCGGCAGTAAGATATTCCTGGCCCATCCAGCATCTGTAATGCCCTCCGCTGTATTCATCACAATTAAAACTATTCCCTTTATCATCAAGAATAATAACATCGCTAAGTCTTTCGGGGAAATAATGTTCTTCTTTGCCCACAATCGAAGAGCGGCTGATGGTAATATATTGATATCCTTCCTCATTGGTAATATTTCCTTCGATTACCAGCACCGGCTGATGATCATCAATATCAGGTGTAAACGGTTCTATACACCCCATGGTTAAAAAAAAGAAAATAACCGGTACTAATTTACTATTCACTTTCATAATTCCCCAGCTTAAAATTCCAGGAAAGCGTAACTATCGGCCTTCCGAAAATCGACATTTTATATCCTTTCATTTCCCCGTCTTCGTTTTGAAAATAAACAGAATATGCATTTTTTCTTCCTGTAAGGTTATATATATTCAGCATCCAGTAACTATGAGCCACCTTTCTGGCTTTTAAATTTCCTTCCAGATTAATTGAAATATCCATTCTGAAATAATCAGGAATCCTATACTGGTTGCGTGAGGAATATAAAATATTCTCAATACCGTCGTACAAATAGGTGGTAATCGGATATGTTACAGGCCTGCCGGTATTGTAAACCAAATTTGACGACAGACTGATTCTTCTGTTAATTTTGTAATTTATTACCGTATTTACGGCAAGCGGTCTGTCGTAATTCGAGGGATAGGATATTCCCTCATTTATTTTCTCCCATGGAAACTGTCCGTTTATCAGGATATTCGAATGGGAATAGCTGAATGACAACCACCCTGAGAGCCTTCCTTCATTTTTTTTAGCCATCAGTTCAAGTCCGTATGCAGTTTGTTCCCCTTGCAATAATTCAGTCTCAATATTCGGGGCGGATAAAAATTCCGCACCATCTTTATATTCTACAATGTTGTTCATTGACTTATAATATATTTCCGCTGAAATACTGACGTTTCTTCCTGCCAGATCTTTGTAAAAACCAAGTGCAACCTGGTCTGCTACCGGCGGCCTGATATGATAATCAACCAGCTTCCACTGGTCAGTTGGAGAAATAGCAATGGTATTGCTCAACATAAACAGGTACTGCCGGGTACGATTATAAGAAAGTTTTACTGAGCTTAATTGTCCTGTGCGAAGATTCAATGCCCCTCTTAACTCAGGTCCGGAATAAAATTTGACTATTTCGCCTCTGTTAAAATCAATCGAATCAATTATATTTTCGGCTATTATCGGAGCATTATTATCATATTGATAGACTGTTGACGGCCCAAGGTAACCATAGTAGCTGTAGCGAATCCCCCCGTAAAGGGTTAACCATGAGGTTACCTGATATTCGTCAGACAAATAGAAGGCCCCTTCGATCCCGTTTTCATGGCCTAAATAAACAGGGATACGAATTGATTCATCGCCGTCAGGCAAAATTTCTCCCCGGTTCAGACCATAATAAATCAGATTGCCCCCGTATGTAAACATATGATTCTGCATGGGTACCCAGGTTATATCCGATTTTATCTCATAATGATCAATCTGATATGCATGCGTAAATGCAGATTGTTCAGTAGAATGATCTGAAGTTTTGAAATAATAGCTTCCATAAATTGCAGCAAAATCAGAATACATCTTTGATGAATACTGATGTCTCCAGCTAATTGAAGCGCCCTGATTAGAATATTTATACTTATGAGTAGAAGCAAAAGAAAACTGGTCACTACTGTAATATGAAAATATTTTGTAAAGATTCTTATTGTCAGGCTCTATATTAACATTTGCTGCAAGATCGTAAAAAAAGGCATCACTGTTTCTGATTTCGGGATTATTGATCCTGGATAATAGCCAGTCGGAATAGGTTGATCTGGCACTAATCACAAAAGAGCTTTTATCTTTTTTAATCGGACCTTCCACAGCTACATGACCGGTAACAGGGCTTATACCGCCGCGTGCCGTAAATTTCTTTTTATTACCCTGTCGCGATATAATATCAAAAATCGAGGCCAGCCTTCCTCCGTATTTTGCCGGAATATTGCTTTTATATAATGAAAAGCTTTTAACTATATCGGGACTAAAGGATGTGAAAAATCCAAACAGGTGAGAGGTATTGTATACAGGCACTTTATTGATATAAAACATATTCTGGTCGGCAGCGCTTCCACGCACATTAAAACCGGCAGAACCTTCGCCAACAGTCTGAACGCCCGGAAGCATCTGGGCTACTTTTAAAATATCCCTTTCGCCCATTACTACAGGAATTTCTTTAATGCTGCGAATCGATAATTGTTCCAGTCCCATCTGAATACCACGCAGGTTATCGTAACGATTGGCCTTTATAGTAACTTCATCTATGGCAATAAGTTTTTTCTTTAAATCTATATCCAACTGGCCGCTGGAGTATACATCAACTAAATAGCTGACTTCTTCCATACCCAGGCTGCTGAATTTTACATTATATTTTCCGGGAAAAATTGAAATAATAAAATGCCCGTTAATATCCGATGCAGCCCCTTTTCCCAGTTCTTCAAAATAAACCGTTGCGCCAATCAGAGGTTCCCCGGTTTCAATATCCTGAATTTTGCCTTTAATTACTGCTGGCTTATTGGGATTCTTTAGATTTTTGTTGCCAATATTTAATATTTTAACAGAACCGGATTTTCTACCTTCCAGGTATAATTTTTCAGCTTCGGTTATTCCGTTTTCGCCATTTATTTCCTTCAGGCTGTCATTGTTTTCTTCCAATAATTTAAATTCGGGAAGGGAGGTAACCAGTGGGGCTTTTTGTGTAATAAATACTTTATTGTATTGAAATGTATAATGAAGTCCCTTCCCCGACAGGTTCTCATCAAGAAGATTCTTTAAAGACAAAGAATCTCCGGACGCAGTAATTGTAATTTCCGTGATCCATTCTTTTCGGTAAAAGAATTGAATATGATAATGATCTTCTATTTCCTGAACAAATTTTTTAAAGGGGGTATTTTCAAATCTACCTGAAATAATCAGATCATCACTGGAATATGCACTCATAAACAAATTCACCAATACCAATATTACAATTATCTTCTTCATTCGGCATCGATATCTTTGGATGGATACAATATTTCAGTGCACCGGGCAATCAGAGTGACCATGTTGTTATCCGAAGCTTTTTTTATTTTAATATTAAGGCCTTTCACTGCTCTCCTGATTTCCTGATGATTGGAAGGAAATAGATTTACAAATGAGCGTAATCCATTATATTCATATAAAACATCCTCAATAATAAGGAATGATCGTTTCCGTTGCTTTGAATAATTATAATATCCCCTGTTGGCAGAGCCTGAAATATTTAATTCTTTTTCCCACAAGTACAGACATTGAATTTTTCCGTTGGTTATCTGCTGAAAATAATTCCTTCCGGTAACCGGAAATTCATACTGCCTAAACAATTTACCATTTAATTCAAATGCCGGAATTTTTTCAGTATTTAATTGAATTTGTTCTATACCATTCACAGAATTTTTATACTGCAAAATTATATCTTGTTCTACGATATCATATTTCAGTAAAAGGTTCCTGTATTCTTTGCCATTTATAATAACTTTTCCTTCTGAAAATTGATTAATTCCGAAAAAGGGATGACCGTCTGCATCCGGATACCGGTCACGATATCTGAATCCGTTAATCAAATCCTGATCGAGTCCGTAAGCATATTCAAAATTGATTTTTAAATTTTGTAAACTCACGGGATCAATATATTGTGCATTTAGCTGTGGATTAATTGTTATCAGAAAACCTAAAATTACAATACTCAAAAAAATATAGGAACCTTTACTATATTGTATTGATAATCTCCTTAACATAGATACCTGTAAATGAATTTAAAACCTGTTTACATTGATAAGTACTCAAATATCACAAACAAAAAATCACAGTATAAGTATGTACTATACCTAAATGTAATTTTAACGTTGCCGATATTCCAATAAAATAATTCTCAGGGAAATAGGTTAACACCTGATATAAATTAGGGCAAGTATAGCTAAAATGAATGGAAAATCAATTCAAATTATTGAATTTATTCAGATGTATGATAAAAATCAGAAGCATCTAATTACATAAATTGTACTATTTCATCCAACGATTTTCGATTTTTTAGATTTTTTTTCTGATAATTCTTTCCGGGATAACCCAATGGCGTAATGGCAAATATAACTTCATTTTTGCTAAGGCTTAAAGCATTGCGTAAAATTTCAGGATCAAATGCTGCTATCCAGCATGTTCCTATTCCTTCGTTTGTTGCAGCCAGTATCATATGGTCCATTGCAATGGTAAGGTCGGTTTCTATTGAATTATAACTGTCGAACGAGCGTACCCAGGCATCATTTTTATTACCAACCACTACCAGAATATGCGGAGCATCTGCAAACCATTGTTTGGTATAACAGGCCCTTACCGATTTCAGCATTTCTTCTGAACTGACAATTAAAAATTTCCAGGGTTGGCGGTTCGCTGCAGATGGCGCTAAACGTCCTGCCTCAGCAATACGGTTCAGAATATCTTTACTGATTTTCTGTTCAGTATCGTAACTTCTTACACTTTCACGATGGTGTATAAGCTCTAGGTATTCCATTTTAAAATATTTTAGTTTGTTATGTATTATTCTTTTTTAGCGGGCTATAAACCTGTATAACAATAATTCCGGCGAGGAAAGGTATGAGCCAGATTAATGCAGTAAGCACAATTTTTTTTAGTCTGGTAAAATTTTTCATGTGCTGCAACATCTTCATAGCATGGATATTAAAAAGAAAATATAAAACCAGAAGTACGCCAAAGATCAAATAGTCGGATATGTTCATAATAATTATTTAGTCTATGAATTAAACGATAAAATTAGAAAAGAAATGAATAAGGAAGTCATATTAAAAAAGATTCTTAAAAACCCGATAGAACAATACACGCTAATATAAACCGAATCAATGTAAATGTTAATGAAGTATTTATTCAGATAATTTGTTGCTTTTGAAATCCTCAGAAAATGTGTTAAAAAACAGAAAAGGGGGAAATGCCCCTCCCCCCAATTCTTATCTATGAAAAACTACCTGATTAATTTACATCTCTCCACCTTCAAAATCCATCTGTATATTCTCATTGCCGTTCTGGGCCTGCCTTTTCTGCTTGAAGTTATTAATTCTGTAAGTAAAACTCAGGGTAAAAACAGGAGCTTCGCGGCTTCTTTCAAAATGTTGTGTAAAATTTTCACCAGATGAATTAAATGCAAAATTAAATGACTGGAAAATATCCCTGACCTGAAAAGTAACATTGGCCTGGTTTTTCAACAAATCTTTTCTAACCGCTGCATTAACAAAATAAAAACCATTGCGGTCGCCTTGTGCAGTCACTGTTGGTCCATTGTACATTCCGTTAAGCTGAATTCTGGCTCCGTATTTCTGTATATTGAAGGTTGTATTTATCCTGGTATTCCATGAAAATGTATTGTTTGACACATCCGAATCATAGAGATCACCTTCAATTTTATAATAAAATACATTAGCACTTCCGTTTAACAGCCACCATTTAAAAATATTTACGTTGCCCATTATTTCCATACCGGTGGAATAATCTTTATCTATATTTTCAAAGGTGTGATAGAAAATATTATTCTCTCCCAAAGATTGCACACGGGAAATTAAATTATTTGTCTGCCTGAAATATCCTTCAAATGAAATAAAGTTTTTCCCAAACCTTTTTTGATAATTCAGTTCATAAGAATCTGCATATTCCGGTTCCAGTTCAGGATTTCCGATTCTGATATTGTATGAATCCATATAGCTGGGAAATGGATCAAGGTAATACGTACGTGGCCGGTTAATTCTTCGGGAATAGCTTAATTGCACCTGCTGATCGGCTGGCAATTCGCGTGAAATATGAACAGAAGGGAAATAATCAAACCTGTGCAACCTGAAAGACTGATTAAGCATTAGCTGGTCCATGCGCCGGTCTGTGTATTCAAAACGCAGGCCTACCTGATATTCAAAACCCAGAATTTTGTTTGAATAAATTCCATACAAACTTTGAATATCCCGATATGTTTCGGTCCTGTTGGTGAGCGTATCAACTTTAAACCAGCTGTTCAAATCCGGATCAAATGTCTCAAATCCATAATTTTCATAACCTATATCCAGTCGTAACTGGTATCCTGCTTCAAATTTTGAGTGCTCACTTAAAGGTTGTGTATAATCAACTTTTGCACGATATTCACCTTCCCTGCTATCTTCACGGCTTCTCTGTTTTTCAGGGAATCCGTTTATTATATTCCAGTTTAAGTCTGTATTCCTTTCTATCCGGTCTTCCCCTTCTTTACCAATATCTCCCCCATAGTTAAATGAAAATAACAATTCATGCCCCGATTGATCGAACATATGCCTGTAGCTTGCATCAAGACTATAATAATCCATAGCCCGTTCCGAATAATTATCCAGAATATAATACTTTTCATAATCCGATGGATCGGCAAATTCATGGTAATTCGTAAAAGAATTTCTGCCAAACGACCGTTTACCCATTTCACCCGATAATGTCAGTGTTCCTTTTTCCGAGAGATAATAATCTGCCCCGGCTTTAAATTCCCAACCTTTTCTTGCCATATTCTCCCGGGAGTTCTGATAAAGGTTAAGCGTTGAATCTACTCTATTTGTTATTTGTTGCGTAAATCCTGTCCCGCTGAAATTCATATCATTAAAATTTCCTCCTATAAAATAATTCACTTTTTTTGTTCTAAGGTTAAGCAGAAAATCGCCATTATATTTATCACCTGTTCCGATGGAGGCATTTACAATTCCATTAACTCCCTGCATCTGCCGTTTTTTCATAATAATATTAATGATCCCGGCCATGCCATCGGGTTCATATTTTGCCGATGGATTTGTGATAATTTCTATACGTTCTACCTGACTAGCCGGGGTTTGCTGCAATACATCGTTACCATCAAGTACTGTTGGTTTACCATCGATAAGTACCCTGAAATTTGAACTTCCGCGCAGGGTAATATTTCCTTCGATATCAGCTTGAATTGATGGTACATTTTCCAATGCCATAGCAGCAGAGCCTCCTGTAGATGTAAGATCCTGGCTGATATTAACAACTTTTTTATCAATTTTATATTCTACATGATTTTTTTCTGCCACTACTTCAACCTCTTTAATTGCAGTTACTGATGCTTCAAAAATAATTTCACCGAGATCCACATTTTTTTCGGCAGGGATAATTCTAATCTTGTTTATCCTGATTGTTTTATATCCAACAAAACTTACTTCAATATAATACCCTCCATAAGGCAAATCGGATAATAAAAATTCGCCATTCACATCTGTAATAGTACCTGAAACCAGGGAAGAATCCTTTAAACGGTATAAGCCAATACTGGCATACTCAATCCCCAGCTTTTGAACCGAGTCTACAATTTTACCTTTCAGGCTTCCGTCTTTTGGCATATTTTCAGGTGTAAACCGACCCTGAGGTATTTGAGTTTTTCCATTAATAAATATAGAAACAATCATACCTGCAATAAAAATCCACCTCTTCATCATAAATTTGAAAATTAACTTTTGTCCATTTTAAAACTAAGACACCGAAACGAAATAAAACTTGTGTTAGTTTGTAAATAGATGTAATTTTTTTTTAATATTTACTTTTTAATATTTCAGACTTCAGAAATTTATAATTTCATTAACCATTGAATATTTCTTAAATTTCCATAACAATGAAAAAAAACCTTTCTGTTCTTCTGTTAGTTACATTGCTTCTCTTTACAGTAAGCCATCTTTCTTGTCAGGATAACGGCCTGATTCCAACACCTGAAAAATTTTTCGGATTTAAACCCGGCAGTGATAGGAATGTCTTTAATTACCAACCCTTAATCGAATATTTAAAAACTATTGATGAAGTTTCTCCAAGGGTACAAATGATAGAGATCGGCAGCTCTCCACTAGGACGAAAAATGTATATCACCTTTATTTCGTCTGAAGAAAATATTAAAAACCTGCAACATCTTAAAGAAATTAATAAAAGCCTGGCCATAGATCCAAATCTGGACGAAGGTTCAGTAAAAAAGCTGGTAAAAGATGGTAAAGTATTTATTCTGGCCACATTATCCATGCATTCTACCGAAGTTGGCCCGTCTCAGGCTGCCCCGCTAATCGTTTATGATCTGGCAACAACACAAGATCAAAAAATAAATGACTGGCTCAGCCAGGTAGTATATATGATCGTTCCGTCGCATAATCCTGACGGTATGGATATGGTGGTGGATTACTACAACAAAACCAAAGGCACAAAATACGAAGGAAGTTATCTTCCCCAAGTCTATCATAAATATGTAGGACATGACAACAATCGCGATTTTGTTACCCTTTCGCAGGAAGATACAAGGGTTATTGCTGAAATTTACAATAAAACATGGTTTCCACAGGTGATGGTTGAAAAACACCAGATGGGATCATACGGGCCAAGATATTATGTGCCTCCCTGCCACGATCCGATTTCAGAAAATGTTGATGAAGAACTCTGGAACTGGATGTGGATTTTTGGATCCAACATGAGCACTGATATGACAAAACAGGGATTGGCCGGGGTCTCTCAACATTATTTATTCGACGACTACTGGCCAGGGTCGACCGAAACCGCTATTTGGAAAAATGTTATCGGTTTGCTAACCGAGTGTGCCAGCGTTCAGGTGGCCACACCTATAAATATTGAACAAAACGAATTGTCGGCGGGAGGAAAAGGACTTGGTGAGTATAAAAAAAGTATTAACATGCCCCTTCTATGGGAAGGTGGCTGGTGGAGACTTGGTGATATAGTTGAATATGAAATAACTTCAACCTATTCACTTATTAAAACAGCCTATCTTCATAAAGAGGATATTCTTAAATTCAGAAATAACCTGTGTAAAAAAGAGGTAAAAAAAGGAAAAACTCAGGCACCTTATTATTTTGTAATATCCTCTGATCAACACGATCCTTCCGAAATGATCGGATTGCTTGAACTGTTAAACGAACAGGGAATCTCAGTGTATAAAAACAAAGAACAAATAATTCTTGAAGATAAAATTATTAATAAAGGAGATTATATTGTCCCATTGGCCCAACCCTTCCGTTCGTTTATAAAAGAAGTACTCGAAGCTCAGAAATTTCCGGAACGACATTATACTCCCAATGGTAAATTAATAGAACCCTATGATATCACAAGCTGGTCGTTACCGCTGCACCGGGCTGTGAAATCTTTTGAAATAAATACATCTTCAGAAACTTTAAACAGCAATCTGGACAAAGTAATTTTCCCTCTTGAAATAAGTAATTCACTCCCTGAAGATTATTCTGCGATACTATTAAGTGCAAATCTTAATGAAAGTTATGCAGCAGTATTTATGGCATTACAAAAAGGAATCGAAGTGAAAAGGATAATCCATGAAAAGATAATTCAGGATACCAAACTACCTGCCGGAAGCTTTATTATTAGCAAAACAAAGAAAAATTCCGGTCAGATTGATGCAGTGCTTTCAGCCTTAAAAATTAAGCCGGTTTATACTAAAGAGACTATCACTGAAAGTTTAAAAATTATTTCATTGCCAAAAGTCGCTTTAGTTGAATCTAATTTTCATGATATGGATGCCGGCTGGACACGATATGTTTTTGATACGTACACAATTCCTTATAAAGTAATCAAGCCAGGTGATTTTAATACAACAACTTTAACGGATTTTGACATCATTGTTTTTCCCAATGAAGATAAATCGGTACTCTTAGAAGGAAAATACAAAGGAAAAGATGATACCTATAATATTCCCACTATGGACCCGAAATATACAAAGGGTATTGGAAAAGAAGGTTTACAAAAAATTATGAAGTTTGTGAATGAAGGAGGTATTATTCTATCATGGGGTGAATCTGCCGGTTTGTTTATGGGGCCGCTGAGCATAACAACCGACGAAAAAACAAAAGAAGAATTTCAATTGCCCGTTAAAGACATTTCCAAAGACCTTGAAAAACAAAAATTAAACTGCCCCGGATCATTACTTCAGATTAACCTGGTCAGGGATCATCCGTTAACCTATGGAATGCCAGCCACTGCTGGTGTTTTTTCAAGAGGAAAGCCGGTGTTTACAACATCAATCCCCTATTTTGATATGGACCGTAAGGTAATTGCAGCTTATCCGGAAGAACATATTCTTTTAAGCGGTTATGCCGACAAAGAAGAATTGCTCGCAAACAAATCAGCAATGGTATGGCTTAAAAAAGGAAAAGGACAAATTGTGTTGTATGGTTTTAATCCCCAGTTCAGGGCTTCAACCAGCGGAACATATAAATTAATGTTTAATGCATTATTACTTTAATATTATACCCTGACGGGATTTTGACCACCCAGTCAGGGTATACTGTATAATGGAAAATGATGGAATGAAAAGCAGATTTGTAAAAGCATTAAACAAATGGATAATATTTATTATCTCTTTATACTTTACTGGAATTTCATTCGCTCAATCAAATTTTAACCAGCAGATTTACAATGCCTACATTCAAAGTGATATGGCAGCCTGGGAAAAAATTCTGGGGCAGATGGAATCGGAGTACCGGCAAAAACCAAATACCTCCCGTCTGTTAGATATTTGTATTGCCCAATATGGACTTATCGGGTACTTAATAGCTGATAAACAAAAGGACAAAGCATCCAGGTTTATCAGCGTTGCAGAAGAAAATTTGGGGTTATTGGAAAAACAGCTTCCTGCAAAAACAAATGTGTATGCCTTGAAGGCAGCTGTTATGGCATATAAAATTAATATTTCGCCTTATAAGGCACCCTACCTCGGACCTAAAAGTTTTGCAGCTGTAGAAAAAGCGTTGGAAATTGACAATACCAGTCCCTACGCCTGGGTAGAACATGGAAATTCGTATTTTTACCGCCCTGCGCTTTTTGGCGGATCTAAAGAAACGGCAATAACATCATATTTAAAAGCAATCCGGTTGTTTGAAGAATCCGGAACTAACCGGGATAATTGGATATATCTTAATACATTGATGATAATTGCCCGGTATTATGCAGACACCGGTAAAACAGAAAAGGCAGATGCTACCTATAAAAAGATTCTTAAATTTGAACCCGGATTTAAATATGTAAAAGAAGAATTATATCCTGAGTTTAAAAAGAATTTTTCAACCCCCTAATTTCTACTTATTCTGATTTTTTTCAAAGCTGAAAATTTCCTTTTATTTTTTTGCAAGACCTTATATAAGTTCTTATATTTACATATGAGTTTTTACAGAGATACCGGCCTGTTAATACTGGGTACAAGGCTTCGGCGCATCAGCGAAAAGTTTCTTAACGATGTGGCAGTAGTATATAAAACCCAGGGGATAGATTTTGAAACGAGCTGGTTCCCTATTCTATACTTACTTTACAAAAAAGGTCCGCAAACGCTTACCGATATTGCACGCGAACTGGAAATTACCCATTCAGCGGTTAGTCAGATGACCGGGGCCATTCAATCCAGGCAATTGGTGCTCATACAGTCTGATAACCTGGATGCCCGAAAAAAAGTAGTGCTGTTTTCGAAAAAAGGACATGTACTTATTGAACAGGCCAAACCTTTATGGCAGGCATTAGAGAAAAATCTACATTCAATATTTCCCTCAAACGGTGAAGAACAACAATTTCTTCATCACCTTGATTTTCTCGAAAGCCGGTTTGAGAAAAAAAATATTTCTGAAAAAACCCTGGATTTAATAAAATCTACCTTTCCGGAAATCAAGATTAAAATTCCGAATTTTGCAAAAGATCCTAAGATCGAAGAATATATACGTTCCGGTTTTCCGGATTTTAATAAAAATCAGAATGCAATAAACTTTATCGCCTTACAGAACGACCAATACGTTGGGTTTTTAAACTGTACACCAGAACCTGAAAATCTGACAATACATTATTTATATACATCGCAAAAATCAAGAGGAAGAGGTATTGCCGGATTATTATTGAAAACGGCATGGAATAAATTTATTTCAGTCGAAAATTTTTTCATCCAGGTTTATAATACATCACCAGAAATAATAAACCTTCTTGTTAAATCTGGATATCCGTTTAAAGTTAATTAGTTTAAAAAGATGAAAACAGGTCAATATTTCTTATACGGTGAACATACTTTAACTGTCGGAGTAGCACTGGATATTGCCAGAAGTAAAGTTAACGCTAAACTTTCGGAACGCTGTGTATCCAAAATAAAAAAAAGCAGAGAAGCCGTTGAAGATATTGTGAAAAACCATACTACGGTGTATGGGATAAATACCGGTTTTGGACCCTTATGTACTACCAGGATTTCTGATGATGAGCTAAAACATTTACAGCACAATTTATTAAGAAGTCATAGTGTAGGTGTGGGTGAATATATCGAAGATGAAATTTCAAGGCTTATGCTCATTCTGAAAATTCATGCACTTGCACGGGGATATTCAGGTATTTCGCCTGAAACAATTTACAGGATGATATGGTTTGTAGAAAAGAACATTTCTCCCTGTGTACCTTCTCAGGGATCGGTTGGTGCATCGGGCGACCTGGCACCACTGGCCCATTTGTTTCTGCCTCTAATCGGATTGGGGAAAATTAAGTATCAAGGTAAAATTTACCATACTTCCGATTTATATAAGCAGTTTAATTTACAGCCCCTGGAACTTGGCCCGAAAGAAGGATTGGCCCTTATTAACGGAACACAATTTATAGCAGCTCATGCCATTCAGGTAGTTGAACGTTTACAAAACTGCCTCGATCATGCAGATATTATTGCAGCGCTTAACCTTGAGGCTATGATGGGCTCTGTAAAACCCTTTGATGCCAGGCTTCATAAACTAAGGCCTTACAGCGGCAGCCAATATGTAGCAGAAAGAATGCGTATTCTTACTGGTGATTCGGAAATTGTACAATCACACAAAAACTGCAGCCGAGTGCAGGACCCATATTCTCTTCGCTGCATCCCGCAGGTTCACGGAGCTTCACGTGAAGCCTGGCTGCACCTGAAAAAAATGTTGCACATCGAATTAAATTCAGTTACAGACAATCCGATAATATTTGAAGACAATACAGCCATAAGCGGAGGAAATTTTCATGGTCAGCCCCTGGCGCTTCCTTTGGATTATGTTGCGGTGGCTGCTTCGGAGTTGGGAAACATTTCCGACAGGAGGATTTATTTATCCCTTGCCGATAAAATTGAAGGCCTTCCGAAATTATTAATGAAAAATACAGGACTGAATTCAGGCTTTATGATCCCTCAATATACAACAGCTGCCCTGGTGAGTGAAAATAAAAGTCTGTGTTTTCCTGCCAGTGCCGATAGTATCCCAACTTCTATGGGACAAGAAGACCATGTAAGCATGGGATCGATCAGTGCCAGAAAGACATTACGGATAATTGACAACCTGGAAAAAATCCTGGGAATTGAATTGTTTTGTGCTGCCCAGGGCTATGATTTCAGGAAACCATTAAAATCGGGAATCCTGGTAGATGAATGCTATCGCTTTATTCGATCGAAAATTTCTTTTGCAGAAAATGACAGGATTTTTTCTGAAGATATGAATGTGGCCATATCTATATTAAAAAATAAAGAGCTTATAACACTTACAAACAAACTTGCTGCTGAATACAACTTAAAATTTAAAAACGAGAGCGATGAACTTTTCGGAATTTATTAAAGAATATGCCAGTCATCCGAATTATAAAGCCCCGCAGGGAAATAAACTCCATACAAAATCGTGGCAAACAGAGGCCCCGTTAAGAATGTTGTTAAACAATCTCGATCGGGAAGTAGCAGAAAATCCGGAGGATCTGGTTGTGTACGGAGGAACCGGTCAGGCAGCGCGGAATCCGGAAGCGCTAAAAAATATTATAAAGCTATTGCTTGAACTCGATGAAGAGCATAGCCTGCTTATACAATCCGGAAAAGCGGTAGGAATTGTTCGCACGCATCCTGAAGCGCCCAGGGTACTCATTGCCAACAGCAACCTGGTACCGGCCTGGGCCAACTGGGAACATTTTGAAAAACTGAAACAGCAGAGACTGATGATGTACGGTCAGATGACCGCCGGAAGTTGGATTTATATCGGAACCCAGGGAATTTTGCAAGGCACTTACGAAACTTTTGCCGCCTGTGGCAAAAAATATTTTAGTGGTGACCTGTCGCATAAACTTCTTGTTTCGGGTGGACTTGGCGGAATGGGCGGCGCCCAGCCACTGGCAGCCACTATGGCAGGAGCCGCATTTCTGGGAGTGGATGTTGATCCCGATCGTATTAAAAAGCGTTTGAAAACCCGTTATATTGATTTAATGACCTTTGATTACGAAGAAGCAAAAAATCGCGTTCTTGAAGCTAAAAAAAAGGGTGACGCTATTTCAATCGGACTAGTAGGCAATATTGGAGATGTAATTGAAAAATTATTACACGATAATATTATTCCAGATATTGTTACAGATCAGACTTCGGCACACGATCCGGTTTACGGATATATTCCTCATGGATTATCTCTCAACGAGGCATTGAGTTTACGAAAAAACGATCCTGTTCTGTATAAAAAACAGTCCTTGAAAAGTATGGCCAGACATGTGGGGTTTATGCTTGAAATGAAAAAGAAGGGTAGTGTGGTTTTCGATTATGGCAATAATCTGCGTGAAATGGCTTTGCAGGGGGGTGAAAAAAATGCTTTTGATTTTAAAGGATTTGTACCGGAATTTATCCGCCCGCTTTTTTGTGAAGGCCAGGGGCCATTTCGCTGGGCTGCCCTGTCAGGAGATCCGCAAGATATTTACACAACTGACGAAGCACTGATTAAAGCTTTCCCGGAAAATCTACATATGATCCACTGGCTGAAAGAAGCTAAAGAAAAAGTAGCTTTCCAGGGCCTTCCCTGCCGGATATGCTGGTTGGGTATGGGCGACCGTGAAAAAGCAGGCCTTATATTTAATGGACTGGTAAAAACCGGGAAATTAAAAGCTCCTGTGGTTATTGGACGCGATCACCTTGATTGTGGATCCGTTGCTTCTCCAAACCGGGAAACCGAAGGGATGCTAGATGGCAGCGATGCCGTTTCTGACTGGCCCCTTTTAAACCTGATGTCAAATACCAGTGCCGGGGCTACCTGGGTTTCCTTTCATCATGGAGGCGGCGTAGGAATGGGATATTCACAGCATGCCGGTATGGTGGTTCTTGCTGATGGAACAGAGAGAGCTGAACGATGCATAAAACGTGTATTGTATAACGATCCGGCAACAGGAATCTTTCGCCATGCTGATGCAGGATATGAAAGCGCCAATAAAAACAGGGACAAATTCAAGCTAAACTTTTTGTAACTTAACAGGTGTATGGATACAAAAACACTTATCGGCCCATTTAAACAACTGGTAACCATGCGTGGTCTTCCTCATAAAGGCCCGCTAACAGATCCGCAACTTGAAATAATTGAAGATGCAGGTATGGTTGTCCGGGAAGGTTATATTTTACAAATCGGAAAGTTTTCGGAATTATATCCCTTGATAAAAAATGGCCATTATTTATTGGATATTATCAATGAACCTGTCGTCGCATTTCCGGGATTTATTGATGCCCATACGCATATTTGCTGGGCTGGAAGCAGGGCAAACGATTACGCTATGAGGGTATCGGGCAAATCGTACCTGGAAATTGCCAGCAGTGGCGGAGGGATTATCGATACAGTTAAAAAAACCCGTCAGGCGAGTCACGAAAATCTTTTAGCTTCATTAAAAAAAAGAGCAGATCAACAATTTATATCCGGGATTACTACTTCGGAAGTAAAAAGCGGATATGGCTTAACTGTTGAGGACGAAATTAAAATGCTGGAGGTTATCAGGCTGGCAGATTCTTCACTTGCTATTGACCTTATACCCACCTGCCTTGCTGCCCACATCAAACCAAAAGATTTTTCAGGAACTAAAGCTGAATATCTGGAACACATTATAAATAATCTTTTCCCTATACTGAAAGAAAAAAAACTGACTAACCGTATCGACATTTTTGTTGAAGAAAGCGCTTTTAGTATTGAAGAGGCAAAAATTTATCTTAAAGAAGCCCGACAGCAAAATTTTGATATCGTTGTGCATGCCGATCAGTTTACCACCGGAGGAAGCAAACTTGCAGTAGATTATAAAGCCATTAGTGCCGATCACCTGGAAGCCTCTTCTGACAAAGAGATTCAAATGCTGGCAAAAAGTGACGTAATCCCCTTGGTACTTCCGGGTTCGTCAATAGGATTAGGATACCAGTTTGCACCGGCAAGAAAATTATTGAATGCAGGAGCAAGTCTTGCTATTGCCTCTGACTGGAATCCCGGATCGGCCCCTATGGGAGATTTACTTGTACAGGCTGCTATTTTGGGAATATATGAAAAACTTACCCTTGCGGAAACTTTTGCAGGGATAACATATAGGGCTGCTGCTGCTCTTGGACTAAATGACAGGGGGATAATCGAAACCGGATATTCGGCTGATATAGCAGCTTTCCCAATAGAAAATTACCAGGACATATTATATTATCAGGGTAGGATAAAACCTTCAGCTATCTGGAAAAAAGGAATACGTACAACTATATAAATTATAGATTCAGACAAGCTATGAAACAACTTATCGAATGTGTTCCCAATTTTAGTGAGGGAAATGACTTAACAATAATTAACCAAATCACCCGGGAAATTGAATCTGTTGAAGGGGTAAAATTAATTCATGTTGATCCGGGCAAAGCCACTAACCGCACCGTGGTAACTTTTGTGGGAGCCCCTGAACAGGTTTGTGAAGCAGCGTTCAGGGCCGTTAAAAAAGCCTCGTTGCTCATTGACATGAAAAAACATAAAGGTGCCCATCCGCGTTTTGGCGCTACTGACGTATGTCCCTTGGTTCCGATTTCAGGAATCACCATGGATGAAACGGTAAAATTTGCCCGCAGGCTTGGGGAACGCATTGGAAATGAACTGGGCATTCCGGTGTATTGTTATGAATCTGCTGCTTTTGAAGAAAAAAAACGTAATCTTGCCAGCTGCAGATCGGGAGAATATGAAGGTTTAAAAGAAAAGCTGGCGAATCCGGGATGGAAGCCGGATTATGGTCCTGCCGAATTTAATGCCAATGTTGCCCGTACCGGCGCTGTGGCAGTTGGTGCACGGAATTTTTTAATTGCCTACAATGTAAATCTGAATACCACCTCCACCCGGCGGGCAAATTCCATAGCATTCGATATACGTGAAAAAGGACGGGTAAAGCGTGAAGGAGGTACTCTTACTGGAAAAATAATTAAAGACGAAAAAGGAAATCCTGTTTATGAACCCGGAATGTTAAAATGTGTAAAAGGCATTGGATGGTACATCGAAGAATATGGCATTGCTCAATTATCGTTTAACCTTACAGATATTACAATAACCTCAATGCATCAGGTTTTCGAAACAGCCTGCCAGCGAGCTGAAGCCAGGGGATTGCGGGTAACAGGATCGGAACTGGTAGGTGTTATCCCCTTGCAGGCTATGTTGGATGCCGGCAGGTATTTTTTAAAAAAACAACAGCGATCCACAGGTATTTCCGATGGTGAAATCATTAAAATAGCAATAAAATCACTTGGACTGGATGAACTTACCCCCTTTGATCCCGAAAAAAAAATAATAGAGTATATACTTGAAAGCGATTCACAAAAAAAACTGATCCGTATGAACCTGAAACAATTTGCAGAAGAAACCGCGTCTGAATCTCCCGCTCCGGGCGGCGGATCTGTTTCAGCTTACCTTGGGGCAATCGGAGCATCCCTGGGAACCATGGTGGCTAATTTATCATCGCATAAACGCGGATGGGATAACCGCTGGGAAGAATTTTCCAATTGGGCTGAAGAAGGTAAAAAATACCAGGACCAGTTAATTCAAATGGTAGATGAAGATACGCGGGCATTTAACCTTTTGATGGATGCCTACGGATTACCCAAAAAATCTGAACAGGAAAAAATTCATCGCGAAAAAGCCATTCAGGAAGCTACACATTATGCTATTGAAGTGCCATTGAAAGTTATGGAACTCTGTTTCGGATCCATGACCATGATTAAAACCATGGCAGAAATTGGAAACCCGGCTTCTGTAAGTGATGCGGGAGTAGGTGCCCTGGCTGCCCGATCGGGTGTATTGGGAGCATTTCTTAATGTGAAAATTAATGCTGCCGGAATTTCAGATAAAAATTTTGCGGAAAAGGTAGTTTCCAAGGGAAAGGAAATAGAGAACAAAACAATTGTAATGGAACAGGAAATTCTTAAGATAGTGGAATCAAAAATCAGCAAATAATCTCTTTGATTTTAATATTTGTTTGTTCTTCTAAATGTGAATTCTGATTTGAAATTTTATTTCTGTTTTATTACTTCCCTGAATTTCGGTTAATCCACTACCTATAAAATTACGGTTCGCATACCAGGTATGGGATATACGAAACCAGAAATCGAACCATGAGGTTAGTGAATATTTTATCAGAAAATATCCTTTCAGCCCCTTATAATAATATGCAGGCACAGAAAAATTATACAATACATCATTTTCATAGGCATAAATCCGGGTATCATAATTATCGGTATTAAACCAGGCCATTCGACTTCTGATGGAGAACGGACGCTGAGATGGGTTAAAAACTAAATCATGATAAAATAAAAATCCCCGGGAAATATCCCCTTCAAAGTGAACCTGTTTCCACTCCAAACTATTTTTCATAGTTAAGCTGCTTAACAACGGATAGCTGATCAGGTATCTGAAACTCCATTGTTTTTTATCCACAGGCGTTTCAATAAGATACATTTCATTATCTGAATTCTGTTGTTTGTTTTTTAACTTGAACTTTGCATACATCATTACTTTTCGGGAGGGTGTATAATCAAGCCTTAAATAAGTATCATTTCCGGTTGAAGGGGAAGATAAATTATACCTTAGCCAGGGAAATTCAAACAGGTCATAATAAGCAGTAAATTTGAGATTATTTACAAGTTTTAATTCTGTACCCAGATACAATCCTTTTTCATTGGTAATATCCGACGATTCTGAAAAAGCAGCACAATAGGGAGAGAAAAATCCCGGTTGATAATTCCGGTAAATTGCGCTGATCAGCACTCTGGAATCGGTATAAAACAAAGCTCCCTGTAATATCCCGAAACCTTTATAACTATAAGAAGATTCACCAAAGAGTTGTATTTTTTTGAATCCTACCTGGTAATTTACTCCTGCATTTGACAATTGGTTTCCTTGAAAATCATAAAGATTATAGGGACTGTCATCTTTAATTTTTTGCTTTGAATACCTGTAATTTGCGGCGGTAAGTCCGATTTTAAATACCGATCCGGTATACGTGAGATGTGCCCCAAAAGAAGTTTCACTAATGGTATTCTCATCTGCAATTTCACCCGGAGTACTGTGTAATCCGTTTTCCTGTAAAGAGGTAAATTGAATTTCACCATTTTCTGAGGTATCGGTAAGATTGGCATCCCTTTTTTTCCGGGAAATAAAAACAGTTGCATCAAATTTACTAATATTCATTGTTGCAGCAACACCCCGAAAATATCCATTCTCTTCTGCAGATGTATTTCTGCGGATGATATCCGAGGATTTATTAACATCCGATACCAGGCCTGATTTGCCGAAAGACAAACCATTCCATAAGGTCAGCCCCTGCCCTGCCCGCATATAAAAATCTCCCAGAATAAACTGCTTTAGTAAACGATTTGAATTTACCTGAATATATCCCGAATAAAAGTCAAATCCATATGGATTCGAACCGGTGAAAAATTCTTCACCTGCATCTTTCTCCATAATAAATCCCGCATACACCCGGTTGAGATAATGGTAGGTATAGCGTGAATAAATTTTCAGAGGATTTCCCAGGTAACGGCTCTTCTCCGGGTTTACAACAAGCACCGAATCCGGAATTGGTATATAACCTTTCTGCTCCTGTAACACACTTTGAGACCGGAGAATAAATTCATGCCGGCCGAATTTATTTATATTTTTCAATTTTATTTTAGAATCCTGAACAACCGGAGAAACAGTTACAAAAGGTTGAATTTTTTGCACCACTTCAGGAGTAAATCCAAAAACATAACTTAATTCATACAAGGAGAGCAACTCACCATTTGTTTTTATATATTCAATTAAGGTGGCAATCTGAAAATCATTCAAAACATGCAGGCTTTGCAACTCTTCATGATTGGCAGCATTTATATTTAAAGGAAACTCCGAATAGTACAGCAGGTCATCAAATAACAGGCTATAGTCCAGTTCCTCATCAGAAGATTCAGAAAACTCTTCGATCAGATTTGTTATAAGCCGGTTGATTGTTGTTTCTGAGGATTGAGAATATAGTGCTGTTTTTGTGAAAATAAATAAAATGAAAATCCAAAGATTTAAAATCCGGATATAAAATATAAAATCTTTTATGCTCCTCTTTTTAAATGATTTCAACTAACAAAAATTAATTACCGGTATCGTGTTTAACAATATTTTTCCAAATTGCTGCTTAATCAAATACAAATTACACAAAACTAACGACTTATCAAAGTTTTTTAATTGAGTATTTATTTATAAAACAGACAGGTATGGTTGAATACTAAATTCAACATGAATCAGACAATATTAAGAATTTGAAAATTACAAATATTCTAAAACTCATAAATCATGGACATATGCGGTGTAAAACCCATAATATTATGTTGCGAAAATGCAATATCGGCTTTTAATCTTTTATATACTGCTCCAACACCAAATGAATAGCTCGATATTTTGAAAGAAGTAACTCCTGCCCGGAGGAAAATACTGTTTACAATCTGATATTCTGCAGCAGTTTTAAAAACTATTTGTGTATCCATTTTTTTTTCAGTTTCCACACCCAAAAATAAATTTTCAGAAAATTGATATCCCATACCAACCTGAAGAATGACAGGAATTTTTACGTCTTCATATTGAGCAAAACCAGATCCGGTAGGATTGTAAATATGAGCGCCGATAAATAAATTATCAACCGGTTCTGCAAGAATACCGGCTTCAGCCGCTATTGCCCAGCTATTTCTATAGGAGTCGCCCACATGCACGTAAAACCCGTCTATCTGGATTCCGCCTGCAAACCGTTTTCCAAATGATTTACCAAAAGCAAGGCCTATTTTATTTTCGTTGTACCCTGAATACCCGAAAAAAGAATAATTGAATCCTATAGTACCGCCAAACGAGGGTATAGCAATTGCAAAAGATTGTAACCCGTATTCCTCAACCGCGTAGCGGTTCTCATAATGAAACCCCAGTGTCAGGGCGTTCAGTCTTGCCAGGCCGGCCTGATTATGATAATTCGACCACACATCGAATACCATTACTCCGACATTTGCCATACCCGATTCGCGCGCACCGGAAGGATAATTATCGCTTACGGCGAATAACTTCGGTACAAGACACAGAAATAGTATTAAAAGTAAAAAACGCAAACTTCCGTTTATTTAACTTCCACTAAAAATATTTAATAAAAATGATAAAACTAGTTTTCTAATTTACCTTAAATTTAAATTTAACTTCTGCCAGGTCTTTATTGGCTTTAACAATTTTTTCCTTTAACGAATTCTTATACCCGGCTAATTTTTCAGCAATTATTTCATCACCGGTGGCCATTATCTGAGCAGCCAGAATCCCGGCGTTTTGCGCTGCATCAATTCCTACCGTAGCTACCGGGATTCCGGGAGGCATTTGTACTATGGCCAAAAGAGCGTCCATTCCGTCGAGCGAGGCATTAATAGGTACCCCAATTACAGGCAGGGTAGTCATTGATGCAATAACACCGGGCAAATGAGCGGCCATCCCGGCGGCGGCAATAATAACTTTTATACCCCTGCTTTTTGCATTTTTAGCAAACTTTTCAACCACATCGGGCGTACGGTGAGCAGATAATGCATTCATTTCAAAAGGAATTTCAAACTCGTTAAGAATTTTTGCAGCTTTTTCCATAACCGGAAGATCAGAAGTGCTTCCCATAATTATACTTACGCTCGGAGTCATAATTAATAATAATTAAGATTACGATTTATAAAACCAAATTTAATTCAATAATTTGTACTTTCGCAAGATACTTAAAATTTGATAATCATTAATGAGGAAAATTAAGCTGTTGGATAAGGAATTTCAGGTATCGATTTATGCAAATGAAATTCAACAGGCTGTTAATATTATGGCGGAAAAAATGAATCAGGAACTTAAAGGTAAGGAAGTTATTTTTCTGGGGATTTTAAACGGGGCTTTTATGTTTGCTTCGGATCTGATCAGAAAAATTAATTTTCCCACTCAGATTTCATTTTTAAAATTAGCTTCATATTCAGGAACTTCAAGTTCAGGGGAAGTCAAACAATTGATCGGAGTTAATGAAAATATAGCAGGGAAAACTGTGGTGGTTCTTGAAGATATTGTAGATTCGGGAATTACCATTGAACAGATAATTGAACAGCTTCAAACATTTGAACCTTCTGAAATAAAAATAGCGGCCCTGCTTTTTAAACCGGATGCCTTTAAAAAAAAAATCAGACTGGATTATGTTGGAATAGAAATCCCCAATAATTTTATTGTGGGTTATGGACTGGATTATAATGGTTTTGGCAGAAACCTTAAAGATATTTATACTGTAATTTAATTTTTTTTAACACATAAAATTTTTCAAATATGCTTAACATAGTATTATTCGGCCCTCCTGGTGCCGGAAAAGGAACCCAGGCTGAAAAAATAATTAAAAAGTACCAGTTGGTTCATCTTTCTACCGGAGATATTTTAAGAGGAGAACTCACCAACCAGACAAAACTGGGAGTGGAAGCTAAAAAGTACATGGATAAAGGGGAACTGGTTCCGGATGAAGTTGTAATCGGAATGATCGAATCAAAACTCGATAAGAATGCGGATGCCAGTGGATTTATTTTTGATGGTTTTCCAAGAACTACTGCACAGGCCGAAGCGCTGGGCAAGCTGTTACAGAAAAAAAGCACACCCATAACCATAATGCTGGCACTGGAAGTGGAAAAAGAAGAACTTTTAAAACGACTGCTTAACCGGGGGAAACTTTCCGGAAGAGCAGACGATCAGGATGTTTCTATTATTGAAAACCGAATAAAAGTTTATAATAACGATACAGCGCCTGTTATAGATTTTTACCAGAAACTGGGAAAATATAAAGCCATACAGGGTATGGGAAGTATCGATGATATTTTCAATAGATTATGTATTGCTATTGATGCTGTAAAATAAATTTAAAAATTATCCGGGTGCTGCATTGTGCAGCACCTTGTTTTATATTAAAATGGCTGAATCAAACTTTGTAGATTATATAAAAATCTTCTGCCGTTCGGGTAAAGGTGGTTCCGGATCGACTCATTTCCGTCGTGAAAAATTTATTCCGAAGGGGGGGCCTGATGGCGGGGATGGAGGACGTGGCGGCCATATTATTCTTAAAGGAAACAGCCATTTGTGGACGTTGCTGCATTTACGTTATAAGAAACATATTTTTGCAGAACATGGACAAAGCGGATCAGGCGCTATGAAAACCGGCTCTGATGGGAAAGATACTATAATTGAAGTCCCTCTTGGCACCATTGCAAAAGATGAAGAAGGAAATGTTCTCTTTGAAATTACAAAAGATGATGATTTAAAAATCCTTGTCCGCGGCGGCCGGGGAGGATTAGGGAACACTCATTTTAAATCTGCTACAAATCAAACACCCAGGTATGCCCAGCCCGGTGAATCAGAAATTGAAGGATATTTTTTCCTGGAACTTAAAATTCTGGCCGATGTAGGCCTTGTAGGATTTCCCAATGCCGGTAAATCAACATTATTATCAGCAATATCAGCTGCCAAGCCTAAAATTGCCAATTATCCCTTTACTACGCTCACACCAAATCTGGGTATTGTTCCTTACCGGAATGACCTGTCGTTTGTTATGGCCGATATCCCGGGAATAATCGAAGGAGCAAGTGAAGGAAAAGGCCTTGGAATAAGGTTCCTGCGTCATATAGAACGAAATTCAACCTTGTTGTTTATGGTAGCTGCCGATAGTAAAAATATACATGAAGAATATAAGATCCTTATTCAGGAACTTAAGCAATATAATCCGGAACTGATCGATAAAAAAAGGATTCTTGCCATCACAAAAACAGACCTGTTGGATGAAGAACTAATAGAAGAAATCCGGCTTGATTTACCTGCCATTCCCTGCATTTTTATTTCCTCGGTAACCCAATATAATCTTTCTCAGTTAAAAGACCTTTTATGGCAACAGCTAAACAGTTAACCTATGCTGCAATTCCTTAATGATATTGATACCCGGCTATTCCTATTTCTTAATGGTTTTCATTCACCGTTTTGGGATACTGTTATGTGGTGGATAAGCGGTAAAATTCAATGGTTGCCTTTATATCTGGTATTAATTGGATGGATGATCTACAGATATAAATGGAAGACACTATACATCCTTTTGTTTGTAATAGTGCTTATCACACTTAGCGATCAGGGATCTGTAAAATTATTCAAAGATGTTTTTCAACGGCTACGGCCCTGCCATACTCCCGAAATACAGCAATTTGTGCATATTGTAAATAATAAATGCGGCGGATCATATGGATTTATATCCAGTCATGCAGCCAATTCATTTGCCCTGGCAATGTTTACAACACAACTATTTAAAAATAAAATCTATACTTATTTTATTTTTAGCTGGGCTTTAATTGTTTCCTACAGCAGAATTTACCTGGGCGTTCATTATCCCGGTGATATTCTGGGAGGAGCAGCTTGGGGAATCTGTTGTGGTTTAGTGGTTTTTTACTTATATACTTATATTGTAAAAAAGACCGGGCAAAAAACCCGGAATTGAAATTTTATCTCGTATTCATTTCAGAAATTTTTACAATAACATCCACTGCCCGTTCCATAGATTTTACAGGAATAAATTCGTACCGGGAATGAAAATTATGCCCTCCGGCAAAAATATTCGGACAGGGTAATCCCATATATGAAAGACGGGCGCCATCGGTACCTCCGCGAATAGGAATTATTTTAGGGGAAATTCCCAATTCTTTCATAGCTTTTATAGCCAGTTCCACAACATGATAAACCGGTTCAATTTTTTCACGCATATTATAATACTGGTCCACCATGGTAATTTTTACCGTTCCGGCGCCATATTTCATGTTTAGATGATCTACAATTTTTATCATCATATCTTTTTTCTTCTCGAATTTACCCTTATCATGGTCTCTTATAATATAACTTACCGATGAAGAGTCTACGGTGCCTTTGATATCCGTAAGATGATAAAAACCTTCATAAGCTTCAGTATGCTCAGGGCTTTGATGGGGAGGCAACATACTGTTCAGTTCCATGGCAATTAAAATTGAATTTTTCATTTTGTCCTTTGCCGTTCCCGGATGAACATTTAATCCCTGAATTGAAATTTTTGCACGTGCTGCATTAAAGTTCTCATATTCCAGTTCACCTATACCACCGCCATCGAGGGTATATGCAAAATCTGCCCCGAATTTTTTTACATCAAATTTATCGGCCCCCCTGCCAATTTCTTCATCGGGGGTAAATCCTATTTTTATGGGCCCGTGTTTTACTTCCGGATGATTGACCAAAAATTCTACAGCAGCCATAATTTCGGCTACTCCTGCTTTATCGTCCGCTCCTAGAAGGGTTGATCCATCTGAAGTAATAATGGTCTGCCCGATATAATTATTCAATGAAGGAAAATCTTTTGAAGAAAGTACAATATTTTTCTTTGAATTTAACACAACGTTTTTACCCACATATTTTACTATCTGTGGATTCACATTTGTACTTGTAAAATCCGGGGAGGTATCTACATGGGCAATAAATCCGATAATCGGTACAACTTTATCTGTATTTGCCGGTAATGTGGCCATCAGATACCCGTTATTGTCCAGCGATGTATCTTTTAGTCCCATATCTTTTAACTCCTTTTCCAACAGTTTTAGTAAATCCCATTGTTTTTCGGTACTGGGCATATTAGAAGAATTTTCATCCGATTGTGTATCAATTTTCACATATCTTAAAAACCTGTCAACAATTTTTTCCATTTTAATTTCTCGTTTTAATATCAAAATGTTAAAGTAATAATTTTTTGCAATTTCATTTTATGATTTTTTACACCATAAACTAATTAAGGATTAAATCTTAAAACTATAAAAATGTTTATCTTAAGGGCAACTTTATGTATTTCCTGTCGACAATAATAATAGTGTAGCATGCTTGGGATAATCAATAAAATTACTGATCCACATTTTAATCTTGCTCTTGAAGAATATTTTCTAAAGAATTCCGATGAAGAAATTTTTATTATCTGGCAAAGCGATCCTGTAATTGTAGTGGGCAAACATCAAAACACCTATGCGGAAATTAATTATCCCTTTGTAAAAAAGGGACAGATAAAAGTTGCCCGCAGACTTACAGGCGGAGGTACAGTTTTTCATGATGAGGGCAATATTAATTTTACATTTATTAGAAACGGTGAGCCTGGCAAGCTTGTTGATTTCAAGAGGTTTGTTACACCTGTAACACAATTTCTTAATAAAATTGGAGTGCCTGCTATGTTAGGTGGTAAAAATGATATCCTGATAAATGGTGAAAAAATTTCGGGCAATGCGGAACATGTGTATAAAACCCGTGTTCTGCACCATGGTACCCTTTTATATAACTCCGATTTACCGTATCTAAAAGAGGCCATAAAAATAACAGCGGGTAAGTATTTCGATAAATCAGTTCAATCCAACCGAAGCAAAGTAGTAAACATATCTTCTTACCTGGATAAAACCTGGAATATAATACGGTTTAAAGATGCGGTTTTTGACTATGTTCTTAATTCATTATCAGACACAGAAAAATATACCCTCTCAGACAACGACATTAGTATTGCCGGGAACCTGGCAAAAAATAAATACGCTACCTGGGCATGGATATATGGTTATTCTCCGGCATATATTCTAAAAAATTATTTCACAATAAAAAATTTAAAGGTCCATTTTGAGCTTTCTGTAAGTAAAGGATTTATAAGGGAATTCCTTTTCAACGATGATGTGTTGCCTTTTGGCACAAGGAAATATTTAACCGGTATTCTTAATAATTTACAGCATAAGGAAGATATTATTCGCAATAAATTGCATACAAAAAAAGACAAATTACACTTGTCGGATAAAGAGATAGAAGCATTTTTAAGTTCATTATTTTAATAAAAAAAGCACGGCATCAAAAATGCGTGCTTCATTAATAAATATAAATCAAAAACTATAATACAACCCCGCCTTTTAACGGATTATCTTCAGTGTCTTCCATTTCAGCTTCTTCATCAATAGGTTCTAATCCGTATACAATTCCTTTAATAAAATATCCGGGATATTCGCCATATCCACCTGTAGATTCTTTATGGGTAATAAGAATTACCACACCCTTCATATTAGCAGCTTTTTTTTGCATACGAATAGTAGCGCTTTTTTTTGCAGCTTTAGGACTTCTGGAGCTGGCTGCCGATTTGGCCGATACTACTCCCCTCCGGTAAAGGTCAACCACATCTTTTTTATTTTCAGTTAACCACACGGCTTCCCACTGATAATCTTCCACCATTTCAAAAACTGGTTTATTATATTCCTCAATCCTCCCGTTTTTAAACACTATTTTTTGAATCTGTTTTCTCTCAATGGTAAACACTTCGGGTTCTCCCGGGTATACAAAGCTTACATATGATGATGTAACTTTTGTAACATCAACAGGTAAAATCTGTCCGCCAAGTTTAAAAATAGTATCGCGAGGGGGCTCACTCGTATTTGTTTGACCAAAAACGAATGTTGCCATCAATAAAATTCCCGTGATTAATAATAATCTTTTCATAACTCATCCTCTTATAAAAATGTACTAACTTTTGTTCAAATATAGTACCAAAATTTGTTTTAGGGTAAAACTTAAAAAATACGGGTATAGCGCCTGTATTTTTATTTATGTGCAAATTTATGAACTTTTGTTTCCTGCTGATAAAAAATAGAATGCTAAAGAAACCGAAATAAATTCATCAATAAGATATTCACCAATACTGCCGTTAAAAATTTTTATTAACTGGTAAACAGATAATATCAAAATAATAAGACTTGAGATTATAGTCAATGAAGGATCTTTAAGAAATCCTCCAACCAGGAGCAACAATCCGGACAATAAAAAAATAAGTGAAAAATAAAATCCAACAGACTTAATGTTAAAATTCAAAAAAATGGTGTAGTTTGCAAAAAATATCACGATAATCAGACTTAATCTTAATATCCATCGCGCTAATCCTCTGGCTGATTTTAATGGCTTCATAACTTATAATATAAATAAAAACCAAGTTAGAAAATTTTCATTAGTGCATAAAAAAATTGAACGTAAATTTGTACACAATACTAATTAATTCTTAATGAAATTTCTTATTATTTCAATTTATGTATGGCTGTTATTTCTACTTAGCAGTGTGGTTTTATTATTCCCTGCCTTTTTTGTTTGGCTGATAACATTTCCCTTTGACAGGAATCATAGAATTCTTCATCAGTTTACCTCATGGTGGGCCGGACTGTATATATTAATCAATCCATTATGGAAAGTAGCTATTGAAAACCCGGAAAAACTTGACAAAAAGAAAACATATATTATTATCTCAAACCACCAGTCGATGCTGGATACAGTGGTATTGTTTCATATCCGTTCCCATTTTAAATGGGTATCTAAAATTGAAAATTTCAGATTGCCAATAATCGGATGGGTGATGAGAATGAATGGCTATATACAGGTTATAAGAGGCGACAAAGAAAGCGCAATAAATATGGTAAATACATGTAAAAAGTATTTAAATTACGGCGTTTCGGTATTGATATTTCCGGAAGGAACAAGATCGATAAATGGAAATCTGGGTATGTTTAAAGAAGGTGCCTTTCGACTGGCGGTTGATGCACAATTCCCAATATTACCTCTTTTAATTGACGGCACCGGAGAAAACCTGCCAAAAAAAGGACTGGTATTCAGAAACTCTAATCTGATGAAAATCTGTATTCTTGATGAAATACCGGTTGAATATTTCCAACATATGTCCCCGGAAGATCTTACAGTTGATATATATAATAAAATGAAAAATGAACTTAAGGTTTGGCGAAATTCTGCAGGTAAATGATAAAATATGGCGATTCTTTCAGATACACAGATATATAAAAAAATGGGGTATTACGCTGATCAGCGCGGAATTTATCGCCGGTTTATCCGTGAAAAAGAAAACTGGAAAAATCATCTTGAACGATCAAAAGAATTTATGCTCAAATGTGTGAAAAACAAACCGGTAAAAAAAATTGCTATCCTGGGAAGCGGATGGTTGCTTGATGTTCCTGTTGAAAATTTCCGTGATTCACAATATACTATTCATCTTTACGACATTTATCATCCGAAACCCATTTTAAGAAAATTTTCTGCACATCCGAATATCAGATTTTTTTATGCTGATATTACAGGCGGAGTTACAGTTCAGGTTTACAAACTTACCAGGAAAAATAAAAAAACCGGGATAAAAATTCCTTTATCTGAAATCAGGTGCCCGGAATTTACACCTGAAGAAAATGTTGATTTTACGGTTTCCCTGAATATATTAAATCAACTTGACATACTAATAATTGATTACCTGAATAACTTTAAGATATACACAAATAACGAACTTTCTGAATTCAGGGCACGCATTCAGGCTTCGCATATACATTCGCTAATTCCCGGAAAATCTTGCCTGATAACGGATTATATTGAAAATACACTGAATAAAAAATCCCTGTCAACAGAAACAAGATCATTAATCCATACCCCACTGCCTAAAGGGAAAAACCGTGAAAACTGGAAATGGAATTTTGATACCCAAATGAATTATTATCCCAATAAAACCACTATATTCGATGTAGTGGGAATTGAATTATAACATATTAACATGTCTGAAGCCATAACTATTTATAAAAAAAAGGTCCAAACGCTGGAAATAGAATCGAATAAATTAAAAAGCCTCCTAAAATTAATAGCCATCTGGCGGCTGGTATTTTTTACTGCCCCTATTTTTTTTCTTATCTATTCATCACAACTTGGCACATTTACGACTATTACGGGAATAGTGATTTCACTGGTATTTTTTGTTTTTCTAATAAAGCGTTATCTTATTATAACTGATAAAAAGGATCATAAAGGCCATCTTATAGAAATTAACAAGCTCGAAATTGATGCTTTGGATAATAAAATTTCAGCTTTCCCCGATGGTACAGAATATATCGATCCAAACCATCCATTTAGCCTCGATCTTGATATTTTTGGTGAAGGGTCCGTCTTTCAGTTCCTTAACCGGACTATTACCCGGCCAGGTAAAGAAAAGCTGGCTTATTTGCTTTCGGTTGTGAATCTTAATCCCCGGGATATTATTTCGAGACAACAATCTGTAAAAGAACTTTCAGCTATGCTCGACTTGAGGCAGGATTTTAATGCAACTGGCAAAATAGCCGCCGATAGTGATTCGGATCTGTCTAATCTGCATTTATGGCTTGCAGAACCGGGCATTTTTATCCAAAATCGTATTTACAAATTCCTGGCATTTTTCTTACCTGCCCTTTCGCTTATATTTTTAACATTAACATTTATCGATTTCGGTTTTATTAATGTACTTATAATGATTCTTCTGTTGCAGTTTTTTGTTGTAGGAATAAAATTTAAATACACCAACCGGATTCACGGCTTAATAGGTAAAAGGCTTTCGATGCTTAGAAAATATGGAAAACTCATTTCGTTTTTAGAAGATCAGAATTACAATTCTCCAGGATTAAATACACTTAAATCAAAACTAATATCACATTCCGAGTCTGCATCTAAGATCATTCAAAAACTGGCCCGTATTGTTTCAGCCTTCGATAACCGGCTTAACCTGCTTGTTGGATTTTTTCTGAACGGCATATTATTATGGGATATTCAATGTATGCTCCGCCTGGAGAAATGGAAACTCAGCCATAAAAATGATATCCCAAAATGGCTTGAGGTTCTTGGTGAATATGATGCTTTGTTAAGCCTATCGAACTTTTATTTTAATAATCCCGAATTTGTATTCCCGGAATTTTCAGATGCTGTAATCTTTAAAGCTTCAGAAATCGGACATCCTTTAATCCCTATTTCTGAAAGGGTAAATAACTCCCTGGAAATTAAAAAAGAAGGAAATTTTATAATTATTACCGGAGCCAACATGGCTGGGAAAAGCACTTTCCTCAGAACCATAGGTGCCAATATTATTTTGGGAATGGCCGGGGCGCCTGTTTGTGCTGCTAGTTTACAGTTTAAACCCATGCCATTATTTACCAGCATGCGAACAAACGATTCGTTACAAAAACACGAATCCTACTTTTATGCAGAGCTCAAGCGTCTTAAAGAACTTATTGACGAGCTTAAAAAATCAAACCGTATATTTATAATCCTTGATGAAATACTGAAAGGCACAAATTCTAAGGATAAACAGCTTGGATCGCAAGCCGTGCTCAAACAGATCATCCATAGAAAAGGAACCGGATTAATTGCAACCCACGATCTTGAACTTGCCAAAATGGAACAACAATTTCCTGATAAAATAAAAAATAAATGTTTTGAAATAGAAATTGAAGGGGCCAAAATTTATTTTGATTATAAGCTGGTTGACGGTATTACAAAAAAAATGAATGCTTCATTGTTAATGCAACAAATGGGGATTATTGACAGCTAAGAAAAAATTTAATAAATTAGTATACTTAAAATAAATAACGTTCTCTGTATTTTAATTATAAGTTAGTCGATATAAATGATCAAATGTTATGGAAAAACGATGCCTTCAATGCGGCGACATGATCATCGGCCGTGTTGACAAAAAATTTTGTACTGATCAATGCCGGAGTACTTACAACAACAACCTCAGGCAGGATATTAATAATTTGGTAAAAAAAATAAACTACACGATCCGGAAAAACAGGAGAATACTTGCCGATTTTAATCCCAATGGAAAATCAAAAGTGCACCAATCGGATTTAATGGATAAAGGATTCAATTTTAATTATTATACAAATACATTTACCACTAAAAGAGGAAGTATTTATTATTTCTGTTACGACCAGGGATATCTGCCTATTGATAAAGGATACTATGCACTGGTGCACAAATTGGATTATGTTAATTAATAAGCATGGAAAAAGATTTTGAATATCCCGATTATTTTGCCCGTTTTTACGATATTCTATATGCGCATATACGTGAAGGAAAAGATTGTGCCTTTTATCTCGATGAAATTGCAAAAGCAACCGGAAGAATACTGGAAATAGGTGTGGGGACAGGCAGATGTTTTAAAACCGCTTTAAATAAAGGTGCAGATATTTATGGTGTTGATATTAGTAAGCCCATGGTCGACCAATTAAAATCAACGCTTGACAAAAAATATCATCACCGCATTAAACAGCTTGATGCAGTAAATATGAAACTCAACCAAACATTCGACTTAATTATTGCACCCTTCAGGGTGTTTTCACATGTGTTGAATGAAAAAGATCAAATCAGGTTTCTAAATACAGTATCCAGCCATCTTAATCCGGGTGGCCGGTTTATATTTGATTTATTTGTACCTAATCCAATAATTCTTGCATACGGAATTCAAAATCAAACCGATTTTGAAGGGGAATACGAACCCGGAAAAAGACTTACCCGAACAGTAAATTCTGTTCCCGATATAGTTAACCAGCTTTTTAATATAACAATGATATTCGCCTGGGATGAAAATAATACTTTGGTTAAAAAAAGCTGGGGTTTTAAAATGCGGTTTTTTTTTAAATATGAAATTGAATATCTTATTCGGTTATCTGAATTAAATCTTGTGGCTTTTTATGGTGATTTTGATAAGAATCCCCTGACAAAAGATTCCAGGGAATTTATAATGGTTTGTGAAAGAAAAAATGCCTGATTTTAAATGGATCCTATCAGCAACAATTTATTTCGATACATGCTGTTTTTTTCTCATTATTATATTTCCAATAAATTAACCTAAAAATAAACTATATATTTTAACTCCCGGTTTTTCTAATTTCAATTATTAGTCAATAAATACTATTTTTGAGGTTTTTTACAGCTATTCTATGAATGCAAATACAAGAATTGCAGTTTTAGGCGGTGGAAGCTGGGCTACAGCCCTGGTGAAACTACTATTAAACAACTGCGATCAGCTTAACTGGTTTTTTAGAGGTGCCGATGATATTCAGTATATAAAAAAATTTCATCATAATCCAAAATACCTCAGTTCGGTTCAATTGCCAATAGAAAAAATCAGATTTTACAATAATATGTCACAAATCATAGAAAATTCAGACATATTAGTTTTTGCCATTCCTGCCCCGTTCCTAAAAGAATCTTTACGTGAATTAAATACCCCCCTCCAGAAAAAATTTATTGTGTCGGCTATAAAAGGAATTGTTCCAAATGATAATCTTACCGTTGCCGAGTTTTTTAATAAGAACTACAGCATTCCATTTTCATCTATTGGAATTATATCAGGTCCCTGTCATGCCGAAGAGGTTGCTCTTGAACGCTTGTCTTATCTAACCATTTCGTGTAAGAGTAAAATTAAGGCAGAATTCATCGCTTCAAGATTACGTTGTAATTATCTTAAGGCTAATATTTCAAAAGATATTTACGGAACTGAATATGCTGCCGTACTAAAAAATATATATGCAATTTCCGCAGGTATCTGTCATGGTTTAGGATATGGCGATAATTTTATAGCTGTTTTAGTTTCAAATGCAACCCAGGAAATCAAACGGTTTTTAGATAGTACTTATAAAAACAAACGCCGGATAAACAGTTCCGCTTATTTAGGTGACCTTCTAGTTACTTCCTATTCCCAGTTCAGTCGAAACCGAACATTTGGCACTATGATCGGGAAAGGGTATTCTCCAAAAAACGCACAGCTTGAAATGAATATGATCGCCGAAGGTTATTTTGCCGTAAAATGTATTAATGAAATAAATAAAGAATACAACGTTAAAATGCCCATTTGTGATGCAGTGTATAATGTTTTATACGATAAGATTGCCCCAGCTATTGAAATACAATTATTAACAGAAAAACTAAAATAAATTTAGAACGAGAATATGGAAAATTTGAAATTAAATATTGAACAGATTTATAATTTTGTAACAAAAGAATCCGTTCAGGCTTATAGCGAAGAAATAAAAACGCATATTCAGGCCCTTCATAATAAAACCGGAGAAGGAAAAGACTTTCTTGGCTGGGTAGACCTTCCTTCATCCATCAATAATACCAGGATTATTGAAATTGAAAAAATAGCACAAAATTTAAAAAATAAAATAGACCTGCTTGTTGTAATTGGAATCGGGGGTTCTTTTCTAGGAGCAAAGTCAATATCTGAGGCTATGTCCCATTCATTCAGCCATCTCAAAGCCAATTCTGAATATCCGTTGATATTATTTGCCGGACAAAATATTGGCGAAGATTATCTTGCGGAAATGTTAGAGATTTTAGAAACAAAACGTTATGGACTAGTTGTAATTTCAAAGTCCGGCACAACCACTGAGCCTGCCATCGCATTCAGAATACTAAAAAATCATTTAGAAGAAAAAGTAGGAAAAGACCGTGCAAAGGAACTTATAATTGCCGTAACCGATGCAAAAAAAGGGGCCTTGAGAAAATTGGCAGAACAGGAAGGATATACCACTTTTATAATTCCTGATGATGTGGGTGGCAGATTTTCCGTACTTACTCCGGTAGGACTTGTTCCGCTTGCTATAGGAGGTGTAAACATCAGGCAACTGGTAAAAGGAGCATCGGATATGGAGAAACTTACCGCAGGTACCGTTAATATCTGGGATAATCCCTCATCGGTATATGCAGCAGCAAGAAATGCTTTATATGCTAAAGGTAAGAAAATAGAAATTCTTGTTAATTTTGAAAATAAACTGCATTATTTTGCAGAATGGTGGAAACAGTTGTATGGAGAAAGTGAAGGAAAAGAAAATAAAGGCATCTATCCTGCCAGTGTTGACTTTACCGCCGATCTGCATTCCATGGGGCAATATATACAGGAAGGGGAACGATCTTTATTCGAGACTGTGATTTCCGTTAAAGAAACCGTGCAAAAACTTACTATCCCTAAGGATACAGAAAACCTGGATAGTCTGAATTTTCTTGCCGGCAAAAGAATTGATGAGGTAAATAAAATGGCCGAACTGGGAACCCGCATCGCGCATGTTGATGGAGGTGTTCCAAACATTCGTATTGAAATTCCGAAACTTAATGAGTATTACCTGGGCCAGTTAATGTATTTTTTTGAAAAAGCATGCGGGATCAGCGGTTATATTCTTAAAGTAAATCCGTTTAATCAGCCGGGAGTGGAAGCCTATAAAAACAATATGTTTGCCTTACTTGAAAAACCCGGTTATGAAGAACAAACTAAAAAGATAAAAGCCAGACTATAAAACAAATCCGGCATTTTATTGTTATATTACTAACATACATACCCAATGAATTATTTACTATTATTTTTGATGGAAATTAAAATATTTAAATGAATTATTTAGCCCATGTATATTTGTCGGGAACAGATGAAGAAATAATCATTGGAAATTTTATTGGCGACTATGTTAAGGGTAATAATTACAATAAGTATCCCCCCAAGATAAAAAAGGGGATTATGCTTCACCGGCAAATTGATTATTTTACAGACCATAATCCAATTGTTCACCGGAGTATGTCATTATTACTTGATGTCTATCATAAGTATTCAGGGATTATAATTGATATTTTTTACGATCATTTTTTAATCAATAAATGGGATCAGTATTCCAGAATCCCCTTGGAAGAGTTTAAGACAAAACTTCACGAACTTTTGATGAGATATCAGGAAAACATTCCGACAAAAGTGTTAAAACTTATTCCCTCCTTTATTCAAAACGACTGGCTTCATGCGTATCAGACCATTGAGGGTATCGACCGGGTTTTACGAAATATGTCGATAAGGACCACACTTCCGGATAAAACAGAATATGCCATAAATGTTCTCAGAAATCATTATGAATCACTGGAAAATGACTTTTCAGAATATTTTCCAAAACTTATCCGGTTTGTAGAAGAAAAATTCAATGTTCCTCTTGTTTTGCATCCAAACTATGAACAAAGGGAGGAATAGTCAGCTCTATCCGCGATTTTAAATTTTGAATCCAATAATAGATTTCTGAATGATCTCTCGAAGAAAAATTCTTTTTCGCCAAAAGAAGGTTTTAAATCGCTCAGCCATAGTGCATTTTTATCGTATTTTGCAAAAAACGGTTTGTTAACCCAGGTAATATTTCTTCCCTGAATAAAATTCAGGGTAATTACTTTCTCATCAAATATTTTGCTTACTCCCATTATAGCTATTTTACCCGGATTTGCTGACATTACCGGACCTCTTACGGTGCGGCAAATACCACTAACATGCGAATAAGCTTCAGAAAAAATATCCCATGCTTTTACCAAAGGTACAGCAAAATATTTTTGTGCTCCGGTATCCCGAGGAATAAACATATAATAGGGGATCATTCCCAAATGTATTTGTTGTTTCCAGAGTTCGATCCATACATCAGGGTCAGCATTTACATGGTTTAATAACGGAGACTGCGTTCTAATAACGGCCCCTGTTTTTAGAATATTATGTATTGCTTTTTTTACTGCCTCAGTCTGCAATTCCCTGGGATGATTAAAATTAGCCATTAACGCAAGGTGATAACCTTTTTTTACAATTTTTTTAAATATGGATAAAATCTTTGCGCTATCCGGATCTGAAATATACCGATATGGCCAATATGAAAGTGATTTTGTACCAATTCTTATTGTTTTAATTGATTGAAGGCGGGCATTGATAATAGCATTTATATATTGGGATAAATGACGTGCGGTCATAACCATCGGATCGCCTCCGGTAATAAGAATATCTGTAACTTCGGGATGTTGTTTAAGATATTCTATCAGCAATTCAACATTTTTCATCCCTATTTTTAAAAACATATCACTGGTAAACTGTGGCCATCTGAAACAAAAAGTACAATAAGCATGACAGGTTTGCCCATGGATAGGAAAGAATAATACTGTTTCCTTATATTTATGTTGCATCCCCTTTAATTTTACACCGTTTAATTCTGGCAAATTATATTGAATTTGGCCTGATGGATGAGGATTTAATTCTTGCCTGATTTTATAAATAAGATTTGCCAGTTGTTCTTTACTATTTTCTTTATTTAAATAATAGGAAACCATATCATAATATTCCTCTTTCAACATTCCCTTATTATAAAAATTTATATTAAAAATCGGGTCTTCAGGAATATTATTCCAGTCAATTAATTTTTCGACAATATAGTTATTTGATTTAAAAGGCAATATGTGTGAAACCACTTCCATTTCTCTTAATAATTTAGGATCCAGATTATTAAGTTGAGGAATGGATGAAAAATTATAAATATTATAGTTTTTCAGTCTCATATGAGATTACAGATTTACGGGAATATAACAAGAATAATGCTAAATTGAAAGTAAACTCCTTTTAATTTAACAATTAAAAGCCGTAGTTGGTTGCAATTTTTAAGCATAATTTATCTGAGGACAGATAACCTGGATGCATCCAGTTTTATGAAGATGAAAAGTAACAATGTAAATCCCAATAGAGAAGAACCACCATAACTAAAAAATGGTAAAGGGATTCCGATAACCGGCAATAATCCAATGGTCATTCCTATATTAATTATAAAATGGAAAAATAAAATCGAAAAAACTCCATAACCATAAATCCTGCTAAAAGCAGAACGTTGTCTTTCTGCCAAATATATCAGCCTGACTAACAATCCTCCAAATAATAAAATAACCAGGCCTGCTCCCCAGAATCCCCATTCCTCACCTATTGTACAGAAAATAAAATCGGTGCTTTGTTCGGGTACAAAATCAAATTTTGTCTGGGTTCCGTTTAAGAAACCTTTTCCTGTAAATCCCCCTGACCCGATGGCAATTTTTGATTGGTTTACATTATAGCCATATCCTAAAGGATCGGATTCTTTACCCAATAATATATTTACTCGGGTTTGCTGATGGGGTTGTAATACCTGGTGAAAAACATAATCCACCGAGAAAATAAATCCTATCAGAACAAAAAGAAACAGTAAAATAAGCAATACATGCTGAATACTTCTTCTTATTGCAAAAATCACATATACTGCGGATGAAACCACCAATGTTAAAAGAATCCGGACAAGGGTGGTTGAATTAAAATAATTGTATTTATTAAGCAGAAAAAATCCAATATAAGCAATTAAAAAAATTATTATTCCCCAAAAGAGATACTTTGCTTTTTTATTCAGAAAATAGAAAATAATTGCCGCTAAAATAATCAGGGTAATAATAATAAAAATTTTGGGGTACATAAGGGTTGATAAAAACAGTATGGAGATGGCCGCAGCCAATAATAAAACCATACCTGGCAAACCCTCGCGAAAAAGAACAAGGATAAATGCAAAATATATCATGGCAGAACCTACATCAGGCTGAAGTATTATCAAAACTGCAGGTAACATAATAAATCCAAATAAAACTAAAATAGATTTAAGTCTGCTGATTTTAACATCGATTGTAGTCAAATATTTTGCTATAACCAATCCGGTTGTAAATTTAGCAAATTCCGAAGGCTGCAAATTAAATCCCCCTATTGATACCCAAGATCGGGCGCCATGAACTTCCCGTCCGACAAGTATAACAAAAATTAAAAATAGAATTGTAATTCCATAAAGTAAATTGGCAAAAAATGAATAAAACTTACTATCAATAACAAACACAAAAACAGCAAGAACAAAAGATGCCAATATCCATATAAGCTGCATCCCATAGCGTTGATTCAGATCAAAAATATTTTTATATTGCTCGTTATAATTTGCGGCAAAAATGTTCATCCACCCGAATAGTACAAATACCAGATAAATAATTATAGTTAGCCAGTCTGCGTTTAATAATATGTTTGTCCTTCTTGTCACTTTTTATTCAGAAGATTATCGTTTAACATTCTGTTTTCTATCCATTTTCGGGAATTTGAAATTTCTCCTGTAAGATATTTTTCAATCATCAGGCTTGCAATAGGCGCTGCATATGAGGCTCCCCATTTCCCATGTTCAACATAAACCGAAAGGGCAATTTTAGGGTTGTCTTTTGGAGCGAAAGCAATAAATACGGAATGGTCCTCTCCATGAGGATTTTCCGCAGTGCCGGTTTTTCCACAAACAATGATATCAGAAATACGGGCAATACGGGCTGTACTTCCAGCCCCACCATTAACAGCAAGTTCCATACCTTCAATTACAGTGTTGAAAAATCCGGTATCAATCGATGTAAAGTGTTTTTCTAAAAATTTACTGTCAATGGTATCTAATTCCTGAATTTGTTTTACCGTATGGGGAATATAATAATATCCCCTGTTAGCCATTACGCAGGCCATATTAGCCATCTGAACGGGAGTAATTAACAACTCGCCCTGTCCTATTGCCATAGAAAGAATAGTAAGTGCATTCCAGTGGTTTTGCCCGTAATATCGGTCATAATAAGATGCCTGTGGAATAAATCCGTTCAATTCATTAGGCAAATCAGTGTTTAGCCGGTTTCCAAAGCCAAAAGTCAGTACATGATCTCTCCAATTATTAAACGCCTCAGCAACAGATTTAAAGTCACGATCTTCCATAATGCTTCGGAAAACATTACAAAAATAGGCGTTACATGAATGTTGAATAGCCTGAGGCAGATTTAAAGGAGAATCATGATTATGACATGCCACTTTAATACCCCTGGCATAATATCCCATATCGCAATAGTATTGCGTGTTATATGTAACATCTTTTTCCTGGAGGGCCACCAAAGCATTTACCAGCTTAAAAATTGATCCGGGCGGATACCTTGCCATAATGGCCCGGTTAAATAATGGTTCCAGGGTATCGTTTTTAAGCTTATTATAGTTTAGGGTTCTTGGTCTGCCAACCAGTAAGGAGGGATTATATGAAGGTGTGGAAATTAAAGTAAGAATTTCACCGGTGGAGGGCTCAATGGCTACAATGCTTCCACTATAATTTTTCATAAGTTTTTCCCCATATTCCTGCAAGTCTGCATCGATTGTGCAAACCACATTCTTACCAACCACAGCATCCTTATCAAACCGACCATTTTGATAGGGCCCTTTTATTTTATTATGAACATCCACCAGAAAATAATTCATTCCCTTTTCACCCCTCAACTGAGTTTCATAAGCTTTTTCCAGGCCGCTAATCCCAATATAATCACCCATTTCATAATAGGGATTATTTCCAATCATTTCCTCACTCACTTCTCCAACATACCCAAGCAAATGTGAACCAATCTCCCTGTTGTATTTTCGAAGCGTTCTTGAGCGTAAATAAAATCCGGAATACTTGTATAATTTCTCTTTTAATAAGGCAAAGGTTTCGGGTGATATTTGTTTTAGAAATGGATCTCTCCTATGCTTGGGATTATAAGCTTTTTTTATCCCGGTGATGAGTGATTCTTTATCAATATTTAGAATCTGGCACAGCTCAATGGTATCGAATTCTTTAAGTTCGTAAGGTGCAATCATTAAATCATAGGCAGCCTGATTGTATACCAGCAATTGTCCTTTTCTATCGTACATTAACCCCCTGGAGGGATAAAGAATTTCAATTCTTTTTGAGTTATTTTCGGCTGATAATTTGTAGGTAGAATCTATTACCTGCAGATAGAGTAATCTGATCAGATAAACCAACACCACTAATAAAACCAGCGCGGTAACTATATATCTTCTTGCTGAATATTGGTCCATTATTATTTACGAAATACAATATATTGACTCATTACAATAAAAAAAACAGAAAAGGAAGAGCTTAAAATAACCCTCAGAAAAGTTCTGAAAAAATCTGAGAATCTAAAAATTTCAAGGTAGAATAATACAAAATGATGTGCCAAAATTAATATTACAGTATATTTCAGAAACCATAGAAAACCATAATAATATATTCTGGGATAAGTTCCTGATTCATATCCATCACGGGGTGCCAAGATTTGAAGTACATAAGGCCGTATAAAAGCCATAAAAACAGTAGCGATTGTATGCATTCCAAGTGTTTCTGAGAAAATATCAACAGTAAAGCCCAGTAAAAATGCTGAGAGCAGTAATAACCAGCCTGGTGTTTCAAATGGAAGAAGAAGTATAAATAGTAAATATACATATGGATTAATATACCCGCTAAATTGTATATTGTTAAATATCAGTACCTGAATAAGCACCAATACTAAAAACCGCAATATGTTTCGGGGGAATACTTTAATCATTTGTTGAAGAGGTTTCTAAATCAATTTGTTCTTGTTTCATTAAATTTTTCACCACCTGAACATTGGTTAAATTCTTAAAATCAATAGTTAGTGTAACTGTTAACTGGTAAAAATTACCGCCCTGAAGTTCAAAATCTTTAACAGTTCCAATCATTATTCCTTCGGGATAGGTAGTAGAAAATCCACTGCTTATTATAGTATCCCCGATTTGAATATCAACATGATGCGGAATTTCACTAAGAATAACTTCCCGGTAACCTCTCCCATCCCAGGTAACCGGACCAAAATAATTATTCTTTTTAATTTTGGCGCTTATTGCAAAATCACGGTTCAGTGCAGAAATTACGGATGAAAAATTAGGGCTTACCTTCTTAACCACACCAACAATACTATTATTAGCCAAAACGGCCATTTCCGGTTCAATCCCATCATTACTGCCTTTATTCAGTGTAATATAATTCCGTTGTTTGTTTGTGGAATTATTAATAACCCTGGCATCAATATACACATAATGCTGCTTAAGCAAGGTATCTAATATTTCCGGAGAGTTATTAAATGCATTTCGAAATGCATTTTTTTGTAAATTATACAGGTTATTTATTTCTCTAACCAGCGCCCGGTTCTGATTTCGGAGGTCGAGATAATCTTTAGCGTTTAAAAATCTCTTTGCGAAATTCCCTTCAACAGCATGTTTAAAATTAATAAATCCGGATCTATGGAAATTGTTGTTTTGAATAAGGATTACAAATCCAAAAAATTCAAATACAACAAACAACAAAATAAAATAGTATTTTAATATGAATCTAAGAAGATTCTTCATTTATTAAATCTTGGAAGTAAATGCTACCTGATTAAAAATGAAAATTTATCTGAATTTTTTAATGCAATTCCGGTTCCCCGTGCAACAGCATGCAAAGGATCTTCAGCCACTCTGAAAGTAATATTAATTTTATCCGTTAGCCGTTTATCAAGACCCCTCAATAAAGCGCCACCACCTGCAAGATAAATACCTTTACTTACAATATCGGCATACAATTCGGGTGGTGTCTGTTCAAGCACGGCTAAAATAGCCGATTCAATTTTTGATATGGATTTATCGAGACAATGTGCAATTTCCTGGTATGAAATGGGCACCTCAATAGGCATAGCAGTCATAAGGTTTGGCCCCCTAACATTATAATCCGGGGGTGGCGTGTCAAGATCAGGTAACGCAGAACCTGCATTTATTTTAATATCTTCTGCAGTACGTTCACCAATTTTAATATTATGCTGGTGTCTCATATAGGCCTGAATGTCTGCTGTTAATCCATCTCCGGCAATACGAATAGACTGGTTACAAACAATACCGCCCAAAGCAATTACTGCAATTTCGGTGGTACCCCCTCCAATATCCACAACCATACAACCTTCGGGTTCTTCAATATCCAGTCCGATGCCAATAGCCGCTGCCATGGGTTCATAGATCATATATACATCGCGGCCTCCGGCATGTTCCGAGGAATCGCGAACGGCACGTATTTCAACTTCAGTACTTCCTGAAGGAATACACACCACCATTTTCAAGGATGGGGTAAACAGTCTTTGCCTCTGGTCAATCATTTTAATCATTCCCCTGATCATAAGCTCTGCAGCATTAAAATCTGCAATAACACCATCACGAAGCGGACGAATGGTTTTAATATTTTCATGGGTTTTACCGTGCATTTGCCGTGCCCTGTTTCCAATCGCTATTAATTTCCCGGTATTTTGATCTATTGCCACGATGGAGGGTTCATCCACAACTACTTTATCGTTATGGATGATAATTGTATTTGCAGTTCCGAGATCAATAGCAAGTTCCTGCGTCAAAAAGGAAAAAAGACCCATAAATTTTATATTAAATAATTTTGAATTTTAAACACCTTCAAAGTTTAACGATTATTCTTAGGTTTAGTTCTATGATACTCAATATTTTTTTAATTTTTTTTAATGTTTAAAATGGCGCACTCCGGTAGTAACCATAGCCATTTGATGTGCATCACAATAATCGATAGAATCTTTGTCACGAATTGATCCGCCGGGTTGCACAACTACATTGACACCCACCTTATTAGCTATCTCAACACAATCGGGAAACGGGAAAAAAGCATCAGAAGCCATAACCCCTCCTTCAAGTACAAATCCAAAATTTCGCGCTTTTTCAATAGCCTGTTTTAATGCATCCACACGTGATGTTTGTCCGACACCACTAGCCATAAGCTGCTTATTTTTTACGAGTACTATAGTATTTGATTTTGAATGTTTAACCAGTTTATTTGCAAACTCCAAATCTGAATATTCCTCTTTTGTAGGTTTTCTTTTGGTAACCGGGGTCATCTGATTTGAAAATTCCATGCTGATATCCCTGTCTTGCTCAATAATTCCATGGAGCATTGTTCGATGTTGAACAATGGGAAGATCAATGTTCTTACGAATTAAAATAATCCGGTTTTTTTTCTTTTTTAAAATTTCCAGGGCTCCATCTGCATAAGATGGGGCGATAATTACTTCAAAAAACAACTTGTCTATTTCACCGGCAGTTTCTGCATCTACTTCTCTGTTGGTAATAAGGATACCTCCAAAAGCCGAAACCGGATCACCTGCCAGGGCATCTTTCCAGGTATCAATTAATTTTTCTCGAGAAGCTGTACCACAGGCATTATTGTGTTTTAAAACAGCAAATGTAGTTTCCGTAAAATCATCTATCAAATATACTGCTGCTTCAATATCCAACAGGTTGTTATAGGAAATTTCCTTACCATGAATCTGGTCGAATAACTTCGACAAATCTCCGTAAAATGTCCCTTTTTGATGTGGATTTTCACCATACCTTAATGTTTTTGCCCCCAAAACGCTTGTTTTAAAAGCTTTTATTTCCAGATTTTTATTGAAGTAATTAAAAATTGCCGTATCATAATCGGAAGAAATATTAAATGCTTGCGCAGCCAGACGCTTGCGGTCATCTAAACTGGTTTTTCCCTGGTTATTTAATATTGACAACAGATCGGCATATTGGGCCTGGGAAGGAATTATAACCACATCCTTAAAGTTTTTTGCAGCAGCCCGAATCAAGGATATACCCCCGATATCTATTTTCTCAATTATCAACTCTTCATTGGCACCCGAAGCTAAAGTTTCCTGAAATGGATAAAGATCCACAACCACGAGGTCGATCTCTGGAATCTGGTATTTTTCAAGTTGCTCACCATCCGATTTGTTTTCACGCCGGGAGAGAATTCCCCCGAAAACTTTTGGATGTAATGTTTTAACGCGGCCACCCAAAATGGAAGGATAACTTGTAATATCTTCAACAGCAATTACCTTTACACCCTGCTCTTCTATAAATTCTTTTGTTCCCCCTGTAGACAATATAGTTATATTTAATTCAGAAAGCTTTTTAATTATTTCTTCAAGATTGGTTTTGTGATATACTGAAATAAGGGCGGTTTTAATTTTTTTTTGGTCACTCATTTAATAAATTTGTTTTAAGCGGTTAAAAATATTGTAAAGATTGTTAAAATTAATGTTTAGAATGGTATAAATGAACTCTTTTGTATATTTGTTATCACAACATCAAAAATAATTGAAAATTTAAAAAATTACATGCAACTTCTCTATATATTAAAAGAAAGTTTTCGATTTGCTTTTAAAACCATTTCGACCAATAAACTGCGTACCTTATTGTCTTTATTAGGGATTACTATCGGAATTTTCGCCATAATTTCAGTTTTCACTATTATTGATTCCCTGGAATCGAATATTCGCACCAGTCTTTCTGCTTTTGGTGATGATATTATTTATGTTGAAAAATGGCCCTGGGCTCCGGAAGATGGTCAGGAATACGCGTGGTGGAAATACCTGAACAGGCCCTTTCCCACTGTTCGTGAGTATTCAGAATTAAAACGCAGGCTAAAGAGCGCACGTTCAATTAATTTTTTTGCTGCCACATCCAAAACCCTTAAATACAAAAATAATTCTGCAGAAAATGTTGAAATCTGGGGAGCCGGTGAAGATTTTGAGAAGAATCGTTCCTTAGACATTGAGAGGGGAAGATATTTTACTCCATATGAGGTAAGGCATGGAAAAAACCAGGCCATTATCGGAAGTGAAGTAGCTTCCGAACTTTTTCAGAATGAAGATCCTATGGGTAAGGTCATTAAAGTATATGGAAAGAAGCTAACCATAATCGGGGTCCTGGCAAAAGAGGGAAAATCTGTTTTCGGAGGAGGGAGCCTCGATAAAAATCTTCTTGTACCTCTGAATTTCTTAGCCACCATAGCAAATTTTCGGGATGAACGTGCAAGTCCGATGATTTGGGTACGCGCTGCAGAAGGTGTTAACCTCATTGAACTAAAAGAAGAAGTCCGCGGGGCGATGCGGGCTATACGAACACTCAGACCTTCAGAGGATGATAATTTCGCTTTAAATCAGACCAGTGTAATCTCACAGGGAATTAACCAGATTTTTAAAGTAATTAATATTGCCGGCGGATTTATTGGTATTTTTTCTGTACTTGTTGGAGCTTTTGGCATAGCCAATATTATGTTTGTTTCCGTAAAGGAACGTACCAATATCATTGGAATACAAAAGGCCATCGGCGCAAAAAGAAATTATATTTTGTTCGAGGTGCTTTATGAGTCTGTTATACTTTCGCTTTTAGGTGGAATACTGGGCTTGATGCTAATTTATATCGGGACTCTTATTGTGGGTGCTACTACTGATTTTACGATTTATCTTACAGCGGGAAATATAATCCTGGGTATAATGATCTCTACTGTTGTAGGAATTATTTCAGGATTTGCACCGGCTTTTTATGCAGCACGCTTAGATCCGGTTGTTGCTATTCATACTACGTTTTAGTTGTTTTTTAAAATATTCCATAAAACATCCGGGCAATTCCGAGGTATATAAGTAATCCGGTAATATCATTTATTGTTGTAATAAATGGCCCCGTGGCCAGGGCCGGATCAATTTTAAACCGGTCTAACATCATTGGAATAAATGTTCCGAATACAGATGCAAAAATAATAACCGAAAATAAGGCCGCACTAACGGAAACAGTCAATGCCAGAGAATCTGTAAACAGAAGATTATAAATCAACAATAAACCCGCAAGAATAAACCCGTTAATAAATGCAACAGATAATTCTTTTACCAGCTTTTTCCAGGTGCTTTGCAAATCCAGCGCGTTGCTGGCAATACTCTGCACCACAATAGCTGAAGACTGAACACCCACATTTCCTGCCATAGCAGCAATCAGCGGAATAAAAAAAGCCATATGCGGATCGATCATTATATCTTTTTCAAAAATGCTAATCACCCGGGCACCGAGAATACCACCGCATAAACCGATAAACAACCAGGGAATGCGGGCTCTGGTGAGCAAAAAGATTTTATCAGAGGGTTCCACATCTTCTGTAATCCCGGAAATTAACTGATAATCCTTTTCCGCTTCTTCTTTCATAACGTCCACAACATCATCGATGGTAATTCTTCCCACAAGTCTTCCAATTTGATCAATAACCGGTAATACCACCAAATCGTATTTATTCATAATTACAGCCACTTCTTCTGAAGGGGTGTCGGTTCGGACTGAAATTACATTTTCGTTACAGATATTTTTAACTATAGAGTTCGGCCTGCTAAGCAGCATGCGTTTTAATGAAACTGTTCCTTTTAAAATATCATCATCTGTAACGGCATACACATAATAAATCTCATCTACCTCGGCGGCCTGTTTTCTCATTTCACGGATGCACTGCACCATATTCCAGTTTTCATTTACTTTTATCAGCTCTTTGGCCATTAGTCCGCCGGCAGAATCCTCATCATACCCTAATAAATCTACAATATCCCCTGCCTGTTCAACATCAGCAATATTTGATAAAACTTCCTGCTGTTTCTTTTCGGATAAAACTCCGATAATATCTGCAGCATCATCAGAATCCATTTCATTTATAAACTGCCTGGCGATAGTTTTTCCCGATAGAACCTTTAGAAATTCCTCTCTTTCTGCCTCTTCCATTTCGATTAGAACATCCGCAGCAACCACTTTATCAAGCATCAGATAAATAAATTTGGCTTCTTCGATATCCAACTCACCATATAATTCTGCAATATCGGCAGGATGCAGGTTCTGGATCATTTTATGAGCTGCCTGTTTATCTTTTTTTTCAATATTATCCCTGAGTTCGTCAAGGAATTCTCGGGTTAATTCAATATGCATAGTGCTTTAATTGAGTTAATTATTGTTTTTGAATCAAATCTTCAACTAAATTAGTTAATTCGACAAATTCCGAAACAGAAAGTTGTTCCGGTCGTTTTTGAAAAATTGGATTTTCCGTTTCCGAATATATTAAAAATGATTTAAGGGAGTTCCTCAACATTTTTCTTCTTTGGTTAAATGCAAGCTTTACAACCTTAAAAAAAAGCTCTTCATTACATAACAATTTTTCAACAGTATTCCGTTTAAGTTTAATCACTGCTGATATAACATTAGGCGGCGGAGTAAATACCTGCGGATTTACTGAAAAAAGGTATTCTACATCAAAATAGGCTTTTAAGAATACACTTAAAATTCCATATGTTTTACTCCCCGGAGGCGCGGCAAGTCTTTCGGCCACTTCCTTCTGGATCATACATACCACTTCAGTAACAGATGCTCTGTATTCCAGAATTTTAAAAAAAATCTGGCTGGAAATATTATATGGAAAATTACCTATAACACAAAATGGCATTGAAAATATTTCTATCAGGTTAAAATTTAAAAAATCTCCATGATGCAGACGATTATTTAAAGATGGAAATTTTTCGGCCAGGGTATCAATTGCTCTTTTGTCAATTTCAATACAATGCAAATCAATATTACCATTGTTAAGCATTATCCCGGTAAGGATTCCGGTGCCGGGTCCTATTTCCAGAACATTTGTTTTTGAATATACCCCAAGGGCATTAACAATCTTATTCGCAATGTTACTGTCATGCAAAAAATGTTGGCCAAGACTCTTTTTGGGTTTAATTTCGCTCATATTAATACACTGAATTTGGTAAAAATAAAAATTAATTTGTTATCCTTGCTTTATAGCTTTAATAATAACAAAATCAGAATAGTCTAATTGTTGATCTGTAACGAGACACTTATATGAATTATAACTTTGATGAAATAATCAGCAGAGAGAATACCGCAAGTGTAAAATATGATTTAAGAAAGCAATATTTCGGTTATTCGGATGTTTTTCCGATGTGGGTTGCAGATATGGATTTTAAGACCCCAGACTTTATAATTAAAGCCATAAAAAAACGACTTGATCATGAAATTCTTGGGTATACCTACAGACCCGAATCATTTAACTCTTCTGTAGTAAATTGGATTAAAGACCGGCACAACTGGAAAATTAAAAAGGAATGGATCAGTTTTTCACCCGGAATAGTCCCTGCCATCAACCTGATTATACTTGCCCTGACTGAACCCGGAGATAAAATAATTGTACAACAACCTGTATACTTCCCTTTTTTTTCTGCCATAAAAAATCATGGACGGGTAGTGGTGAATAATCCTCTCACTCTCCGGGATGACCGGTATATTATGGATTTTGAAGATTTAAAAAGCAAAATCGATAAAGATGTTAAAATGCTGATTTTATGCAATCCGCATAATCCAACCGGAAATGTATGGAAAAAGGAAGAGCTCGAACAACTGGCTAAAATATGTATTGAAAACAATATTCTTATAGTATCAGATGAGATCCATTCTGATCTGGTTTATGAAAAATTCAGGCATACTCCCCTGGCATCACTTTCAGAAGAAATTTCACAACAGGTTATTTCATGTTATGCGCCAAGTAAAACCTTTAATCTTGCCGGCCTATCCACCTCAGTAATTGTATGCGCTAATCCGGATATTTTAAAACGATATAATAAAACTCTAGATGATATTCATGTAGGATCGGGAAATATTTTTGGGATGGTTGCACTTGAAGCGGCATATAACGGAGGAAAGGAATGGCTTGAAGCTCTGCTGGCCTATCTGCAAAAAAATGTTGCCTTTATTAAAAGTTATTTTGAAGAAAACATACCAAAAATAAAACTTATTCCTCCTGAATCTACGTATATGGTATGGCTGGATTGCAGACAACTTAATTTATATAAAGAAGAATTAAAGAATTTTATGTTAAAAGAAGCCAAAATCGGACTTAGTGACGGGCCAATATTTGGCGCTGAAGGTATTGGATTTCAGCGGATGAATATTGCATGTCCCAAGATTTTACTTGAAGAAGCCATTACAAACTTGTATCTTGCACTAAAAAGAATACATAAAATTTAATAATTCATTAAATTATTTTTTAAATTGCCCTGATATCATAATTATAAAAAAAGTTCTTAAATTAGAAATCCGGGCTAATCATTCAATTTTATATAGGATATGAAATTAAAAATTGCAGCTAAAATAGGTATCGGTTACGGAATAATGACCTTGGCGCTAATTATTAATGCATTACTCACGAATAATGCATTAAGAAACAACCGAGAAGTAAATCAGAATATCACGGATGTTTACACTCCTTCACTGGAATTTATTAATGATTTGTATTCCCGCATTAGCGATTCAAGAATGTTAATTAAATCCTGGGTATTTATAGATAAAATATCAGATACTCCTGATAAACTTCGGCTTAAAAGCCTACATGAAATACAATATCCGGAATTGCACGATACGTTGCAATATTACAGCCAATTCTGGTCTGCAGAACAAAAGGAAACTCTGGGAAATATCGATGCTGCCATCAACGATACCCTGTTCCCTCTGCATAATTATGTGATGGAACAATTAAGTTCATTTGAAAGTTATGATGATCCCTTTATAGTTTTCGAAGTTACACCAATGACTGAAGAAGGCGGAGATATTATGGTCTTAACCCAAAAAATACTTGACCAGATTTCGTCCTTTCAGCAAGAACTCGAAGAAATTACCAATAAGGCCAGAGCGGAGATGGTAAAATCTTTCGACAATTTCAGAACATTTATTTTCCTCATGGGTTTTGGAATGGTGTTAGCAGCTATAATCATTGGATATATTACTATTCAATCACTGGTAAATCCGATAAATAATACTAAAAATATCCTGCTGCAAATGAGTAAAGGAATTTTACCAGAAGATAATCTTAAGGAAGGAAGTGATGAAACCGGACAAATGGCAAAAGCATTAAATATGCTCATCAGAAGCCTGAAAGAAATATCGAATTTTGCAATTGAGATTGGTAAAGGTAATTTTAAGAGTGAATTCCAGCCTCTGAGCGAAGATGATGCTTTGGGAAATTCATTGCTTGAAATGCGCGAGGAATTGAATAAAGCCTCGAATGAAGAAGAAAAGCGTAAAGTTGAAGACAGTCATAGAAACTGGGCCTCCCAGGGAGTTGCACAGTTTAGTGATATCCTTAGAAAAAATGTGGACGATATTGAAGAATTATCCTATAATATTATCAGTAATCTTGTACAATATACAAATTCTAACCAGGGCGGAATATTTATTTTAAATGATAATGATCCTGGTAGTTTATTCCTTGAGATGACTGCATGTTATGCATTCGATCGAAGAAAATTTCTTGAGAAAAAAATTGAAATTGGTGAAGGGCTTGTCGGCAGATGTTATCAGGAAAAAGAAAAAATATATCTTACAGACATCCCGAAAGATTATATAAAAATCACTTCAGGTTTAGGCGAGGATAATCCTAAAAGCTTATTGCTGGTACCACTCATTTATAACGATCTTATTTATGGAATTATTGAAATAGCCTCTCTAAATCAGTATCAGGAATATGAAATTGAATTTATTGAACGTATTGCAGAAATAATTGCCGCTACCATATCTACTGCAAAAAGTAATATACAAACAACTATCTTGTTGGAAAAATCTCAGCAACAGGCAGAAGAAATGGCAGCCCAGGAAGAAGAAATGCGGCAGAATATGGAAGAAATGCAGGCTACTCAGGAAGAATTACAACGAAAACAGGAAAGTATTATAAAAATTGCCGAAGAGGTATTTGAAGAAGAAGAAAAAATACGAGAATTTATTAAACGATACAAAGAGTTATAGCTGTAAAAAATAAATTTATCATTAGTAGCCACATAAACGTTCTATTTTAGTTGTTTCATCTCTAATTTTATTTATGGCCCTTCACCAGCTTATTTCAATTGATGAGGAAAAATGTGTAAACTGCCACCGTTGCATCTCTGCATGTCCAGTAAAATTTCCTAACATCGGAACAAAAGATTTTATTGAATTAAACCACGATCTTTGTATCGGATGCGGAGCATGTATTAAAGTATGTACTCACGATGCACGATTTCCTGTAGATGATTTTACAGTTTCGATGGAAGCAATACAGAAAGGGGAAAAAGTAATCGCTATAATAGCGCCTGCGGTTGCTGCCAGTTTTCCGGATAATTATTTAAACCTGAATGGCTGGCTAAAATCATTAGGTGTTGAAGCCTGTTTTGATGTTAGTTTTGGTGCCGAACTTACTGTAAAATCATATCTTGAATTTATTAAGACTAAAAAGCCAAATCTGGTAATTGCCCAGCCATGTCCGGCTATTGTAAACTATATACAGATTTATAAACCCGAATTAATACCCTATCTGGCTCCTGCAGACAGCCCCATGGTGCATGCAATGAAAATGATCCGAAAATACTATCCGGCTTATCAAAAGCACAAAATGATGGTGATTTCACCATGTATAGCGAAAAAAAGAGAATTTGAGGAAACCAAAACCGGGGATTTTAATGTTACAATTTATAGTCTGAAAAAGTTTTTTGAAAAAAATAATATCATCTTGCGCGATTACCCACAAACCGATTACAACAATCATCCCGCAGAAAGAGCAGTTACATTTTCAAAACCCGGGGGACTGCTTGAAACAGTAGAAAGAGAAGTACCCGATATTAAATATAATTCCCGCAAAATTGAAGGAGTAGAAATAATCTACGAGTACCTCGATAAATTAGCTTCAAATCTTAAAGATCAGAAACATCCATTGCTAATCGATTGCCTGAATTGCGAACTTGGATGTAATGGAGGAACAGGTACTACTAACCAGGATAAATCACCGGATGAACTTGAATATTATATTAATAAACGAAGGGATGAAATGAAAGCCCTTCATAAAACAGATGCTCAGAATCCCGGTTCGCTTGAAAAACTTAGAAAAAAAATTGACTCCTATTGGGAAAATAATTTATATACCAGGACTTATAAAAATTTATCTGGTATTTTCTCTTCCGCTATAAACCAGCCCAAACAAAAAGATATCGATACCATTTTTAATTCGATGCATAAGTACGAAAAAGAAGACATAAAAAATTGTTCAAGCTGCGGATACAATGATTGCGAACTGATGTCTGTTGCAATTTTTAATAATCTGAATAAAAAAGAAAACTGTCACTTTTATATCCATCAGGAAAACGAAAGCCTTAAAGAAACTATGCAAGTTAAGCTTGCTGAACTCCAGGAGAAACAGCATGAAATGAAAAACCAAAAGACAGAAATGATAGAAAAAGCTGAAGAGTTTTTGCAGGTACTTGAAAAATTACGTACTCTAAGTAAGAATATATAGTAAACACGTAAATTCCCAATAATTTTTTTTATCATTCATCACAATAATATTCGCATGCCTCACTTATAGGCATATCTCCATCCAGAATTTCAATAATCCTTTGAAATGTTTTTGGCATATTTAAACTTTCAGCAATTACATATGCCAGGTTTCCGCGACTGGTTGTGCCGGGTTCTTCAAAATGCTTTGATACCTTTATTAATTGTGTGGCCGGATTATCATTTAACTTTCCGGGCCTGAAGATGGTAAAATCTAATCCCGAACTTATAAGATAATTGTCTGCTTTGGCTTTAGCCTTATAGTAATGCTGAATTTTGGAGGATTTATCCGGATCCCAGGCTCCCTGGGCACTTACCATAATATACCTGCTCACCTCATATTCCACAGCCATGCTAATACTTTTCATTGCACCATTCTGATCAACAGCAATTGTTTTATCCTGACCTGTTTTAGAACCACTTCCGGCAGTAAAAATAACCGTGTCAATATCTTCATATGCCCCGGCAAAATCTTTTTCAAGATCTGCCACAAAGGGTTTTCCCCCCAATCTGAAAATTTCATCAGACTGGTTTTCATCTCTTATCATCCCCCTCACATAGTTCCCTTGCTGAGCTAAAATCTGTACAACCAGTTTCCCAACTTTACCATGCGATCCAATTACTAAAATTTTCATCGCTCATCATTTTTAACTTCATCATCAAAATTCCCTAAATCAAAGTTATTTCATCTTCAACTAAAATCACTACTTTTTCTTATTGTTTTTAATTATTTAGTCAAGATTTAATCGAAAGCCTTATACAACGGGCAAAATATCAATAGTAGGATACAAAAAAAGGAGTGCAAAACACTCCTTTCCAATACTGATATTGGAGTTTTATAACTCCTTAATTTTAATATTTCTATACCAAACATCGTCGCCATGGTCCTGAAGCCCAATAAGACCTTTTGAAGCCACATTAGCCCAATCAGGATTATAAGAAGGAAATTTACTTTTGGCAACCATGGCGTTCCATTCTGGTGTCCAGAGATGGTACTCTAGGACAACTTCGCCATTTTGATAATGCCATACACTTCCTTTATACACTTTAATTTCAGCCGTGTTCCATTCTCCGGCAGGTTTCGCATTTTGCGGATTTGCGGGTATCAGGTCATACAAAGATGCAGATTGTCTGTTTCCATCAATACCGGCTTGTGCATCCGGGTGGCGTTCATTATCAAGAATCTGATATTCCGGTGCTGTTTGCCAGATATTTTCTTGTGTTTCCTGAGCAAGATAAAAAACTCCTGAATTTCCGCCTTCTGAAATTTTCCATTCAAAGGTAAGTTCAAAATTCTGAAATTCTTTATTATAAACAATATCGCCACCGTCTACTGCTCCCGCTTCTCCACGACCTGAACCCTGGCACATCAATGCTCCTTCAACAATTTTCCATGCTGAAGGAAGGCTGTCTTTTTTATATCCTCTCCAACCTTCTGTTGATGTGCCGTCAAACAATGTTACCCAACCTTCTTCCTCACCGGCCACATCGGTTTTTTTAGTGGGGGAAGTTTTGCAGGCACTAACCAAGACCAGGGCGGAAATAAACAGGTATACAAAAAATAAATTATGTTTTTTCATTTTTTCAATATTTTAAAATTAATAATCAATCTGTTACACTTTTGGCATTTCAGGTAATGACCAGCCATCCCTGTATGTATGTTTGATAAGTTCAGCAGCAAAATCAGCAGCCGACATTTCATCTGTCCATTTTTTATCGAATGTGGGATGACCGTCATGGATTTTAAAGCCGTCTTCAATAACTGTTTTTATTTTTTCAGTATCTGAAATGTTGGTGAAACGCATATTTTTACCATCCCATTCAAGTTCTTTATTTAAACCCTGCAACCTTACAGCAAGTACACCCATAACTACCATTTCATTAAATGGTCCGGCTTCTTTAAAAGCAGATGCAGACTCCACTCTGCTTCCGGCACTTTCTTTACATGCGCGCACCCAATCCATTTCATGAGTAGCTTCAACCCGTCTTACCGTTTTAGGAACATTTGGGGTCCTTCCCGAAAGCAGCCAGGGATCCATACCGTAACATCCGCAAACCAGGGTATCTTTAGTTCCATGGAATAACACTCCGCCTCCGCGATTATTCATGTCTTTTCCTGCCGGCCAGCCTTCAGGTTTCATAGGTTGTATGCCTCCATCGTACCAGGTAACATCCACCGCAGGCATATTTACTTTAGCCATAGCTTTACGTTCAGGGAAAGAAATTTTTACAGTTTGTGCATTTGGTGCACAATCGGTTAATAATAAAGTAGAACTTCCCTGGGCTTTAACCGGGTATTGAAGATTCAAACCTACAAATACCGGATGCAGGATATGGCAGGCCATATCGCCCAATGCTCCTGTACCAAAATCCCACCATCCACGCCAGTTCCATGGTGTATAGATACTGTTATACGGACGTGTTGGAGCAGGCCCAATAAATAAATCCCAGTTCAGGGTTTCAGGAACATCCATTTTTTCAGTGGGCCGGTTTAATCCCTGTGGCCAAATCGGTCGATCGGTAAAAGCTTCAACTCTTGTTACCTCACCAATTTCTCCATTCCAAATCCATTCACGGATCAGGTTAACACCTTCACCTGAAGCACCCTGGTTTCCCATCTGGGTAGCTACTTTATATTTTGCAGCAAGATTAGTTAATAACCTCGACTCGTAAACTGTATGTGTAAGTGGTTTTTGAAGATATACATGTTTACCTAATGTAATTGCATTGGCAGCAGTAATTGCATGCGTGTGGTCAGCAGTAGCAATAACCACAGCATCTATTGAATCCTTCATTTCATCGAACATTTTTCGCCAGTCCCAAAATCTTTTTGCATTTGGAAAATCATTAAAACAACCGTCAGAATATTTCCAGTCCACATCGCATAGGGCCACAATGTTTTCTGTTTTCATTTCATTCAGGTTTCTTCTACCCATTCCCCCAACACCTATCCCGGCTATATTAAGTTTGTCACTGGGAGGAGTATGACCAAGGCCGGCAATAACATTGCTGGGAACAATAGTAAATCCGGCTGTAGCAGCAGCTACATTGCCAATGAATTTTCTCCTTGTGATTTTTGAACTTTTTGAATTTAAACTCATGGTTAGTTATCTTTATGAAGGTTAATATTTTAAAAATTTGAAAATTAATATTACAAAAATTTCTATGAAATAGAAAGCGAATACCTTTAAAACTAAAAATCAATTACAGGGTACATTCACGATACTATTTGTTCTTTTGCATAGTCCCAATATACTCTTTTCCCTTCACGAAGAGCTTTTGTAGCCATATGGGCTGATATGGCCTCCTCAAATCCCTGGTCAATATCACAACTCGGCTGTTTATTAAGCCTTATAGATTGTATCCACTCTCTGATATGCAAATGAGTTGTATCTACACGTTTTCCATCCCGGTAGGAATAAAGCAATCCTCTGCCGGCAAAATATTTTTCAGTTGGGGAGGTAATAGCATCAAAATGCTTCTGACCCGGAAAATAGGAATATATGGGATTATTCGGATCGATCACTCCGTTTTCAATATACTCCTTAAAACGTGTGGAGGCAGAGTCTGCATAAATTACCAGTTGTTGACCTAATTCCATATTTCCGTCATGCCCCATGATTACTTTTCCCCTATTCCGGTTACTGGACAATGAAGCGCTATATAATAAGGTAAGGTCCTGATCAGGAAATTCCATTATCGTATTTTGCACATCGGGAACTGTGCGCCCATCTTTATAAAAGTAAATACCCCCCGAAGCTACCACAGACTCAGGAATTCCTATACCCATAATCTGGTTTATAGCATCATATTCATGTGTAAGCAAATCACCGGTTAAACCTGTACTATAATCCCACCAGCAACGCCAGCGGAAAAATCGCTCCAGACTAAATTCATGATAAGGCGCCTGGCCAATAAACTGTTTCCAGTCAATGGTTTCCGGGGAGGCCTTTTCATGAATGGGATATACCCATGCTCCATTGGGATCATTTCTGTTGGTGCAAACTTCAACAAGATTAATTTTGCCAAGAACTCCCTTTTTAATAGCTTCCTTTGCCTTAATATAACTTTCTGTTTGTCTGCCCTGGTGACCTAATTGGAAGACTATATTGTTTTCTTTTACCACTTTTCTCAATTCGTAGGTTTTCTCAACGGTCCAGGTCATTGGTTTTTCACAATATACATGTTTACCATGTTTAGCAGCTTCGATTGCCATCGGAGCATGCCAATGATCGGGAGTAGCAATTATTACTGCATCAATGTCCGGCGCCTGAATCAACTCAATATATGTTTTATAGCGCTTTGGGAAGTTATCTTGTTTTACAGCTGATCCGCTTTTTGATTCATTTGCTGCGGCTTCCATGGCTTCGGTAGCATGTACATCAAAAATGTCGCAAATCCCGGTTATTTCAATATTCAGATCTTCCTGATCTAAAAAATCCTGATATCGTGTATCTCTTGGATTTTCACGTGCAGCATTTATGTGTTCATCAATCCATAAGGGATGAGCAAAACCTGCAGCACGCATAAGCTGGCGTCCGCGAATACCATACCCAAGTAATCCAATTCTAATTTTTTGATCCTTGTTTGCATCCGAATATAATTCAGGAATGGCAGAATCCAGGTTAAGTTCATTTAATAAAATATACTGTTTGTTTTGGACCACTCGTCTTGTCTTAAAAACGCCATATGCAAAAGCGCCTAAAACAGGAATTGTAGCAAGACTTTTAATTAAATCCCTTCTGCTGATCATGACAATTTTTATCTAATATATTATCCTTTTTTTTATGTACAATGGGTCTGAATCCCTGTCTATTACTTTATTTAAGTTTACTGATTAATCGATCGAGGCCTACTATTTTCCCTGTAGGAAAAACAAATAATACCAGAAGCGAGAAAATTTCGATCAAGGTTTTATTCACAATAAGATAGCTGCCTTCTTGGGGTAACATATATTCCAATGATGGTGATGCCGGATGCGATAAATAATATAAACTTAAAAGCAGAATACCACATAATGTGGAAAACCGTGTGAATGCTCCCAATATGAGCCCAAGGCCAATAAGTGTTAAGCCCCAGATATTAATAAAATCGATAGTCTGAAGTATTGTTGAATTATAAGTTAATGAAATAAAAAAATTAGCAAAAAGCCCCTTTGAATCCAGAAGATAGCCCAGTGAACTCCAGCCGGGGTTCATTATTTTGACAATTCCTTCATACAAAAAATGCCATCCGATTAATATCCTTAAGGTTGTCAGAAAAAAAACCTGTGAATTTCTAAGGTTCATTGATTGAATGGTATTATATAAATATTAATGGTGTAACAATTATAATAAAATTCATACAATAAAAAAATGTTAAAGTCCCAAAGTATATAATTTTAGTAGCATATAATAATTAATACATAAGATTATTACCATTTGGATAATAATCAAATTAAATTTTCATGAATGTGAACTTTTGAAATATTAAGAATATTTCAACACATTTTAAAAAGTAAAAAATTTATGTTTGAAAATTGTAAATCAGTATAAAAATTACCTGAACTAAAAGGAAAATCATAAACAATATTTAATTCATCTTGTTAAGAATAATTTATGGTGTTTACAGATTCCAGATTGATTTCATTATATTTGTAAGACAGATTAGTTTTCTCGAATTGAATTCGATTACATAATAATTAATGAGTAAAATAAAACTAAACGTATTAGGAATTTCATATTCTCAAACCCAAACAGGTGCATATGCATTGGTACTTGCCGAAGAAAACGGGAAACGCAGAATTCCTATTATAGTTGGGGGATTTGAAGCTCAGGCTATAGCTATACAACTTGAAGGTTTAAAACCACCCCGGCCATTAACGCATGATTTGTTTTATAATTTTGCTAAAACATTTGGAGTTGATCTTCTGGAAATTACTATTTATAAACTCGAAGAAGGAGTATTCCATTCAAAATTGATTTGTTTTGATGGTCAAAGACATATTGAAATTGATTCAAGGACCTCTGATGCCATTGCCCTTGCCTTACGTTTTAAATGTCCGATTTTTACAACAGAAAAAATATTAGAAAAGTCGGGAATAATTCTTGATCTTGAAAAAGATACACATGCATCATCCGACCCTGAAGATGATAAATATTCCAAAAATATTAAGATTGAGGAGGAACCTAATAGAGAAAACTTCTCTAAAATAACTGTTCAGGAACTAAAAGAAATGCTTGATAATGCTATTAAAAATGAAAATTATGAGCGCGCTTCATTAATTCGCGATGAAATGAAACGCAGAAAAACCTTTTAGCAAATTGTAAGCATTATTTTTGGTACGTTCCTTTTTTCATATCATTAACTATCTATTGGTTCTTTGCGGAAGAACTGATATGCAATAATTAAGTAAATCTGTAAGTATAAATTTATTGTAAATTGACATGGTCATAAATTCAATTATAAAAAACATTAACAGATAAATAATCCCATCAGATTAAATTAAGCTTTCCTCTATAATGGTATTTAAAGTTCAGCACAATTGCCGATTAATTATAAATAAATATTTAAATTTTAATTAATTTGTACAATGTTGAATATATCTTTGTTTATAATAAACCCGGTTATTAATGTTTATCAATAAAAAAACTAAAGAACATAATAATATTGGTGAACTGGATATTGAAAATTATCAGTTATTGTTTCAGTATGCCCCTTTGGGTGTATTTAAAGCTACAGCAAAAGGAAGATATATTGAAGTAAACCCTACATTGGTTAAACTTCTTGGATATACTAATTCCGAAGAGCTAATAAACTCAATAGAAGATATTGGTAACCAGATTTATTCAGACCCGGAATTAAGAAAAAAAATTATCCGTGATCTTCACAAGGAAAAAAAGATTGTTCAGATAGAAACCAACTTTCGGAAAAAAAGTGGTGAAAAATTTCCGGTAAACCTAACACTGTGCTGCCTGCATAAGACATCTGGGAATGATGATGAATATATTCTTGGCATGGTAGATGATATTACCGATAAAAAAGCCTACCTCGAAAAAGTATTATGGGAGAGAAATTATCTGCGATCATTAATTGACCATATACCAGATTACATTTATTTTAAAAACCACACAGGTAAACTTACAGTTGCTAACAAAGCTTTTGCCAAACTGCTAAATATTAATGATCCAAAAGAACTGGAAAGAGCAATAGACAATGATTTTTTATCAAATGAACTGGTTGTTAATTTTTTTAAAGACGATACAAGAATATTAAAAACCGGAATCCCGGTATTAAATGATGAGCGTGCAGGATACGATGATTATAATGGCAAATTGCTTTATACTCTTTTTTCAAAAATTCCTGCAAAAAATCAAGATGGCAAGGTAATCGGATTAATTGGAATTGGCAGAAATATTACCGAACTTAAATTTGCCGAACAACAAATAAGCGAAAGCCAGGCTAATCTGACAGCATTAATAGAAAGTACAAAAAATTCAATCTGGGCTATCGATAAAAATTACAGGCTTACAACATTTAACTCATATTTTAAAAAATTTATTCATTTATTCTATGATAAAGAATTGCATATTGGGGATGATATCAGAAAAATCATTCCAAGATCTCAGAAGGATAGCTGGATAAAAATCTTTAAACAAGCATTTGATGGAGCACAATGGGTTCAGGAAGATTGTATAACCAAAGACGGGGTTAATATCTTTTTTGAAATTTCAATTAATCCAATTCGTAATAATAAAAATGAAGTCACCGGGGTTACTGTATTTTCGAATAACATTACTGAAAGGAAAATTGCAGAAGAGGCCCTGAAAGAGAGTGAAGAAAGATTCCGGCAACTTGCGGAAAATTCAAATGATGTATTTATTCTTTCGAACAAATATAACATCCTGTATGTAAATCCGGCTTTTGAGAAGGTTTTTGGACGAAGTACAGAATCTGCCTACAGAAATTATAATATTCTTATAGATAGTTTTCATCCTTCTGATAAAAAACAATTTACCAAATTTTTTGCAAAGAATACACTGGCCAAAAGCAGTGACACCGGCCAGCAACTTAAAATAATCCGGCCCGATGACGAGGAAAGAAAAGTATGGATCAGAAATTTTCCGATATATAACGATAAAGGAAAAATATACAGGTATGTATTTGTAATAACCGATATTACAGAACAAAAAGAACTGGAATCGATTATTGTAAATACAAAAACACAACAACAAGCTATACTGGATAATATTCCTTACCTGGCATGGCTTAAAGATAAGGATGGAAAATATATTTCGGCAAATGAACCCTTTGCCAATAATTTTAATTTGAGCGTTTCGGAGCTGGTAGGTAAAACTGACTATGATATTTGCAATAAAGAGCTGGCAAATAAATACATTCAGAATGATGAGGAAGTTAAAAACAGCGGAACCCGTCAATTTGTTGAAGAAGTCAGGCAAACGCCTGAAGGTTCGGTATGGCTGGAAACCTTTAAGACTCCAATCTTCGATTCGTACGGTAATATTATAGGAATCACCGGAATATCGAGAGACATTACCGACCGTAAGCGAATGGAAGAAGTTATTGTAAAAAATGAAGAACATTTTAAAGCGCTTTTACAAAACTCATCAGACGCCATTACCATATTAAATGCAAAAGGGGAAATAACTTTTGAAAGTTCTGAAAAAAATAAAATTTCCGATTTTTTAATAGATGAACTGCTGGGGACAACCATTTTTGATATCGTTCACCCGGATGATAAGGAGAATTTTGAGGAGTTTTTTGCACAATTGCTAAATATTCCGGGAAAGGAATTTAAAAAAGAATACCGGAGCCTTCATAAAAATAAAAAATGGATATACGTAGAAAGCATATTCTCAAATCAGCTGGAAAATCCTTCCATAAATGGTATTCTTGTTAATTCAAGGGATATTTCAGACCGGAAAATGGCTGAATTGAAAGAACGGGTATACCAGGATAATCTTGTTTTTTTAAGTAACTCGGCACTTGATTTATTAGGCCTTTCTGATCTTGAACACATTTATAAATACATTACTGAAAAATTATATAATTTTCTTGAGAATGCGGTAATTATTTTTTCATCCTACCAGGAAATGAAAGACTGTTTTATTATAGAAAACATTTCCGGAATTGATCCTTACACAGATCAGTTTGAAAGGATTATCGGAAGAGACCCTATTGGCTTAAATCTGCCAAGGGATCTAAGCATTTCAAATTTTGATACAGCAGGATCTGTTATTACTATTCAGGATGAAAACTTAAACTGGAATTACACAGAGATAAATTCCAAAATGTTCGAAGAAATTAATACTATTTTAAAAATTCATAAAATTTATAATATTTCACTTGCACACCAGAACAAACTGCTGGGGAATATCACCATTATTACATTAAACAAAAGTATTATTAAATTCAAACATATAATTGAAACTTTTGTACACCAGGTATCTGTAACCCTTCACCGAAGCTTGCTTGAGGCAGAATTAAAAAGGGCAAAAAATAAAGCCGAAGAATCAGACAAACTAAAAACGGCTTTTCTGGCCAATATGAGTCATGAGATTCGAACTCCAATGAACGGTATATTAGGATTTGCAGAAATGCTGAATGATGATTCATTAAGCCTTGGCAACAGGAAAAAATATCTTGAGATCATCAACAACAATGGCAAGATGCTGGTAAATTTAATTGATGATATTATTGATTTTGCAAAGATCGAAGCCAAACAAATAAAAGTAGCAAAGCAGGATTTCTCCTTAAATACATTATTAGCACAAGTACACGCATCGTTTTTATCGGAAACATTAAAGAAAGAGAAAAAACATGTTAAATTACGGATGCGGAAAGCATTTACAAATGAGAGTTGTTTTATACGAACAGATCCCAACCGGTTAAGACAGGTTCTGGTAAATCTTATCGGAAACTCATTTAAATTTACTTCTGAAGGCTATATTGAATTCGGATACGAACTGCGCGCTGATAATATGCTCGAATTTTATGTGGAAGATACAGGTATTGGTATTGCTCAGGATAAATTGGATATAATCTTTGAACGGTTTATGCAGGCAGACAGCTCAAGGACCAGAAAATATGGCGGTTCCGGTCTGGGCCTGGCCATTTCTAAGGGATTTATTGAATTGTTGGGAGGATCTATGTGGGTGGAATCTGAATACGGAAAAGGATCAAAATTTTATTTTACACTTCCTTATGTTCCCACAAGAAAAGTACAAACCGAGGAAGAAGGAGAAAAAAAATTAAAAGACCAGTATATCTGGAAAGATAAGACATTTCTTGTGGCCGAAGATGATACGTTCAGTTATAAATTCCTGGAGGGATTTTTAAAACAAACCCAGGCCACGGTAATGCACGCCGAAGATGGTAACAAAGCAGTTAAACTATGTAAAGAAAATCCACATATTGACCTCGTATTAATGGATATCCAGATGCCTGAACTCAATGGAATTGAAGCTACCTCTATAATTAAAGAATTTAATAAAAACCTGCCTATAATTGCACAAACAGCTAATGCTATTCCTGAAGAAAAAGAACGATGTATAGATGCCGGCTGTGACGATTTTATTACCAAACCGGTAAATGTTGTCGAATTGTATGCTAAAATTGAAAAATTATTAATCGGTAATCATTAAATACTCTATTTGCTGAATTTGCACATGATCTTTATTGTTGCGGTATCCGTATTTTTTGCTGTTTTTTATTCAATACTTATTTTAGCATATACCACCGGATGGCATAAAACTCAGGAGTATATTTTTAAAGCACATGCTAAGCCCGTTTTAATTTCTGTTATTATTCCTGCACGAAATGAGGAGAATAATATAGTTTATATATTAAACGACCTGTTTTCTCAGAAATATCCCAAAGAACTTTACGAAGTAATCGTTATTGATGATCATTCTAATGACAGTACTTTTGAACGGATTAAAAACTTTGGCAACAAAAAAACCAATATTAAAATATTTAGGTTGCCCGATAAGCTCAATGGTAAAAAGCATGCACTTAACTATGGAATTAATAAGTCATCCGGTGAATTAATTTTGGTTACTGATGCTGACTGCAGACTTACAAATTTATGGATCGCAACAATAGCTTCATTTTATCAACACAAAAATAATCCGGATATGATAATTGGCTTGGTGAATATGCAATCCGGCAGAGGAATTTTATCAAATATACAGGAGGCAGATCTTGCGAGTCTGGCGGGTGTTGCTGCCGGATCTGCTGCAATTAATAAACCGGTTTTATGCAACGGGGCAAATCTTGCTTTTAAAAAGTCTTCCTTTGAAACCCTTTCCGACCCTTTTGAAAAACGTTCTGTTTCGGGAGATGATGTATTTTTATTACAACAATTTAAAAAGAATAAATACAGGATAATGGTGATTAAAAATCGCATGACCACAGTTACTACATTACCAGTAAAATACTGGAAAGACTTTTTAAGCCAGCGCCTGAGATGGGCATCCAAAAGCAAGTATTATTCCGATCGTGAAATTATACTTACCGGCTTTACGGTAGTTATCTTTAATTATCTGCTAATTGTGTTGTTTATACTGCAATTTTTCGCGAATTGCCTTCAACTGTTTTTAATCCTGTTTACTTTAAAATTAATAGTGGATTCGTTTTTGGTTATTCCCGTTTTGAAATATTTCGGAAAATCAAATAAAATCGTATGGTTTTTCCTTTTTGAACTGGTGTATCCGGTATATTCTGCAGTTTTTTCTCTTTGGGGAATTTATATAAAATCTTCCTGGAAAGGCAGGTCTAATTTTTAATATCGGGAAACAATTTGTTTTAATTTCCCATTTCAGATATAAATTTAATACGCATTAGGCGTATGTCTTCTTCGGTATATTCATCTTCGCCCAGTTCTTCGAGTGCGGCTTCCACAGATTCTGTCTCAGCTTCCTCCCTGAAATAGTCGAATATTTCCTGCTGATGATCTTCATCAATTACCTGGTTAATATAATAGTCTATATTCAATTTGGTGCCAGAGTTTACGATAGCTTCAACCTCATCCAGCAATTCTGACATGCCGAGGTTTTTAGCATCGGCAATATCGTTAAGTCCTATTTTTCTGTCGATACTCTGAATAATATAAACTTTCATACCAGACTTGTTTACCACCGACTTAACCACCATATCCTGAGGTCTGATAATTTCCTTTTCCTCAACATATTTTTTTATTAACTCCACAAACTCTTTTCCGTATCTATTGGCTTTACCGGCGCCAACACCAGAAATATTTTGAAGTTCTTCAATATTAACAGGATACTGAATAGCCATATCATCCAGCGATGGATCCTGAAAAATAATAAACGGGGGAAGGTTTTTTTCCTTTGATATTTTTTTACGGAGATCTTTCAAAATACTTAAGAGTTCCTCATCAGCGGCTCCAGATCTCATGGATGGAGTCATTGCTTCATCTTCATCGTCTGTACCTGAATAATCATGATCCTCAACAAGCATAAAGGAATGGGGATTTTGCAAAAATTTCCTGCCCTTACTTTCGAGTTGTAACAAGCCGTAATTTTCAATATCTTTTTTAATAAATCGTGCAATTAATGCCTGTCGCAATACCGCACCCCAGAATTTTATATCTTTTTCTTTCCCCTGTCCAAATAACTCAAGATGATGGTGTTTGTAAGATTTTATCATGGGACTTTTCACTCCGGCAAGGATATTTGCAATGTGATCGGCTTTAAATTTTTCGTTAACAGCCAATATGGTTTCCAGTGCTTTGATAACGTATTCTTTTCCTTCGAACAGATTTTTGGGATGCAGGCAATTATCACAATTATTGCAATTTTCTTTCATTTCTTCACCAAAATAACTAAGCAGTTGTTTGGGACGACAAACTGAAGATTCGGCATAAGATACGGTTTCCAGCAGCAATTGTTTTCCAATTTCCTGTTCGGCAATCGGTTTGCCCTGCATAAACTTTTCAAGCTTTTGGATATCCTTATAACTGTAAAAAGCAATACATCGTCCTTCACCGCCATCGCGCCCGGCACGTCCGGTTTCCTGGTAATATCCTTCAAGGCTTTTGGGAATATCATGATGAATAACAAAGCGTACATCCGGTTTATCAATACCCATACCAAATGCAATGGTAGCTACAATTACATCAGCATCTTCCATAAGGAATTTGTCCTGATTAATTGTCCGGGTGGAAGAATCCATGCCTGCATGATAGGGTAAAGCCTTTATACCGTTTACTTTCAGGGTTTCAGCAAGTTCTTCAACTTTTTTTCGGCTTAAGCAATAAATTATTCCCGATTTGCCGTGATTACTTTTGATATATTTAATAATTTCTTTGGAAACGTTTTTCTTTGGCCGTAATTCATAATAGAGGTTATGTCTTCGGAATGAGGATTTAAAAACATTTGCCTCCAACATGCTCAGATTTTTTTGTATATCGTGCTGTACCTTAGGAGTTGCAGTTGCCGTTAAGGCAATTAGAGGAGCTTCGCCAATCTGATTGATTATAGGTCGAATCCGACGGTATTCAGGTCTGAAATCGTGACCCCACTCAGATATACAATGTGCTTCATCTATAGCATAAAAGGATATTTTAACTTGTTTAAGAAAATTAATATTTTCTTCTTTGGTAAGCGATTCCGGGGCTACATAGAGAAGCTTTGTATTTCCTTTAAGTACATCGTTTTTAACCTGGGTAATAGCAGATTTGGTTAATGAAGAATTTAAAAAATGGGCAACACCATCTTCTTCACTAAAGCTTCGCATGGCATCCACCTGATTTTTCATAAGGGCAATCAGCGGGGAAATAACAATGCCCGTTCCTTCCATAAGTATCGAAGGTAACTGGTAACATAAAGATTTTCCTCCACCGGTGGGCATTAAAACAAAAGTGTCCTTTCCAGCAAGAACATTTCTAATTATTAATTCCTGATTTCCTTTAAAGGAAGTAAACCCAAAATATTTTTTTAATACTTCTGTCAAAGAAATATCTGCACCAACACTCATATCCTCCTGTATTTATAAAGTATTCTTTTCGTGACAAGCAGCAGTGAGATTGCTTCGAACTACACAATTAATTAATAAACAAAACTATATACGATTGATATATCAAAATGTTTTATTGAAAATTTAAAAGTCAACCATTCAATAGTACTCCTGTTAGAATAATTGAGAAATATCAATACATTTGTACCCTAAATTAATAACTTTTTTTCAAATATATGTATTTGAAAACGTTAAAATTTGCTGTGAAATATATATTACTGATATAGATATATAAACTCTTTGTAAATTATAATAGATAAACAATGACCGATAAGAAAAATGGTGAGATGTCGTTTCTTGATCACCTTGAAGAACTCAGATGGCATATTATTCGATCTTTTATAGCAGTAATAATTGTATCTATAGTAGCATTTATTTTTAATGAAATTGTTTTCGATTCTATAATAATTGCTCCAAAAACTCCTGAATTCTGGACCAACAGGATGTTATGCAAACTTGGAGAACTTGTTCACGTTAAGAAACTATGTATCAATTCAAAATCATTTGAATTAAAAAGTATTTATATGGCCAGTCAGTTTATGGCACATATAAAGATTTCATTAATTGCAGGTGTGATTGTCGCTTTTCCATATGTGTTTTTTGAGTTCTGGAGGTTTATAAATCCTGCTTTATACCAGAATGAGCAAAAACATGCAAGAGGAGCCGTATTTTATACTTCCCTGCTTTTTACTTTAGGTGTTCTTTTCGGATACTTTTTAATTGTTCCGCTATCTGTGCATTTTCTAGGATCGTATAGGGTAAGCGAACAGGTGGCAAATGAAATCACGCTGATGTCTTATATTTCCACTGTTGCATCCGTAACACTGGCCAGTGGAATTGTTTTTGAATTGCCTGTGGTGGTTTATTTTCTAAGTAAATTGGGGATAATCAATGCTAAATTTTTACGGACCTATCGAAAACATGCCCTGATCGTTATATTAGCACTATCGGCAATTATTACTCCTCCTGATATTTTTAGTCAGATCCTTGTTTCCGTTCCATTAATTTTACTTTACGAAATAAGTATCCGTATTTCTCAAAAAATAGAAAAAAGGCAGGAAAAAGAAATGGCAGGCTGATGATATTTACAAAAAAGATTTAATATCTGAAGAATTAGGGGGTTTAGTTGGTAAAACTTTTTATTTTAAATTCTTTAGTACATTTGTTGAATACGAAAGGTTAAAATTTCAGAAATGAAACTACGTACAGAAAATCTTGTAAAAAAATACCGTTCACGAACCGTGGTGAAAGGAGTATCAATAAATGTTGAACAAGGTGAAATTGTGGGATTACTGGGACCAAACGGAGCCGGAAAAACCACCTCTTTTTATATGATTGTTGGATTAATTGTACCCAATGAAGGCAAGATTTTTATCGACAACACTGAAATAACAGCTGAACCTGTATATAAGCGTGCCCAAAAAGGTATTGGATATCTTTCACAGGAGGCATCAGTTTTCAGAAGGCTCAATGTAGAAGATAACCTTTATGCCGTGCTCGAAATGAGTAGTTTTTCAAAAGAAGAACAAAAAGATCGTGTTGAATCGTTAATCAGAGAATTTGGGCTGCAAAAAATCAGGAAAAGTCTCGGTATTCAATTATCAGGCGGAGAACGAAGACGTACCGAAATTGCCCGCGCGCTTGCATTAGATCCTTATTTTATGCTTCTTGATGAACCTTTTGCCGGAGTAGACCCAATTGCAGTAGAAGATATTCAGGAAATTGTAGCAAAGCTTAAAGAAAAAAATATTGGAATATTAATTACCGACCATAATGTACACGAAACCCTGTCGATAACCGACAGGGCCTATTTATTGTTCGAAGGAGAAATTATGAAATCGGGTACTTCACAGGAACTTGCCGATGATGAACAGGTTCGCCGTGTGTACCTCGGTCAGAATTTTGAACTACGCTAAAATTAAAATCACTTTATCGAATATGCCATAACACGGTTATCGAAAAATGTAGGCACATATAATATATTTTTTCCGATTACATAATCAATATCTGCTGCATTAATTTTTGCAGCTGCAGTTCCCAGCAGTTTAACCTTTTCTTTCGCAGGATTTATCAGATAAACATTCCCGGCCCAGTCGGATATCATGTAATTTCCTTTACCATCTGGCACAATGCCGTCTATTCCACCTGTATTTAAAATATAATCGCTGATATTTTTCGAATAAATATCAATTTTTACTACTTTGCCATCAAGGCCTACAAGTAATGTTTCCTTCTCAACAAATAATCCATTTGGATTATTCAATTTATCCGACTGAATAAATAACTGTATCTTTCCATCCTTGATCTGGTATATGGCATTGCCTTTCATGTCTGAAATAAAAACAGCTCCTCCTTTACAAACCGCTATATCGTTAAGAAATTTAGCATTTAATGTTCTGTAAATTCTTTTAATTTCACCCTTTTCAATATCAATCTCAACTACACTATTTAACTCAGCTACAAAAAGACTGTTTTTATAAATCCCCATACCTTTTGGAGAAGTTATTCCGGTTACCCATTTCAGGTCCAGAATTTTCCCGTCTGGTGACAATTTTGAAATAAAACCCTGCTTTTCATTCCTGGCTTCATCCCCAACCATATTCGCAACATAAATTACATCTCTTTCTTTGTCATAACATACGGATTCAGGCACGTCAAATTTTTTCTCGGTTTCCCACTTTTTCTCTAGTTTATCATTCATAAAAATTTCACTTCCCTGGGCATTAGCAAAAATTGTTGCCACGAATATTATCAGTATAAAAAGCATTGTCTTTTTCATAATCTATAGTTTAAGTTTATTTAATTATTAAAAATAGTGCATTTTTCATATAATTTCAACCAAACTAACAACCTAAATTTTCTCTGGATTAGGACTTGCGAATAACAAAAAAAAATTGGTATCTTTGCACCTCAAAATTCAGGCGGATGTGGCGAAATTGGTAGACGCGCTAGACTTAGGATCTAGTGCCTTACGGCGTGGGGGTTCGAGTCCCTTCATCCGCACAATATAAAAAAACCGTTCCCTTACCGATTTTTCCGGCAATGGTGGCGGTTTTTAAAATTTTAATTTATATTGAATGAACATAAATAGAGAAAACATTGACGAATTAAATGCAATCTTACGCATTAAATTAACGAAAGAGGATTACGAAGATAAAGTTAGCAGCGTTTTAAAAGATTACAGAAAAAAAGCGCGAATCGATGGTTTTCGCCCGGGAAAGGTACCTTTTGGACTCATTAGTAAGATGTACAGAAAACCGATACTTGTTGAAGAAATCAATAAAATAGTTTCCGAATCGATTACTAAATATCTGATTGATGAGAAGCTGAATATACTCGGCGACCCCCTGCCGCATGAGGAAAATGAAAAAACCATTGACTGGGATAATGACACTGAATTTGATTTTGCCTTCGATCTGGGAATAGCTCCGGAATTTGAATTTTCAATATCGAAAAAAGACAAAATTCCTTTTTATAAAATAAAAATCGACGAGCCCCTCAGAAACAAATATATCGATAGTTATACCTCACGTTTTGGGAGCTTTGTGCCTGCTGATGTAACCAAAGATAATGAAATGCTGAAAGCTGAAATTCAGCAACTTGATCAGGATAATCAGATTTTAGAAGCGGGCATAAAGGTTGAAGATGCTTCCATATCCATTGATATGATTAAAGATGATAAGGCTAAAAAGAAATTTATCGGATTAAAAGTCAACGATTCCTTAACTGTTGATATTAAAAAGGCATTTCCTAATGAAACGGATCTTGCTGCCATGCTGAAGGTCGATAAAGATAACCTTAAAAATATTAACGGTAACTTTTTAGTAACCGTAAGAAGCATTTCCAAGTATAAAAAAGCAGAAGTTAATGCTGAATTGTGGGACAAGCTCTATGGTAAAGATGTAGTAAAATCGAAAGAAGAATTTATTCAACGTATCGAAGAAGAAATTAAGGTGGGTATTGAACGTGACGGGGATTATAAATTCAGATTGGACGGAAAAGATATTTTATTAAAAAAATTCAAAAAAGAATTGCCGGTAGAATTTCTCAAAAGATGGATTAAAGCCACAAATAAGGAAAACATTACAGACGAGCAATTAACTGAAGAATTCCCGCATTTTGAGAAAGATTTGAAATGGCAATTGATTAAGGATAAAATTGCCCATGACAATGAAATAAGCGTAAATGAAGAAGAATTGGTAGCATTCGCAAAAGAGTTCGCAATGATGCAGTTCAGACAATACGGATTATATGATGTACCCGAAGAGAACCTGGTAAATTATGCCAGGGAACTTCTTAAGAAAGATGAAGAACGTAGAAGGATATATGATAAAAAAATGGAAGATAAAGTATTTGAAGTAATTAAAAATTTGGTTAAAGTAGATGATAAGGATATATCATCTGAAAAATTTAACAAAATGTTTGATAATTAGTGAATACATAAATACCTTAGTAGAAAATTAGAATATGGACTCACAGGATTTTAAAAAATATGCAACACAGCACCGGGGTATAAGCAGTCTTACTTTTGATAAATACACGTCGGTTTACAGTAACTACATTTCACCCACAATTATAGAGGAGCGGCAATTAAATGTGGCTTCTATGGATGTATTTTCACGATTGATGATGGACAGGATTATTTTTCTTGGATTACCCATTGATGATTATGTTGCAAATATTATTCAGGCTCAGCTATTGTATCTGGATTCTGCAGATCCCGGTAAAGATATCCAGATTTATTTTAACACTCCGGGTGGCGCCGTGCATGCCGGACTAGGAATTTATGACACTATGCAGTATATCAGTTCCGATGTTGCAACAATCTGCACAGGTATGGCAGCTTCAATGGGCGCTGTATTATTATGTGCCGGCAAAAAAGGAAAGCGCTCCGCACTCAGGCATTCAAGAATAATGATTCATCAACCTATGGGTGGTGCACAGGGCCAGGCTGCTGATATCGAAATTACTGCACGTGAAATTCTAAAATTACGAAATGAACTCTATTCAATAATTGCAGACCATTCCGGAAAATCCTTCGATAAAGTGGAAAAAGATTCCGATCGGGATTACTGGATGACCGCTAAAGAAGCTCTTGAATATGGGATGATAGATGAAGTGTTGGAGCGCGATGCAACCAAGTAAAAATATTAGTTATGGATAAATGTTCTTTTTGCGGAAGGGAAAAAAAAGATACAAACTTACTTATTGCCGGTATTTCCGGGCACATATGCGACAGTTGTATCGAACAGGCCTACGAAATTGTTCAGGAAGAACTTAAAAAGAACAATGAGTTTGATGTAAATTCCATTAAACTTCTTAAGCCGAAAGAAATAAAAAAATTCCTCGATTTGTATGTTATAGGGCAGGACGAAGCAAAAAAATACCTGTCCGTGGCTGTTTATAATCACTATAAACGCCTTATGCAACACACACGCCAGGATAATGAAGATGTGGAAATTGAAAAATCGAACATCATACTTGTTGGAGAAACCGGAACAGGAAAAACTTTGCTGGCTCGTACCATTGCAAAAATGCTGCACGTTCCTTTTACTATTGTTGACGCTACTGTTTTAACCGAAGCCGGATATGTTGGTGAAGATATCGAAAGTATACTTACCCGCCTGCTCCAGGTAGCAGACTATAATGTGGAAGCCGCCGAAAAAGGTATTGTATTTATTGATGAAATAGATAAGATTGCACGAAAAAGTGACAATCCATCAATTACACGTGATGTTTCCGGTGAAGGTGTACAGCAGGGTTTATTAAAACTTCTTGAAGGCTCAATAATCAATGTGCCGCCACAGGGAGGAAGAAAACATCCCGACCAGAAAATGATCCCTGTAAATACTAAAAATATCCTTTTTGTTTGTGGAGGGGCTTTTGATGGTATCGAAAGAAAAATAGGCCAACGGCTAAATACAAAGGTGGTTGGGTATAATGCAAAGAAAAAGAGTGAACAAATCGATCAGAATAATTTATTACAATACATTGCACCTCAGGACCTGAAAGCTTTCGGGCTTATTCCGGAGATTATCGGTCGTTTGCCAGTGCTTACATACCTGCATTCTCTCGACAGGGATGCATTACGAAGTATTCTTACCGAACCAAAAAATTCAATTATTAAACAATACCAGAAATTATTTGAAATCGATGGTATAGTGCTTACTTTTGATGAAGAAGTATTGCAGTTTATTGTCGATAAAGCTATTGAATTTAAGCTGGGCGCCCGCGGCCTGCGGTCTATCTGCGAAGTAATTATGATGGATACGATGTTTGAATTACCATCAACAAATATAGATAAACTGCAGGTTACGAAAAAGTATGCCAAGGAAAAAATGGAAAAAGTAAACCTTAAGCGGTTAAAAGTTGCTTAGAGCTATTGTTTTTTTCTAAAAAAAGAATTTTATTTGTAAAGCAAAAGAACAAAATGAATATAATTTTCAATACAATATGGTGGTGGTGGCTCAGGGTAAATCTTAAACCGTGAGGTAGCAGCATATTGTTTGAATAAAATATAAAAAGCGGCTTATCGTACTCACGGTAAGCCGTTTTTAATTTATAACGTTTTATACCCGAAAAAAATGAGAAATTTTAAAATTAATACCATTACCAAAAAAATACTTGCAGATACAATTACACCCGTAAGTATATATTTAAAAGCCCGGGATCTGTATTCAAATTCAATACTACTTGAAAGCTCAGATTATCACGGTAACGAAAACAGTTATTCATTTATTTGTCTCCAGCCTATGGCCTGGTTTAAGGTTTCTGATTTTAAGGTAGAAGAACAATACCCCGGCCAGTTAAAACAGGAAAGTATTATTGATACCCCGGATGATTTCAGGCAAAAGTTTACAAACTTTATTAATAGTTTCAAACTTGACCAGAAAGATACCAATCTCCCCTATAACGGGCTATTCGGATATTCAGCCTATAATGCTGTTCAATACTTCGAAAAGATTAAATTAAATGCCAGGGTTAATGAAAATTATCGAATCCCGGATATAATTTATAGCTTCTACAAATATGTTATTGCCGTAAATCATTTTAAGAACGATCTTATTATAATTGAAAACCAGCTGGAACATGAAAAAAGCGAAATAGATAAAATTGAATCGTTAATTTATAACCGAAATGTACCAACGTTCAACTTTGTTAGCGACGACCACGAAGTTGCCAGCCTTACTGATAAGGAATATAAGAATATGGTAAGCCAGGGCAAAAAACATTGCTATCGGGGTGATGTGTTTCAGATTGTTTTATCCCGGCAATATTCACAAAAGTTTATAGGCGATGAATTTAATGTATATCGCGCTTTGCGTTCAATCAATCCCTCACCGTATCTTTTCTATTTTGATTACGGAAGTTTCAAAATATTCGGATCCTCACCTGAAGCCCAGCTCAAAATTGAGAACGGAAAAGCCTATATTAATCCCATTGCAGGAACATTTAAGCGAACCGGCGATGATGAAAAGGATAAACAACTGGCTCGTGAACTTTCAACTGATATAAAAGAAAATGCCGAACATGTTATGCTTGTTGATCTTGCCCGGAACGACCTGAGCCGCCATGCCACGGATGTAAAGGTAGAAAGTTACAGAGAGATTCAATTTTATTCTCATGTGCTGCATATGGTTTCTACAGTTTCAGGAAAACTGGAAAAGGACGCCAATTCTGTTGATCTGATGATGGCTACTTTTCCGGCCGGTACCTTGTCGGGCGCTCCTAAATACAAAGCCATGGAACTGATCGATACCTACGAAAATCAGAGCAGGGGCTATTACGGCGGGGCTATAGGATTATTAGGATTCGAAGGTAATTTTAATCATGCTATAATGATTCGTACATTCCTGAGTAAAAATAACACTTTGTTTTACCAGGCTGGTGCAGGCATTGTTTCGGTTTCTAAAGAAGAAAGCGAACTGCAGGAGGTAAATAATAAGCTGGGAGCACTAAAAAAAGCAATTAACATGGCAAAGGAGATTTAATTATGGAAAAAATTCTGGTAATTGATAATTACGATTCATTCACCTATAACCTGGTGCATTATATAGAAATTCTTACACACAGGATGCCGGATGTATTCAGAAATGATGAAATTTCATTGGAGCAGGTAAACCAATATAATCGAATACTTATCTCTCCGGGGCCCGGAATCCCGGTTGAAGCCGGAATATGCCTCGATCTTATAAAACGATATGCACCTGTCAAAAGTATCCTTGGAATTTGTTTGGGTCACCAGGCAATTGCTGAAGCATTTGAAGGAAGTTTAATCAATCTTGATACGGTTTATCATGGCATTTCAAGCAGGATAAACGTACTCACCCCCGATGATATTTTATTCGCCGGATTGCCTGAAACCCTTGAAGTAGGCAGGTATCACTCGTGGGTGGTAAACAAAGAAAAACTGCCCGGTTGTTTTAACATTACCTGCGAAGCTGAAGACGGACTGATTATGGGGATCAGTCATAAAAATTATGACGTAAAGGGCTTGCAATACCATCCTGAATCTGTATTAACTCCTATGGGAATTCAAATAATAGCCAACTGGCTTGGAGTTGAATTAAACGGCAATATACAATCCGTATTTTCTACCTAAAAAGTATATCATGAGAAAAATATTAAACCATTTGTTTGAGCATAAAACCTTAACCCGGCAGGAAGCAGAAGAAGTATTGACAAATATTGCACAGGGTACATACAGCGATCCTGAAATTGCAGCTTTTCTTACGGTATATTTAATGAGAAGTATTACTGTTGAGGAGCTTACCGGCTTTCGGGATGCTTTACTGAATTTGTGTATTCGGGTAGATCTGGATGATTTTGATACCATCGACCTTTGTGGTACAGGGGGTGACGGAAAAGACACCTTTAATATATCCACACTTACCTCATTTGTGGTTGCAGGTGCAGGTGCCAAGGTATCCAAACATGGAAATTATGCTGTTTCTTCAGCCTGTGGTTCTTCAAATGTAATGGAATATCTTGGATACAAATTTTCCGGTGATCAGGACAAATTGAAAAAAGAACTCGACAAATCAGGAATCTGTTTTATTCATGCACCTCTATTTAACCCGGCTATGAAAAATGTGGCCCCGGTGCGAAAAAGCCTTCGGATCAAAACATTTTTTAATATGCTCGGTCCTATGGTTAATCCTGGTTTTCCTAAAAAACAGATGGTCGGGGTTTTCAGTCTCCAGCTCGCCAGGTTATATAATTATTTATATCAGCGAACAGATAAAGAATATATAATTTTACATTCACTTGACGGATACGATGAAATTTCCCTTACCGCTCCGTTTAAATATATTTCTAACGATGCAGAATTGCTGCTTACCGCTGGTGATCTTGGGTTTCCGGAAGTAAAACCCCAGGCTTTATTGGGCGGGAATACCGTGGAAGACGCTGCTGTTATTTTTAAAAATATTCTTGAAGGGAAAGGCACACCAGCTCAAAACAGTGTAATTATAGCAAATGCAGCCATCGGACTAAAATGTTATTATAAAAATAAATCCATTGCCGATTGCCTCGCCCTTGCCAAAGAATCACTTGAAGAAAAAAAAGCCTATTATACCCTGAAAAATTTAATCGCATTACAATGACCATACTCGAGCAGATTATTGCTGATAAAAGAACTGAGGTTATCCGGCGTCGCGAAACAGAACCAATAAGTACCCTGGAAATTATGCCTCATTTTAACCGGAAAACTTTGTCACTTAAACAGTCCCTGTTAAATGGGAATAATTCGGGAATCATTGCTGAATTTAAGAAAATGTCTCCTTCAAAAGGAGTAATTAATGCTCATGCCCAGGTTAAAACAATAACTACAGGGTATTCAAAAGCCGGCGCTACAGGGCTTTCCGTTTTAACCGATTCGAAATATTTTGGCGGGAGTGATGAAGACCTTTTGCAGGCCAGGGTTTATAACCAGATACCCATACTGCGTAAAGATTTTATTGTAGATGAATACCAGGTGCTTGAAGCCAAAGGCATTGGCGCTGATGTAATCCTGCTTATAGCCGCTTCATTAACTATAAACGAAACCAGGCAATTAGCCCGCAAAGCTCACTCCCTTGGATTAGAGGTTTTACTTGAGATTCATTCCCGGGAAGAAACAGGACACATAAACGAATATATTGATATAGTAGGTGTAAATAACAGAAATCTGAAAGATTTTACAACAAATGTGGATGTCTCATTTAATATGGTTCAACATATACCCTCCGAATTTGTGAAAATTTCGGAAAGCGGAATACATGATCCAAAAGTAATAACCCTTTTAAAACAAGCCGGATATCATGGATTTTTAATTGGCGAAAGTTTTATGAAATCTAAAAATCCGGTAGAAGCTTTTTCTCAATTTGTTGAAAAATTAAATCAACAATAACATTAAGTCTAAAATATATGGGCCAGTTAAAAATTAAAATTTGCGGTATGCGGGAAAAAGAGAATATTGCCCAGGTAATAAGGCTTAACCCTGATTTTATCGGCTTTATTTTTTATAAAAAATCAAAACGGTATGTTGGTGACACAAGCGACCTGTCGTTTATCGAACAGGTGCCGGAAAAAATTAAACGTGTTGGCGTATTTGTTAATGAACCCATTGAAAAGTTACTTGCAAAAGTAAACCGGTATAAACTGGATTTTATTCAACTGCATGGTGATGAACCCCCAGAATATCTTAAAGAACTAAAATTAATGGGTATATCAACAATAAAGGCATTTAGGCTAGATCAGGATTTTATTTTTGATAATTTACACAAGTATACTTCAGTATGCAATTATTTTATGTTCGATACAAAAAGTGACCAGTATGGGGGCAGTGGTAAAAAATTTGATTGGGACTTATTATCTCAATATAAAGAAGATAATCCGGTTTTTCTAAGCGGAGGGATTGGGCCTGAAGATATACAAAAAATTAAAAATCTGCAGATGACCAATTTATTTGCAGTTGACATAAACAGCAGGTTTGAAATAGAACCCGGCATTAAAAGTATTGTAAAGATTGAACATTTTATTAATGAAATTAAGAACTGAAGTTATGGATTATTCAGTGGATAATAATGGATTTTATGGCGATTTCGGGGGCGCTTTTATTCCCGAAATGATGTACCCAAACATTGAAGAATTAAAGCACAATTATCTGAATATTATAAACGATGATTCTTTTAAAAAAGAATTTCAAACTTTATTAAAAGATTATGTAGGTCGTCCTTCTCCTCTCTATTTCGCCAAACGTCTGTCTGAACATTACAATACACAGATTTATCTTAAAAGAGAAGATCTGAACCATACAGGAGCCCATAAAATTAATAATACCATTGGACAAATTCTGGTGGCTCAAAGACTTAAAAAAACCCGGATTATTGCTGAAACTGGAGCCGGACAGCATGGCGTGGCAACCGCTACGGTTTGTGCACTCATGGGATTACAATGTATTGTATATATGGGTGATCTTGATGTACAACGACAGGCGCCCAATGTGGCACGAATGAAAATGCTCGGCGCCGAAGTAGTTCCGGTACATTGTGGCAATAAAACATTAAAAGATGCCACTAATGAAGCCCTCCGCGACTGGATCAATAATCCTGTAGACACCCATTATATTATCGGCTCAGTAGTAGGCCCGCATCCCTACCCGGATATGGTAACACGTTTTCAATCGGTGATAAGTGAAGAAATGAAATACCAGTTAAAAGAAAAAACCGGAAACGAGAATCCCGATGTTATTATTGCCTGTGTTGGAGGTGGCAGCAATGCCGCAGGGGCATTTTATCATTATCTGGATGTTAACAGCGTTAAACTAATTGGAGTGGAAGCCAGTGGTAAAGGTTTAGATACAGGACAATCGGCAGCAACACTGGTTCTTGGCAAACCCGGAATTCTTCATGGCAGCCGATCAATTGTTATGCAAAATGCCGATGGTCAGATTACTGAACCCTATTCCATTTCTGCGGGTCTCGATTATCCGGGAATTGGTCCTATTCACTCCCATCTTTTCAAAACCGGAAGGGCAATTTTTGAAAACGTTACCGATGCTGAAGCCCTTAAAGCAGCTAATCTCCTTACCCGGCTTGAAGGAATTATTCCGGCGCTGGAAACTGCACATGCACTTGCCGTGTTGGAAAAAATATCATTCGGGAGGCATGAAGTGATTGTGATAAACATTTCCGGAAGAGGAGATAAAGATATGTCAACTTACTTAGAACATTTAAACGATGAATAGAATACAACAACTTTTTTTACAGAAAAAAAATAATATCCTGTCGGTTTATTTTACGGCAGGTTATCCAAAACTTACCGATACCGGAATTCTGATTAAAACTCTGGCAAAAAGTGGCGTGGATATGATTGAAGTGGGTATGCCTTTTTCCGATCCACTTGCCGACGGACCGGTAATCCAGCACAGCAGTGAAATTGCCTTGCTGAACGGGATAACAATGAAACTTTATTTTGAACAAATATTTCAGGTTCGTTCAGAAGTTGACTTACCGCTTATATTTATGGGATATCTGAATATGGTAATTCAGTTTGGACCGGAAAATTTTTGCGCCCATTGCAAAGATGCTGGTATTGATGGAGTTATTCTCCCGGATATGCCGGTTGAGATTTATAAAAAAGAATTTCGGCCCATATTTGAAAAGTATGATCTATATCCTGTTTTTCTAATAACCCCGCAAACTTCAGAAGAAAGAATTAAGCAACTGGATGCTGCCAGTAAGGGATTTTTGTATATAGTTTCATCCTCATCAACTACAGGAATAAAACACAAAATAGAACACGAACAAATTGAATATTTTAAACGAATACAAAAAATAGCGTTAAAAAATCCCGGGATAATTGGTTTTGGAATTTCCAACAAGGATACCTTTCAGCAAGCCTGCGCCTATGCTCATGGTGCAATAATAGGAAGTGCATATATTAAAATTCTAGAAAATAGCACAGATATTGAAAAAGATACCCAACGTTTTATAGAACAAATCTTATATTAAACTACCTGTTTGTAACCAATTTTCATAAATTAATAACTAAGCCGCGATTATATTATGCAGTTTAGAAATAATATTTATTAACCTTTCGGGCATAAAATAAATATTTGTATTAATTTTATACCGGTTTATCATTCCCGGTTTTAAATTATTAGAAGTGGTCGGGATAAAAATCAATCTCCTAAAACAACAAAAAATAAGTTTTATTGTTATATAATTAATCTTCTCCTTTATTTAATAAATTAATTTTTACGAACGGTTTGATGGTATAATTGTGTTTAGAAGGAAGTAGTAAAAAATTATTGAATTTCCAGTTAAATCTCATCAGTTTTTATATTCAAAAGTTAGCTATTGATAACAATAGAACTTGAAATTAGATGGATTTAAGTAGCCGGATATAATAATTATTTAAGTGAATTATAATCAGTTAAAACATATTATAATTTCATACGCGATTAAAATAATATCAACTTAATGTATAGTGAATGGCAGCAATAAATTATTGGGATGAAGCGTGGAAACCCGTAAAATTTGACGGGATTAATGAACAGGAACGTTACGAAATATCAAATTACGGAAGAATCCGTATTTATAAAAAAGAAACTAACGACTGGAAGATTCTAAAGCCCGCAAATGTAAACGGATACCAGTATTTCTCTTTTAAATCGAATATCGATTGGAAACATAGAAAAACAAAATGTGTACACAGGTTAGTCGCCGAATTATTTCTTAACAGACCTTCAGAAAATTACGATAATGTAATTCACCTCGATTTTAATAAATGGAATAACTATTTCAAGAACCTTAAATGGGCAACACGTGAAGAATTGTTAGTTCATAGTCAACTAAGTCCTCGTACTAAAATTGCCCAGGAAAAAAGAAAAGGAACTATTACCAATGCAAAACTTACCGAATCGCAGGTTATGCGATTAAAAATGAAGTTAAAAAGAGGAAAAAATCCTTTATATAAAATCGCCAAAGAATTTGGTATTACCCACACCCAATTAAACAGGATCAGACGTGGCGAAAATTGGGGACATGTAAAAATCGATTAAAATTAAATCTCTTTTATTTTATATAAAAGCTTAAAAATATCTGCGGTTTTTTTTATTAAAAAAACAAAGTGGCATCTTGTTACAGGGCCACTTTTTTATTAAAACTACAATTGCGATCCAAAAGTCTCCCCGCTTTTCTTTTGTTTATTACTTTTTGATGAAATATTTTACGAATTCGCCATTGTAAAATATTACCTTATAAATTAATCGTTAGATGTGATTTTATTTTCGAATATTTATTTCTACTGGTATTTAAGGTTTTGCTTAGTATTTTGCAATCTGCAATTCATCAATTAAATGGCGGTGTTTATAAATAATTTTTCTCCTTTCGTAACAAAATTGCTTGAAACCTGTAAAACAACCATAATTCACTTTATACCCAAATTAAAATTAATTTCTCATGCGTAAACTTATTTCTTTTATTAGTGCACTAATTGTGCTTACTTTCTTTTATGGTTGCACCAAAGATGTTCAGGACCAAGTAGATCAACTTCAGCAAGATGTTAATTTAACCATTGTTGATGTGTACTTTGTGGGTGAAGACCTCATTATTGAGTATAGTAACGGCGAGACTGCTACTGTTACTTTACCCGAATCAATTACACAAACCGCTGTAAGTGCTCTTAATTTCGATCAGGCAACCGGATTACTCACACTTACTTTTAGTGATGGCAATACTTCTACCTACGAAATCATTAACCACGATCAGGAATTATTACTTGCCCAGGATGTGAATGGCAAATATTACCTCCAGGAAATTGCCCTGGGCGATGTGTCATTAGCGGATTTCACCTATGACACCGAAAAAAGACTTACCGAAATAGCTGTTCGTTTTCTATTTAATAATGAAGTGGCAGATATTTTAAAAGTAGTAAATACATATTCCGGCGATCAAAACACAGGATATACCATGTATCTGTATGCATTCCAGCAAGAAGCCAATACTTCTCAAACCTATGTTTATTATAGTAATAGTGTTAATTTTGACCATCAGTTGACTTCAGAAGAACAATTAGTAGATAATGGTGATGGTACCTTTACCTATTATAGCTACAGTTATTCTTCAGGATCATATTACTATTATTATTCATATTCCCCATGTGTCTGGGTTCCTGTTGATGATCTCAATGAATGTGGTGATGCAGATCAGGACTATTATTATCCAATAAGTGGAAACGAATTCTATAGAATTTATCCGTACAACTCAAGATGGCAATATAAAGATATTGACGGAATATATTCTGCACTCGTTCAGGCTAATTATATGGTTACCGTTAATAGTGTGGTAGAAAAAGGCAATATTTATGATACAATAAAGGTTGATGTTAATTATAATAGTGCCGGACTTGCTGAAAAAATTTATACCTATACCGACGAAAATGATGTTCCATTAGAGTATATTCTTAATACCTATGATGCCAACAACCTTCTGGTTAAAAACGAATATTATGTGTGGAATGATATCACCGAAGTATGGGAAAAAATGGATGAGTATATTTCACATACCTATAATTCCGAAAATTTGATCGAATCATCTACTTGGCATTATCTTAACAGTGAGGATGCAGAAGAAACTCGTCAGGTTTATGGTGTAACTTATGATGATCAGAATAATCCTGTATTAGTTTCTGCGTTTATGGATGAAGATATTGAATGGCAGTTTGTAGAAGGCACAGGCGGAGAATATACCTACGAACCTGTAGTTGTAAGACCAGCCGGATTAGTAGATGTATTAAAAGTAGAATACAATTATAACATGAAGAATTTCTGGGGTAATACCTGGAATAGTATAATACCTGAACTTAAGGGTTTACAAATGAACAATGCACCCAAGAAAATTCTTTATGCCGATCATTTCTCATATGCTAATATGGAATACAGCGACTTTAATGAAGGCGGTTACCCGCAAACATTGACCGCTGCAGCAAAAATCCTTGAAGACGATTTCTTCTTTGGACCTTCAATGAGAGCAAGTGGTCCCTCAATTTATGTTGGTGGAGATGTAAACATTGAATTAACACTTGATTATTTAAAACTTGATGAATAATCTCAAAACCCGTTGGTAAAACAGCGGGTTTTCTATTTTTATATTACCAAATTACAAGTATTCAAATACAGGGCTACATTAAAATGTACCCTGTATTTTTATGAAAAAAACCAGGTATTCAATTTTCAGAGTTATCCCCAAGCAGGTTTTTTTATATATTCGAAGCATGCGCTGTTTGTTCAAATTTATCCTCCTTTTCTGCATTTTTTCCCTTTGTTCTTTGAACGGAATAATGGGTAACCCGATAAAAGGAAAGTTGCTTGATTCCGATACGCGCAGACCCGTTGGAAATGCTTTAATAATTCTAAAAACAACGAATACACATACTATTTCCGATTCCTCAGGTATTTTCTCACTTAACATTAACACATTTCCTGCAATACTGGAAATTTCGCATGTGTCGTATGAATTTGCAGAATATCCCCTTAATCAGTATACCAGTAATGAAATCACCATTCTTTTAATCCCAAAAACAGAACAGCTGGAATCTCTTGTTTTTGTGCATAAAAATAAAAAAGAAGAGGAACTGGCATTAAAAAAAATAAATTGGGGAAAGGCAAAAATATCAAAACTTACATCAGGATTTGGCGAACCGGATATAATAAGGAGCCTGCAGGTTTTACCGGGAATTCAGAAAAGCAGTGAAATAAATGCTTCATTAAATGTTAGGGGAAGCGGGCATGGAAATAACAGGATAAGCCTGGATGGCCTGCCTATTTATAATAGTTATCATTTATTAGGCATTGCACCCATGTTTAACGCAGAGGTAATTAATAAGGTAGATCTCTATAAAAGCGGATTCCCCGCAAGTAAAGGCGGATACCTGGCCTCCTATCTTGATATTGAATCCCGGGCTCCATCAATGGAAGATAAAAAGCTGATATTTGGTATTGGAAATCTGTCGTCTAAAATATTATTCGAAGGTCCTGTGGTAAAAGATAAAATTGGGATTCTTTTTTCTGCACGATATGCATTTTTCGATATGATATCGAATATATATGAGGAATTACATCAGGATAGAGAAGATTTTATTTCCCTGCCCGATTATCAGTTTTATGATATTAACCTGGTTTCTGATATTTCCCTTCCAAAATATTTTAAGCTCCGGGTATCGTTCTTTCACAATACTGATAATTTTGCGTATGCACCATCGGCCCTGAAATTAGAAAGTAAATGGGCTAATGACCTTTTATCCCTGTCTTTATCCCGTTCAATTAATAAAAATACCTTTATCCGTTTTACTTCAGGTCTGTCATTTTATTCTTTTAACGGTAAATATAATCCCTCCTGGATCATCAAACGAACCAATAATATTACAAGTTTTGAAAACCAATTGTTTTTAAGCTACAAACCTTCCGGAAACTGGAGCATAGAAACCGGCACTTTTCTGCAGCATAATAACTACTACCTGAATAATAAAGAAATGTATCCTTCTTCTATTATTCGGGAAGCCACATTTACACCAGTTTCATTGCTTTGGGGATTTTATGCTGAAAGTAACTTTCGCTTTACAAAACAGCTTTCATTTATTGCTGGGAACAGATTTAATTTTTATTCCTTTGACCAGACAATCTTTTGTCCTTCACCGCGAATACAATTTAACTATTCCGGCAATTCAGTCGGTATAAATATGAGTTACGATGAAACCTGGCAATTTAATCATTTAATTGCTCCTTTAGGATTCAATATTCCGGCTGATTTATGGATACCTGCCGATAAAAATATACCTCCTCAAAAAGCTCGTCAGATAGCCCTTCATTTTAATCATCACCACTCCAATTTTAAAACCGGAGCAGGTATTTTCTATAAACAATTTAAGAACCTTAGTGAACTTAAAAACGGAGCCGAACTGGTGGAACTTGAACCGGCAGAGGAATTAACATTTGGAACAGGTTTTGCCTATGGATTTGAAACATCCGGCACTTATAAAAACAAACTCCTTGAAATTGAGCTGAATTATACCTATTCCAATTCAAAACGGAAATTTAGTGAAATCAATAACGGCCAGGTATTCTCGCCTTCGTACGATATCCCTCATAAATTTGATGCCGTTTTTTCCATAGATATTACCAAAAACATTACCACCAATATCACCTGGTTTTGGGCCAGTGGTTCAATAACAACTATGCCAACCGGATTTATTTTTATCCCGCATAGTGCAAATTCTAATCCATATCCACTGTATTCCGAAAGAAATAACTTTCGTATGCCGGCAACTCACAGGCTTGATATAGCCACGGTTTTCTCAAAAAATCATAGCTGGGGAAATTCACAACTTGCTATTGGGATATACAATGCCTATAACCAAACCAATCCCTATTTTCTGTTTTTTATTTTAAGAACAGACGAACATGACGAGGTTTCTGTAATACCTCAGCAACTGGGAATTTTTCCCTGTACGCCCTTCATTAATTTTAAAGTTGAATTAAAATGAACCTCCGTTGTTTTACCTATATAATCCTGCTGTTGACATTATTTGCCTGCGAACTTGAAAGGGACCTTGACATTCCGTTACCTACGGGAGAAAAATATTATACCCTGGAAGCCTACCTTGTGCATAATGAACCTTATCAGACACTTCTTTTCAGAAGTAATACAATGCAAGGTCCGGTGGTATTTGACCTGGTTTGGAATGCTTCTGTTAAAATTATTAATAACACCGATACCATAAGACTTTCAAATATTATCCAAACTGATAATACCAATAATTATATATACAATTATTATAATGATAAACTTGTTGACCGGAATACTGCCGGGTATGAACTGTCAATAATAACTAAAACCTCCGATACCCTAAGTGCATTCTCTTTGTCTGTTCCCGAAGTAGAAATTGATTCTTTCAGGGTAATGAATAATTTATTAAGCGTTTTTACAAACAATACCAATTTGCCGGGGAGCAATTATTACATGATAAGGTATTATACTTATCCCCTGGGGGAAAATGTGCATCAACAAAAAGTTTTTGATTATTCTGAAAAACCGGAAGGATTAGTTCAAATTGATTTCCCCTTATCATCTGATTCGATTGATTCCCTATACGTTAACCTGTATCGCATAAATCAAACTGCATTCAATTACCATATTTCGATTGAAAAAGCATATGCCGCTAACCATGATCCCTTTACGATTCCCGGGCCCATACAGGGAAATATTAAAAATGGTTTTGGTATATTCACATGTTGCAGCCTTGATACCTGTATGATTTATTTGCCCTGACAAGAACGAATTCTGTCTATCTATTCATATACTTTTTGATAAAACTCTGTTGGAAAATCCGCATGTAAGCGAATGGTATCTGAAAAGCCCAGGTCTTTTGATTGCTGAAGTAACTTCAGACTTTCTTCGGTTTTATTATTTTGAAAAGCAATTACTGCTTTGAAATAAAACACATAGGGATTAATTGGCTCCGCTAATTCATAAATATCCAGCAATTTTGATACTTGTTCATTTGGGGCATTGCCTATCATGTAATTAATTACTGAAAAAAACATAATCCCTAAAAGACTCCTTGTTCGTGCATAAGAATCAGCCGTTAAAAGATTATCAGGCGATTGAATCTTCTGGTCGATTTTTATCAATTCATTTTTCCACCAAATTTTGTCTTTAGTATCAAGGGCCTGCACTAATAAGTTTTGCCTGTCAATTTCTGCCTTTAACCCTGCTTCCAGATCCACAAAATATAACTGACATTTTTCAGTGGAAAGTAATTCGGACAATTTTTGCTGAATTACAGAGCGATCCTGGTTTTTTAATTTCAGCGCCTTTTCAATCTCTTTTAAGGCAAATAAATATTCACCGGCATTAATTAGGCTGTCGGTAAGCTGTATAATTGCTGTTGAAGATTTTTCTTTTTCAGCCTTAATAGTGCCCGTTTTTAAAAGAATAAAATTAACAGCATCTGTCAATAAAGCCGGATCTGGCCACATATGTTTCCCTGAAAAAACTATAGTAAGAATTTTGTTATTTTTAAAAACTGCTGATTGTGGCGGATAATAATGTTCGAAAAAATTAAAATCTTTTGTTCCCGTAAGGGTTACAAGAGGGAAAGGCACATTTATCAGTTGCATGTTTCCCGGCCCGGCGCCGGCCATTATCACCCCGTCCCCGGAATGTCTGTGACAATAAATCAAAGCCAAACGTGCCCCGCCTGAAAATCCGGCGTAAATTATTTTATTGTCCGTAAGTTCAAATTGCCTTTTCACGTCCGATAATACGGCCTCAATTCTTTTTTCAGAGTCCGATTGGTTGTTCCACACATTGTCCAAACCAATTATCAGGCATGAATATTTTGTAGCAGCCGGTAAAAACTTTGTCACCGCCAACTCGCCATTTCCACCCGGATCAAGCGCAATAATTACCGGTGTATTTTTATTTTTGCCTTCAGGTGCTATTTGTACATAATGATACGCAACAGGAACTCCGGCAGGGCTTTCTGTTTGTCTGAATTTAATTAGTTCAGTACCATTATAAGAAGGTGAAACACATGAATACAGCGATCTAAATGAAACAAGAACAAAAATTATCAGAAAAACATATAGTTTAAATATCCTATTCATGGTATTAAGGTATTAAAAAGACAAGTTATGGAATTTCGGTTGCAAAATATCTTGTATTTTTTATTTAATTTCCTCTGCTTTCTTTTAATTCCTGAATAAGGAATGAAATTTTGATAATTATTTTTTTTACTTTGTAAAAAGTTGTAAAACAAAAACTGAACTATTATGAGTGCTTCTTCACGCAGAAAATTCATTAAAGTTACCAGTCTGGGAGTGGCTTCCGCAACATTTGGCAGTCTGACTCTAAAATCGGAACAAAAACCCATAAATACTAAAAAAATAAAACCCGGTTTTGAACTTGGTATTGCTTCCTACACTTTCAGAAAATTCACTCTGAACGAAACCCTGGTTATGACTAACCGGCTAAACATCAAGAATCTGTCGTTAAAAAGCATGCACCTGCCTTACGAAAGTTCCGCAGCCGAAATAACAGCTGCAATTAACAGTATTCAAGAAGCCGGGATTAATCTTTATGGAGGAGGTGTAATTTATATGAATACCGAAGATGAATTAAACAAGGGATTCGAATATGCCAAAACTGCAGGAATGTCCATGATTATTGGAGTTCCTGCTCATGAACTTCTGGAAAAAGCTGAAAAAAAAGTTAAAGAATACAATATAAAACTTGCCATTCATAATCACGGGCCTGGCGATAAATTATATCCAACAGCCGAAAGCGTGTATGAAAAAGTTAAGAATATGGACAACCGTATGGGCATGTGCCTGGATATTGGCCATGAGGAACGATTGGGCTTAGATCCTGCTTTGGCGCTTGAAAAATTCGTTGACCGGATTTTTGACATCCACATTAAAGATGTTACCGCTTCAACACCTGAAGGAACCAATATAGAAATAGGGAGAGGTGTGATAAATATTCCTGCATTTCTTAAAATGGTCAAAAAGCTCGGATATTCAGGAAAAGTAGCCTTTGAGTTTGAGAAGGATGAAAATGATCCTTTGCCCGGATTGGCAGAGTCCGTGGGTTATGTTAGAGGAATTTTAGATTTGATCTGATGATCGCAGGGTAAAATAAAAATCATTCTATCTTTGTTGAAATTTTTATTGAAGGTATATTTTAAAAACATGATCGTTGCTAAAAACCGGCTAATGTTTTTCTAAAATGTATCCTCAGGATTAAAATAATCTGTATGCTATTTCAGTAAGAATTTTAATAATTCTGTTCCCGCGGATAACAGCGGGATATTTTTTTATTACAATATCAAAAAAATGCAGCAAAAAATTTTAAATTTTAATCCATCCATGGAGTACAGGCGATTTGGTAAAACCGAAGAAAAAATAAGTGTAATTACTTTAGGGGGTATGCGCTTTAAACATGGATGGGATAAACCCAGGGATGAAATTCCTTCTGATACTATTGCGCAATGCCGGAATACGGTTGAGCTTTCGTTTAAGCATGGGATTAATCATATAGAAACAGCATATGGTTATACAAAAAGTGAACATACTTATGGCATCGTGCTAAATGATGAATTGCAGCTTAAAAGGAACAGTTATTATTTAATGACAAAAGGAGATCCCGAAACTGCGGATGAAACCAGAAAATTAATTGAAGAACAATTAGCTGCATTAAAAACCGATTATTTTGATTTTTACGGCTGGCATGGCATAAATAATTCAGACAGGTTTTCCGTAGCCTGCAAGAAAAACGGGCCAGTAGAAGAACTGCTTAAATTGAAGGAAGAAGGCATTATTAAGCATGTTGGATTCAGCACCCATGCCCCGCTTAATATAATTCTGGATTCGATACAAACCGGGCTTTTTGATTTTGTTAACCTGCATTACTATTATTTTTTTCAGCGAAATTACGGAGCTATAGCTTTGGCTGCATCAAAAGATATGGGAGTATTTATTATATCTCCCAACGACAAAGGCGGGCAATTATTTAATCCCCCTGATAAACTTCGTAAAATTACTTCACCGGCAACACCCATTCAGTGGAATGCCCGGTTTTGCCTTTCAAATCCTGCCATACATACACTGTCTTTTGGAGTTACGGAACCTTCGCATATTGATGAAATGACAGGAGTTTTTCCCACCTCAATCCCGCTAGATGCCAACGATCGTAAAACGCTCAAACAATTAAACAACCAGGTATTTGCCGATCCTTATGCACTCTATGAAGGATACGATCTGGAAAATGATCCTTCAGGTATGAATATCCCCGAATTTCTAAGGCTACGTAAATTATGGAAATGTTATGAAATGATCGATTTCTGTAGATACCGGTATAACGATTTTAATCCCTATGATCACTGGATTAGAAGTGAACTGGCAACCGAAGAAAATTTAAAAAAAATAAACGTTCAAAAAGTGCCCGATAATATACCTTTAAAAGAAATGCTCACCGAGTGTCATCAGGCATTTTATAAACCTGAAATTAAGCATATTTAAACTCCGTTTTTTCTAATACAATAAAAATTCACAATTCATTGTATTGAATCTATTTTAAAGTCATATGACCCGTTGATTACGATAACTATAACTTTTATGGGTATTTCCCGTATCATTTCACCCGTGAAGTTGATTATTCCCGGTAAAAACCAAAGATTATCAACAATAGTTGTTATTTAATTTTATTTGAACATTTCGAGGAAATTAGTAACTTTTGTCTAATTTTTGGGAATTGTTATTTTAACTATGGTTTCTCACATAAATTTAAGGTATGAAAATTTTTAGCCGATTCAGTTTATTCGTATTACTTCTGGCAATTTTTACACTTTTGCCAGAGATCCAGCAATCTGTTTATGCATCAAATACAATGCTGTTAGTTCAGCAGCAGAGCGATAAAGATGCCAGATATAAAGAACATTTGCGAAAAGGTGATGAATTTTATAAAATGAAAAAATTTTCATCTGCGATGATAGAATATGAAAAAGCTTCAGATTTAAAACCTGATGAAGAAGAACCCAAACTGAAAATGCAATCAATTGAAGCCACACTTGGCATTCGGGAGCTTGAAGAATTAAGGCGTAAAATAACTGAAGAAAAAAGACTTGAAAAAGAACGGCTTGCAAAAAAAGAGGATAAGTCTGTTAAACCTGTTGTAAAATCCGAAGATTTTGAATCCTTTTTATCCGATAAGGTTGCCACTTCTCGACTTGACAGTATTCGTAAAGCTATCTTTGAACGGTTTGCCGATACCTTGCGTGTTGTTGAAAGCGGAACCGATAAAATAGCAAAATCTGTGGTGTACACCCAAATTGCAGAAGCGTTTTCGGAGGCCGGAGATGATGAAATGTCTTTAAAATATTACCAGAAATCCTTACAAATAGAGGTAGAATACGGTTATTTTGAAAAAGCCTCGAATATTTATGATGGTATGGCCAATGTGTATTATGTTAAAGGTGATTTCGATAAGTCTATTGATACTTATGAAAAATCAATTGATTTAAAAGAAAAAACAGGTGATAAAAAAGGTGCATCTGACGGGTATTCAAATATTGGTGTTGTATACGAAACTACCTATGACTATGATAATGCCATTGAGAATTACGAAAAATCTGCAGAAATAAAAACAAGCATTGATGATAAAGAAGGATTGCAAAAGGTAATGGACAATCTGGGAAATGTTTACTACAAGCAAAAAGTCCTTGAAAGTTCCATTTTGTCATATAAAAAATCTGTTGACATTTTAGAGGAGCTGAATTCAACAGAAAGTCTTGGTCCTATTTATAATAAACTTGGTTTAGCTCATTACGAAAAGGGAAATTATGATGAAGCTGAAAAGTTTTTTAATGAATCTTCAAAGTTATTGCACGAAGCAGGTAATGAAAAAGAAGTGGCAATGACACAAAATAACCTGGGTAACCTGTATTACATCAAAAACAGATTCGAAAAGGCCATTGATTATTACGAAAAGTCATTAAGCCTTAAAAGTCAGGAAAAATATGATTACGGGCGATCTATTACCTTATTTAATCTGGGCAATGCTTACCGGCGAACAGGTGATTATACAAAAGCAACGGAGTATTATGAAGAGAGTAAGAAAATTGCAGATAAGCTTAACTTGGCCGAACTTTCAGCCAAAAACTTAAAGGCACTTGATAAAGTGTATACAGAAACAAAGGATGAAGAAAAACTGTTTGCCCTGCGAGATGAACTTAGTAATACCGACCTGGTATTTGTGAGTATTGAAATTCCGGTATCTGAAAATGAGATGGATTTTGAGATTGATAAAACCCAAAAGGCCATGAAACTGCTGAATGATGAGGCCTTAAACAGAAGACAATCCCAGCTTAGGGCTGCAGAACAGGTTTCTGCCGATTTATTAATCAACAATCTCAATAAACAATATTCTCAGGAACAACAAAAGAATAAAAAATTTGTAATTCTAAGCATCGCTTTAGGCTCTGTATTGGTGATATTACTCTTGCTGTTTATATTCCGCTCCTCAAAAAAGCGAAAAAAAGTCTAGGGGTTTTTTTGTTCACCAACCGGATTACCAACTATCGGTAATCTACCCGACAGAGGTTTTAGTGTATGTCCGATTTCGATTTCGTTAAAAAGAAATGCATCCGGTCCGGTAACGGTTACCGGTACGCCTCCTGTAAAATAATTAACAGAGTTCCCTGCTTGTACAGATGTTTGATTTCCATTTAACATTAAATTATAGGACATTTGACGATTTGAAGAAAAAACAGATTTCCGTAATACATTTTCAGGTATTGACTTAATAAAGGCTGATTGAATCAGGGTTTCCTTACCTGATTTAAGGTCAGCTTTATATATGTTCACAGGAAATTGGTTTTCAGATTTTTTTAAGGGTCTGATTATTATAGCATAATCCAGGGCCTCTTCTTTTGCCTTTTGAAGAAGCATTTTTTTCAATTCATCTAACGATTTAAGTTCATTCGATAAAATTGATAAAATCCCCGGGGCCAGATTTTTCGAAATATATCCGTTAAATATTGAAAAACGGTTGTATCCGTTCGATTCGTTGATCATTCTTGTTGGCGTGCGCCCGTTCAGAAGGCTTTTTAAAACACCATTTTCAATTAAAATCAGGCTATCCGCAGGTATTACACCTTCTGCATCAACTCTGAATTTGCCAATAGTTGGATCACCAGTTGTTTTATCCGGGTAGGTAATAATTGAAAGATTATCTGTTATTACTCGTTTATTAAGTTTCGTTTCAAACAGGTTTAATTTCTCTCCATAATACATACTTTGCTGGTTACCGTTTACCAGGGGTTCCCTATAGGCCATAAGCGTGTTGGTTACGTTAAATAACTGGTTGAACACCAGCTCAAGACCGCTCTGCCCTTCCACTAAAACCGGACCTGAATAATTTTCGTTAAAATGTTCTGCATTTTTTGTGTCTGATAAATTTTTCACCAGCAGTAACAAGTCTTCGTGTAAAGCGCTGCCTGCCGGAAAATTTTCAGGGAAATCCGACAAATAATTAATAGACTGATTGATAACCTCGCCAGAAGTAGAATATATTCCTGCATTAATAGACAAGTTACTTATCTGAAGGGGGATTTTTATCTGAATCCCTTCCGAATTCATAAAATATACCGTTGCAAATATACCATCGAGTGTAACATTGGATTCTACTATTTCTGCAAACGAATTAAAATCCACTGACAGGTTTTTAACGAATTCTTCCAGTATTTTTATATCCGGAATTTGTATTGGATTTTCAACAATAGTTGTAATTACAGGAACTTTCCAAAAATCATCAATTTCAAGATCATCAGGTGATAAATTATTCCGCTCAAGGGTTTTTATTTTATTATCATATCCGGTAGCTGCTTTTTTATAAATATTATTTGTAATTACCCACAGGGCCCTGCGAATACCCTGGTAATCACTATCCATTGGGAAATCGTACTCGGGAATATCCTGTTCGGGCAAGGCAACATTTGCTGAATAATTCTCATCGTTAAGTTTGTAATCTCCTACCATTACCCTGGCCGACCATGTTTTATGTTTTGTGTCAGCAGCTGAAATAATAGCGCCCAACGAAGCATTAATATGCAGTTCGTACATATCTGCAACAGTATAACTAATGAAAAAAGGCTTATCGTAATCTTTGTATACCAGTTCCTTCATGTTTCTTTCCAGCTCATCGTGCATTGCGCGAAATATTACATCATGGTTTATGTCTTCCTGAGCATTTAAAGCAATTGCCGGCCAGGCTGAGAGGCAAATTAATACGGTATATAATAATTTTATTCTGATCATTATTTATTTCTTAATAAAGATAATATGTATTAAGGCTGCGGTAATATTGGTAATACTACCTTGATAACCGGTTGTCTCTGGGTTTCAATTTTATTCACCAGTAATGCGGGTGAAATAGTACTCACGGGAATTTGTCCCGATTCAGCCCCGCATATCCCATTAAAAACTTCACGGTTTTCACTTGCCCCTTTTATTTCAGAAAACATAACAAGCGGCGTTCCAATAAGGTTTACGCCGCGTACCAGTTGATCCGGTCGCCCGTCAACAAAAATTCTGTACACTTCTATGGGTGTTATATTAAAAACATTTGGACTGTATCTGGTAGTCTGTGTAAATCCACCGATTACATTTTTAAAATAATAACCGTATGTTTTCCCTTGTTTTTTACAGGCCTTAATAAGCTGCTTTCTTAATTCAGACTCAGACAATGATTTTTTACTTTCAACAAACATGTTAGATTGTCTGGATACAGGCTGGAGACCAGACTCAGCGCGTCCATGCCCATTAGAAACATGAGTTGCCGAAATGGGTGATCGTGATAACAAATAGCCTTTTAATACCCCATTTTCGATTACATCAACTTTCTGTGCTTTTACGCCCTGATCATCATATTTATACGATCCGAATAAATCAGTATTCTTATATTTATCTGCCTGAGGATCAAATGAAATATTGATATAATCAGGCAAATATCGTTGTCCGGTTTTATCTTTAAAAGTATGACTATCAATCATGTTCCTGAACCGATGTCCTTCTACGCGATGTCCAAAAATTTCGTGGAAAAATACTCCGGATGCAGCAGGTGAAAGAATGGCCGGACCCGAAAACGGATCGGCAAGAGGCGCATTTTTGAGTTTAACCAATAACTCTCGAATTCGCATGAGTTCTGCTAAAATTTCTTCGTGGGCTGGCAATCCTTCAGGTGTAAATGCCGAAAAAGTTTTTTGATACGGTATCGGACTCCCATCATTTGTAATTAATCCCCAAATAAAACTTAACTGGCAAAAATTTTGATTTTGAACTATTGAACTTCCTTCTGAAGAAACAAAATATTTTCGGTTTGCCGAATAGGTTAAATAACCCTCGGTAATAAAAATTGATGAATCTTCTATAAATAATGAAGTATATTCTTTAAGCTTTGTTTCCCAGTATTCTTTATCGATTCCTTTCTGATCATTTGGAATGGGTTCTTCAAAATAAGTTTCGGGGTTTGCTTTTGAAAAATCAGGAATTTGAGATTTTTTTAGATCCTCGGTTTGGCTTTCTTTAGCTAATACATAGGCTTCTAACGCTTTTTCATAGGCCGAATTTGTAATTCTCCATAAAATTTGTTGTATCGCCAGGGCATTATTCTCAATGGGAAGTTGTCCACTATGACCCTCCTGAGTATACATACCCATTATATTGTTGGTGATTTTATGCGTATTATCAAAGTCATAATCTCCCACCTTTAAATTCGCGCTTATTATCCGGGCCGAACTATTATCAGATCGTATTAAGCTGCCTAATGAGGCACGAATTACAGAGTTATTCACCTCATCAACCCGGTAATCGATGTAATATACAGGATTTTCCTCAATGCTTAGTACATCATATTCTCTTCTGAGTTCCTCTTTAAGAATAGTAAATAAACTATCCTGTGCATAAATGCCCCCACTTAAACCTGCCAGAATAATACAAAGTGTAATCTGTAATTTTTTCTTTTTTCCCATTGAATATTAAGGATAACTTTCTTCGATTTTACTGAATAATTTCAAAAATAGTATAATTTTTATTTATGTTCCAATTTTTACTGGTATTGTATACGCATCAAAATGAACTGCGTTCTTTATTAAAGCATATTTTATATATTTTAATTATAATTAACAGATCGAATAAACTTATTATAATCCGCTAAAGAAGACTAAAGTAAAAGGTTATATTCGCAGACTTCTGAATATGAATTAGTAAAAAGATTATTGTAATTTTGATACTTTCAATTTTGTAATTACGTATTACTCAATTTCGGTTTATATTGAACACCATTGGAATTTGTAACGCAGAATATAAATACGGATTATCCCCCCATAATTTAAGCTTTGAGGATAATAACCTGTATATTGAAGCGCAGAAAAAGTATGATAAAGTAATGCTGATTAATCCTGAATCCGTCCATTATACTTTCAATTCACAAAACAAGCGTCCGGATCTGCAACATCAGCATCAGAAGTTAAATAATCTGTCTACGCTTATTGTGCGCAGTACCAAAGGATGCGAATTGTCTATCTCACTACTTGCAAATACATTACACGCTCTTGAATGTGATGTGGTGGATCCGCCTGAACGTTTTTCGGGAACACCCGCGGGTAAACTCCTGCAAGCTTATAAAGGATGTAAAGAAAGTACGTTGCCCAAAACAGGGGTAATCTTTAATGCAAACCATGCCCATTCTTTTATCAATGAAATGGATCAGGAATTTAATTTCCCATTAATAGTAAAGCCGGATCAGGGGAAAAGAGGTGATGGGGTTGAGCTTGTTAATGATAAAGATGAACTCAACATTTATATTCGTAATTTTTTTTCAAAAAATACTATACCCAACACCTTTCTTATCGTTCAGGAATATATAAAGGTTATAAAGGAATTCAGGGGTATTGTTATTGGCGGGGAGGTGATCGGCCTGTGTGAAAAAATTCCCGGACAGGATAAAATACGTCTAAATGCTGCTAAAGGAAGTTTGTTAATGCAGGTGGAGAACAATGAAATAAAACAATTCATAGAAAAGCACTCCAGTAATAAAGGGATTATCGGAGTAGATGTTGTTATCAATGATGAACAAAAGCTTTATATCCTGGAATCAAATCGGGCTCCCGGATGGAAATATTTTATGAAAGCCACCGGAATAAACGTGGGTGAAAAAATTATTGATTTTGTATTTCAACGTGTCCCTTCTTCAAATATGCTATTTTAAGAAAACCATACCCTTCTTATGAATATTGAAGAATTACAGAGCCCTTCTTTTAAAAATGCCTTGCGCGATTATTATTATTTAATCAACAAAAACTACCCGGAACGCGGAATACTTAAACTTGTTGGCGACCGCTATAAACTGAGTGGTGATTTACGTACCATTTTGTATCGAGGTATTAGTTCGCAGAAAAAGGCCATAAAGCGGCAATGCAGATTAACAAATAACACCGGAAATCAATTATTACTTATCGACGGGTACAATACACTGTTTACTATTTTAAATTATCGACTGGGAAGATTTGTTTTTATCAGTAACGATACTATATGCAGGGACGCAGGTTCCCTGCATGGAAAATTACGCAACCAGGTATTGTTGGAAGAATGTGTGGAACTACTCCTTGATTTTCTGAAATCACTTTCATTTGAAAAAGCTATTATTTATCTCGATGCCCCGGTTTCGAAAAGTTCTTTTCACAAAAAACTTTTCGAAAAAAGAATACAATCGCTTCAGTTATGCTGTGAATGCCGTATCGACAAATCGGCCGATTTATCAATAAAAGAAAATATCCGCGGTGTACTGATCACTTCAGATACCGGTATTATTGACCAGACAAACTTTCCCGTTTTTGACCTCTCCAGAAAACTGATTACAGAAACTTTTAATGCCAACCTGTTTGAACTGTCGTGGTTATTATAAAACTCAGTGAACAAATTTTCAGATAATTAAAACCTTCGATAATTTTTAACAGCAACAACGCCTTTCATAATTAAAAAAAGAACCGCCAGCACAATTACAATGGTAGCACCCGAAGGAATATTTAAAAAATAGGCAAGAATAAAACCAAAGAATGAGCCAATAAATCCGAATATAATTGATAACAATATTATAGACCTGAAGTTTTGAGTAAAAAGATTGGCCATATTTTGAGGAATTGTCAACATAGAAAGAATTAGTATAATACCCATTACTTTGATGTTTAAAACAATAACCACTGCAACAAGAATTATCAGCAGATAATTGATGAAAGTTACCGGTAAATTTTGTGTGCGGGCAAATTCCTCATCGAATGCCACTGCGACAATTATATAATAAAACAAGATGAATGTAGCGATAAGCAATAAAGTAAGAACAACAAGATTTATAATTTCGCCCTGGGTTACTGTAAGTATGCTTCCAAACAAATAGCTCATAAGATTCGGAGTATACCCCGGGGTAATATATATAAAAAATATTCCGATAGCCATACCAAGGGCCCATAAAATAGCAATTGCCGAATCGTTTCTGAGTTTTTGTTTTTTTGTAAGATATTCAATCGAAAGCGCTGTAAGAATCCCAAATCCAAATGCTCCGATCAATGGGTTAACTCCCAGAAAATAGGCAATTCCGATACCTCCGAACGAAGCGTGCGTAATCCCCCCGCTAATAAAAACCATACGCCTCACCACTATATAAGAACCAATAATACCACAGGTAATACTTGATAAAAATGCAGCCAGCATGGCATGCGTAAGAAATTTGTACTGAAATACATCGAAAATTTCGTTCATGCTAATGATTATGTTTTTTTAACACCCTGTGAGGTATCGTTCCGTGGGTAATCAGATCAATCGGGCAATTATACGATCGTAAAACCTCCTCATTAATTTCATTACTTGGGTGGTAATGTAAATCTTTGTTCACACATGCAATAGAATTTACAAACGTACTGATCATGCCTACATCGTGTGAAACAAGAAGAATGGCAGTATTTACACTTAGTTTTTTCAGTAATTCATACAACTCTTTTTCAAAAGAATGATCCACATAGGTGTCGGGTTCATCGAGTATTAATAGAGACGGATCAGAGATTAACGCCCGTCCCAGAAAAGTCCGTTGTTTTTGGCCTCCTGATAATTCCCCAATTGCTTTCCCTGCAATATGATCTACGCCAACCATTTCCATGATTTCCTGGGTGCGAATATCATTTTTATTTGTTTTTCTTTTTAAAAGAGAATAATTACCCTGCACTAAACCCGACTGAATAACTTCTTTAACTGAAATGGGGAATTTAGTATCGATGGCATTAATCTGGGGAAGATATCCAATATTTATATTCGGTACCTTTTGTGAATTATTATAAAAATGAATATGCCCGGAAAAGGGCTTTAATAAGCCGAGTATTATTTTCAGTAATGTAGTTTTCCCTCCGCCATTGGGCCCTATTATGCCAATAAAATCGTTATTATAAACGGTAAAATTCACATTGTTCAGCACAATCTGCTGATCGTATCCGGCAGAAAGATGTTTTAATTCAACAATTTTATTTTTCATTTGCAGATTCATTAGCCAAAATCAATGAAGATACAATAAAAGTAAGTTGATTTTTCCAATCTTCATCAAGAGGATTAATCTGAACTATGTTCCCTCCGATTTCACGGGCAACAACGGTGGCATTTTTAATATCAAACTCCTGCTGAATAAATATTAACTTAACATGATTTGCCCGGGCATTTTTAACTATATCCTTCAAATACGAAGGAGAGGGCTCTTTTCCCTCAAATTCCATCGGAAGCTGAACCAGATTATAATCGCGGGCCAGATATGTAAGCGCAGGATGGTATATTAAAAAATGCCGGTTACTGAGTTGCTTTAATGTATCGGTCAGCTTAGCATCAAACGCTTCCAGTTCAGAATAAAATGTACGTAGGTTCTTTTCAAAGACCGCACTGTCTGAAGGGCTAATCTGTTTAAGCGCTTTATATGTATTCTTTGCCATCAGTTTGGCATTCTTTACGGAAACCCAGATATGCGGATCAATTCCATGATGACTATGAGAGGAATGCTCGTGACCTTCAATTACCGGAACGCCTTCCGAAAGGTCTGCTATTTTCATGTTGGGATTAATATCCCGGATTTTACTCATCCATGACTGTTCAAATCCTATATATCCGATTCGTAAATACAGTGCCGATTGCGACAGGTTTTTTAATTGTCCGGGTAGCGGATCGTAAGTGGCCGGACTGGCACCCGGAGGAATCATCACATTAATTTCAAATTTATGACCGGCAATTTTTTCCACAAAATATTTTTGGGGCAATATACTCACGGTTATTACCTCATTTACGTGTACCGTATGATTTTTGCAGCCAGGTAAAATAAATATTGAGATACCGGTTATCCAAAATAACATCCGGAATTTAAGGGCAAAAGGCACTTTATCCATGTTTTAGTTTTTTTACTTTAATTTTTTGCGGCGGAACAGGATCGTATCCATGTGTACCCCAGGGATGACACCGCGATATTCGCTTTATTGCAAGCCAGCTTCCCCTAAATATACCATGAGTTTTTAAGGCCTGAACGGCATATTCCGAACAGGTGGGTATATGTCTGCAGCTTGCCGGTAACAGTGGCGATATCGTATACTGATATATCCTTACCGGTAAAATAAACAGGGCTATAATTATCCTGCGAATCTGTTGAATCATTATTTTATTATTCTCCCGAGAATTCTACAAAGTTACGTTCTGTTTCATACAATACAACAGTAAGGTCAAAATCAGGATTAATTTTTTCTTTCAGGATTTTCCAAATGGTTGCTGCAATATTTTCAGCGGTTGGTATCTGATTTTTAAATTCCTCAACATCAACATTCAGGTTATAATGGTCGAATTTTTTAAGAACAGAATTTTCAATAATGGTCTTCAGGTTTTTCATATCCATCACATACCCGGTTTCCGGATTTATTTCACCGGTTACTTTCACCACCAGGTCGTAATTATGCCCATGATAATTTGGCCGGCTGCATACCCCGAAAACCTCTTCATTTTTGGCATCTTGCCACGTTGGATTATATAACCGGTGCGCTGCGTTAAAATGTGTTTTCCTGCAAACAGTTGCTTTCATAAAGTATACATTTCTAAAGAGTATTTTGTAAACATCCGAAATTTATTAAAGTTTTTAATAAACCTTTAATTATATACAAAAATACAGAAAACAACCTAGGATTCTTAATTTACTAAACAAGCCTTAATTTAATCATTTGAATTTTTCCGGCAAATGTGTATTTTTCCGATGATTACAAATTTTATTAAATATTTTCCAAGATAGCGATCATACTTTAAAATTATGCCACAACACCCTGAATTTTCTGATATTCTTGCTGCACATAAAAAGATAAAACCTTACATTCATCAAACACCTGTGTTGACTTCGGCAAGCCTGAATTTATTAGTAAATGCAGAATTGTATTTTAAATGTGAAAATTTTCAAAAAGCAGGAGCATTTAAATTCAGGGGGGCTACTCATGCCGTTCTTTGTCTAGCCCAATCCGAATTAGCGCTGGGTGTGGCAACCCATTCCTCAGGTAATCATGCTGCTGCTCTTGCCCGGGTAGCCTTATCGGAAAAAATAAAATGTTATGTGGTTATGCCGAATAATGCACCCAGGGTAAAAGTTAATGCAGTGCGCGAATATGGAGCAGAAATATTTTTTTGTGAACCTACTTTAAAGGCCCGTGAAGAAGGACTTCAGCAGGTTATAAAAAAAACTGGGTCAAGGTTTATCCATCCATATGACAATTATAATGTGATTTGCGGGCAGGGTACAGCGGTTATTGAATTAATGAATGAGTTACAGGACCTAGATATCGTGATGGCCCCGGTGGGTGGTGGCGGGTTGCTCAGCGGTACATCCATAGCAGCAAAACATCTGAATCCGCGAATCAGGGTTATTGCCGGAGAGCCTAAAAATGCCGATGATGCCCGGCGTTCCTTTATATCAGGTAAACTTATTCCTTCTGAAAAACCCAATACCATTGCTGATGGTTTATTAACCTCATTAAGCCAATTAACTCTCGGTATCATCCGCAATAATGTGGATGATATTCTAACTGCCAAAGAAGAAACCATAATTAAAGCTATGCGTCTTATCTGGGAAAGGATGAAAATAATTGTTGAACCTTCTTCTGCGGTTCCGCTGGCAGCCATACTGGAAAATCCTGAAATTTTTAAAAATCAAAAAATTGGTATTATACTAAGCGGAGGAAATGTTGAGTTAAGCCATTTACCTTTTTAATACAGAGATTAATATCCTGACGGTATGGACCTTTACAGGTTTATTGATCGATATAAATGGTACACGAAACCGGATAATGATCAGACAATTTAATTTTTGAAGTATAGAATTTTGATGAGGATAAATTTTCACTATGAAAAATGTAATCGATTCTGAATGAAGGAAAATTGCCGAGATAAGTATTTCCGATCCCTTTTCCTGACTCCACAAAAGAATCCACCATTTTTCCTTTTAATTTGCGATAGGTATAAGATACCGGAGTATCATTAAAATCACCACATAATATGGTAGGATAAGGCGATTGGTCAAGATAATTTCTAATAATATCCACCTGCCCTGCCCGCATAATATAAGCATCTCTCAGGCGGTATGAAATCTTTTTCATTTCCCCGATATGCTTGTTGCTGTAATTCATTAATATGCTGTCGATAAAATTATAATTATCCTTTTCGAGGTGAACGGATTGAAGATGCACGTTAAATACGCGAATAATTTTTCCATCAACTTCAATGTCAGTGGATATACAGGAGTTTACAGAATTGTTAAATGAAATGGTTTCCTGATTTATTATCGGGTACCGGCTGAAGGTGGCAATACCGAATTTCAGATTATTTCTGATACTTGTATAATTAATATGCGGATACCAGGTTCCGGGAAGTAGTTTTTTCAGCGTATTTTCCTCAAAATTATCGGTGTTATGTACAAAAAATTCCTGGAAACAAATGATATCAGGATTGTTTGCTTTTATAAACTCAAAAATACGGCTTTGTGCAGCAGGATCGTTTAGCCATTTATAATAATTGAACAAGCGTACATTGTACGAAAGAAATTTTATTCCCTGTTCTTCTGTTTGATGTTTTTTTGACCCCGGATGAAGTTGAATAAATTTAAAAAGATGACCGCTTCCGATAAGAATTACAATTAGAGAAATGCCAAAATACTTCTTTTTCTTTACTGCCCAGAAAATCAGAAAAATAACATTTATAATGAGCAGAAAGGGGTATAATAATCCAAAAAAAGACATCCCCCAAAATTTCTCCGGACTAATATATACCGACAGATAAGAAAAAAGCAGAAGTACTGCAAAAGCAATATTAATATAGAGTACTATATACTTAACAAGTTTCTTCAAAAGGGTATTAATTAGTCTGGTATTCTTCCGTTGATAAAATTAATTCTTGTTGCTCATTTTAAAAAGCGTTTCCTTTTCTTTTTTCGTGAGGCTGTCGTAACCCGCCCGAGCTATTTTTTCCAGAATCCGGTCTATTTCCGCCTGTTTTTCTGCTTTATTCCGGTTGTATTCCATATCGGTCATATTTTTAACCGATCTTTTGTAGGTTACTTTCATTCTTTTCCGGGATTTAAACAGTGAAAATAAACCATCCAGAAACCTGCTGAACCCCGAAGCTATATCTTTGCCCCTGCTGAGCTGAATAAAATAAAGGTACCCAAATAATGCGCCCCCGATATGCGCAATTTTCCCTCCGGTATTCGATGTAAAATCTGTTACCGATGTAAGTAAAAACGAAATCAGGGCGATATATTTTATTTTTACAGGTCCGATAAAAATTAAATGAAGTTCATGATTTGGTGAATAGGTAGCAATTCCAACCACAACTGCCATAACTGCTGCAGAAGCGCCAAACAAAATTGCATCCTGCCGTAATCCGGGAAAAGCATTATATGCAACAAAGTAAAGCAAGGCACCGGATATTCCTCCCAGCAGGTAGACATTTAGTAATCTTTTAGGCTCATGATAGCTGAGGAATATTTTTCCGAACCAGTATAACCATAATAAATTTGACAATAAATGAAAAAACTGGTAATGCAAAAACATATAGGTAATAAGGGTCCAGGGCCGGAACAACAAACTGCGGGGAATTGATGGTACCGACAGCCAGCTAATGACCAAAGCTGACCATCCAGTTTTAAACAAGGCATCGATAATGATAAAAATCTGAATAAAAAGAAAAACCCCAAGGTTAACATAGATCAACCGGGTGAGCATCCCTCCTTTTTTGAAAGAATCTTTAATATCATCCACAATGGAATAATGAGCCTGCATATTTGTAATTTCAAATTTTCTTCAAATTTAATAATCAATACCTGGTAAATCGATTTTGTTTCCAGATTTTTACTAAAATAAATCCAACAAGTGCTCCTCCCAAATGTGCAAAATGGGCCACATTGTCCCATTGGAAATTGGCGATTCCAAAAAACAATTCGGCAACCGCATATAATGGAATAAGATATTTTGCCTTTATAGGCACAGGGAAAAATATAATCATTAGTTCCACATTCGGAAAAATCATAGCAAATGCTATTAGTATTCCAAATACAGCTCCCGAGGCCCCAACGGTTGGAATATCAATTCGGCTTTGCACCAGTTTGGTCATAAACAAAGTTGCTTCCTTGGCATATCCCGGATTATCCTGGTCATAAATCCATTCATCAATAAATGATAATAATGATACCGAGGGTTTGTTCACATATTTATCAACAAAGTGTTGGAATATCTCGGGTGAGGGGAATTGATTAAATTCATTTACTTTAGATATAAGTATTGACAGCTGCACCTGGTTTACCAGCAAATGCAACAAGGCCGCACCCAGGCCTGTGACGATATAAAAAATAAAAAACTTTTTGCTACCCCATACGCCTTCCAATACACGTCCGAATATAAAAACCGCGAACATATTGAAAAAAATATGTGAAAACCCGCCATGCATAAACATGTGGGTAATAAGCTGGTAAGGATTAAAATGCTGCGACTTAAAGTTAAATAATGCGAGCTTATATCCAATAATGCTTCCGGTTGTTCCTAACCCGGCCGTTATAAAAAAAAGGACAACATTAATAATAAGTATCCATTTCACTACGGGAGGTATTGAAAACCTTCCACTGCCAAATCCATTCATATAAAAAATTTTCTATTTAACTTGTATTTTTAACAAGGCAAATATAGGATTGTTTTGCCGAATTTTTCCATTGCCCTGAAAAGTATCATTTATTTTAGTTTACCCTCAATCTCATCAATATCAATAATAGTAAGTATTAATTTTCCCGACGGGGAATAATTCGGATTTTCACAGGCAAATAACTTATCAATCAGTTCTCGCATTTCTTCCTGTTCCATGGTATTCCCATATCCTATTGCAGTTGACCTGGCCAGGGACCGTGCTATTCTCTCCTTAGCAGATATTTTAACTGCCCCCTCCGTATTTTTGAATTCTTCAATAAGATGTTCCACAAGGTCTTTTGGATGCGGATTATTTAAATCAGCCGGACAACCATATACAACCACAGTATTTTGTCCAAGACTCCGAATATCAAAACCTATTGAATTGACATCGTCTAAAATGTCACTTAAAAAGCTGTAATCTGCAGGATCAAGTTCTATAGATTCGGGGAATAATTGTTGCTGTGCGGGTGACGAAGCATGTGCAAACATATGAATATACTTTTCAAACAATATGCGTTCATGTGCCCTTTTTTGATCCACAATCATCACCCCCGATTTCACAGAGGTTAATATATACCGGCCTCGTAATTGTATATGACCCGAGCTGCCTGCACTCCCCGAAGATGTAAAAGTAGTCTGAACAGCTTCCTGTTCCGGTTTAAAAGAATCGGGATGTAAGTTTGGATTTTCAAATCCATCATAAAATTTTTCCCAGTGGGTTGCATTATCCCTGCTTCGGGAACTGCCATGAGAAAAATTCCCCCTGTTATAATGTTCTTTTTCAAAAGGATTATATTCCGGATCAATTTCTATAGATGGGGGCTTAATTTCAGTGTGCCGGTTCATTACCGGAATATTGATTGCGGTTTCGCTGTCAAAATCTATCGAGGGTGTAATATTAAACTTACCAAGGGCTTCTTTTGTAGAAGCATGTATAATTTGAAAAATGGCCTGCTCATCTTCAAACTTAATTTCAGTTTTGGTGGGATGTATATTTACATCTATGGTTTCCGGATCAGCTTCGAGATATATAAAATATGAAGGAACAGTATCAGGGGGCAAAATATGTTCGTATGCTTTTAATACGGCTTTGTGAAAATAGGCATGCCGCATATACCGGTTATTTATAAAAAAGAACTGTTCCCCATAGGTTTTTTTGGCAAACTCCGGTTTGCCAATAAATCCGCTTACATTTACGATGCTTGTTTCAGTATTTAACTGTGTTAAGTTCTGATTGATATGTTTACCGAAAACATACACTATCCTTTGCCTTAAATTACTTGCGGGCAGATTATAAATTTCAGCATCATTATGTATCAGCACCAATTCTGCTTCAGGGTGGGCCAGAGCAATACGCTGAAATTCAAAAATAATATGTCGAAGTTCCGTACTGTTGCTTTTTAAAAATTTTCTGCGGGCGGGTACATTAAAAAACAAATTTTTAATGGCAATATTTGTTCCTTTGGCACAGTTAACCGGTTCCTGGCTGGTTACTTTTGATCCGGCGATATTAATTTCAGTGCCGATTTCTTCTTCGGTATGCCTGGTTTTAAGGTTTACCTGCGCAATGGCTGCAATTGAAGCCAGAGCTTCTCCCCGGAATCCCTTGGTGCGAATAGAAAACAAATCGCTGGCAGAAGTAATCTTTGATGTGGCATGCCGTTCAAAGGCCATCCGGGCATCGGTTTCCGACATACCGCATCCATTATCAGTTATCTGCAGTAAAGTTCTGCCGGCATCTTTTATATAAATTTTTATCTGATTGGCGCCTGCATCGATTGAATTTTCCACCAGCTCCTTAATCACCGAGGCAGGCCGTTGAATAACTTCTCCTGCCGCTATCTGGTTCGCCACCGAATCGGGAAGCAAATGGATAATATCTGTCATCGAAAACGGGAATTATAACAAAAAAAGATAAATTGCAAAAGCTACCAGCAGAATAAGAATTATAACTAAGCGAAGGTTTGATTTCTGACTGGTTCTTTTTTTAGCCTCTTTAATATAACCACGCATTGATCCTCTTGTAATACTTGTATGAAAGTGTGTTTTTTCACCGACTGTATTTTTACCCTGTTCAGCTTGCCGGATTCTATTCTCCAGTTCTTCTTTTTGCTCATTGTAATAAATCGGTTTATAGTCAAATACCCTGTGTTTAAGCGATGGAAAAAATCTTGGTAATCCCATATTTTTTATATTAAATTCTCAACAAAGTTACAATAGATTTTGGCTTTTCGCCTCATTATTCTCTTCGAAAATCAGCTTATTAAAATACTACTTTTCCTTATTCAGTTCACTTCCGCAATATTTGCAGTATTCAGCATCCTCATCATGTCCTTCTTTTAAACATTTTGGACATACCTGGTTGTTTGACGATTTTTTAATATTACCGGCTAGTTCTGCTGTAACAATTCCTGTAGGCACTGCAATAATAGAATATCCCAGGATCATTACCAGGCTTGAAATAAATTGCCCGAATGCTGTTTGAGGAGTAATATCACCGTATCCAACCGTGGTTAAGGTAACAACGGCCCAGTAAATACTTTTCGGAATGCTGGTAAATCCGCTGGCTTCACCTTCTATCAGGTACATTAATGTGCCAATAATAACAATTACAGTTCCTATAGTAAATAAAAAAACACTGATTTTAATACGACTTGCTTTTAATGCGTTAACCAGTATTTTCCCCGCATCAATATAGCGGGTAATTTTCAGGATACGAAAAATTCGCAGTAATCGAAGCGCCCGTATTACCATAAGACTGTGGGTTCCGGGAATAAAAACAGAAATAAATGTGGGTAAAATAGAAATAAGGTCGATAATCCCATAAAAACTGAAAATATATTTCCATGGTTTATCCACAACATATATCCTGGTAATATATTCCAGAGTAAATAAAATGGTAATAAACCATTCAATAATTAAAAAAATATGTCCAAAACGGATTTGATACCCGCTTACACTTTCAAGTATCACGATAACAATACTTAAAAGGATAAAGAACAACAGGGCAATATCGAATACTTTCCCGCTTCGCGTATCCGACTCAAAAATTATTTCAAATAACTTTTGCCTAAATTTGTTATTCATAATTATATGTTTGTATTTGTTTATTAATTTGGTCAGATAAAATTATCTTATTTTAGAAAAATACGGTTTTGATTTTTAAAATTATTGAATTTATAATATGCAAAGTATCCTCGAAGATTTAAATGAAGCCAAAAAAGTGCTGGAAATATTTCTGGCTGATCCTTCAAATTTAGAAAAAATAGAAACTGCGGGCAAAACTATGGTTACAGCAATTAAAAATGGAAATAAAATACTGAGTTGCGGCAACGGTGGATCGATGTGCGATGCCATGCATTTTGCAGAAGAACTTACCGGCCTTTTTCGCAACCAAAGAAAATCAATACCCGCACTGGCTATTTCCGACCCTTCTCATATAACCTGTGCAGCTAACGATTTCGGTTTCGATTATATTTTTTCGAGATATATTGAAGGTATGGGAAATCCCGGTGATGTGCTCCTTGCTATCAGTACAAGCGGCAATTCAAAAAATATAGTAAATGCGGCTATATCTGCCCGTGAAAAAAACATGAAAATTGTTGCCCTCACAGGGAAAAGCGGGGGAAAACTATCTCAAGGTTGTGATGTGGAAATCAGGGCGCCGCAATCAGACTATTCTGACCGGATTCAGGAGATCCACATTAAAGTGATTCATGCACTTATAAGGTACATCGAAGAAAATATTTAGATTTTAGTTCAGGAACAGTATATGATTATAAACAAAACATCGTTAGTAATTATATAAAAACACTGAATATGAACCGGTTTATTTATTTCTGGTTGTTGATTCTTAGTCTTTTTGTTTTTTCGTGTGTAGACGAAAACCTGACGAATATATCCGATAATGTGCAGTTTAAGGTAACATATTCATTACCTATCGGACCTTTATCATACGATATTAACGATTATTTTGAGTCTATTGACACCCTGATCTCTGGAGTTTTAGATTCTGTGGAATATGAGGATTCTTTGCTGCCCAATCCACAAGTCTATGTTGAAATTTATGAATATGAGCATGTTGATTTCTCAATGATGCAAAATTACCTGGAAAATGCCGTATACTTGATGTTCCGCATAAATCTTATCAACCGGTTTCCTACTCCGGCAGATCTGCAGGTATATTTTACCGATGCGTTTTTAAATATAACAGATTCCTTATTTGCCGAAGGTCCCTGGCACATACCTCCGGCTGAAACAGATGACAACGGAAAAATAATTTCTCCTTATTCGGAACAGCTTGATATTGAATTTGACCGTGACGGAATCGAAAATTTATTGTTCACACAGTATTTATTAATAAACGGCAGGGTGTATACTGTTCTTGATAATGTGGATGCTGTAAAATTTTATTCAGATTACAATTTAGCCATACAACTGGGATTTCGACTGGGGTTGGAATTAACTACCCGTGATTTTTAATTTCAACGGAACCTGATGATAAAAAAGATTTTCTTTATTACACTTTCAGGTTTAAGCATCATTTATTCCGCATATAGTCAGCAGAATAATGTATTGTTTTTTATGCCTGCTGTTCCCGAATCGAATTATGTAAATCCCGCCATCCAGCCGGTATGTAATTTTTATATCGGCTTACCTGTTATTTCTTCCACGCATTTTAATTATGGAAATACAGGATTTAGCTACAACCAGCTATTCAGAATTGATCCGGGATCGGATATATATTACGCCGATATAAATAATCTGCTTAAAAAGTTGGGGAACATCAATTATATTTCAACCGAACTGCACACCAATATTCTGGCGCTAGGTTACAGATATGATGAACATTATTTTACATTTTCCATACAGGAAAAAAATTCCCTTGCCGGAAGTTTTACCAAAGATCTTATTTCGCTGATTTGGAATGGAAATACTCCTTTCGAAGGGCAGGAGGCTTCTTTAAAAGGATCGGGAATTCTTTTTAACCATTACCGGGAATATGCACTGGGATATTCGAAAAATACCCGGGGTGAAAATTATTTTGGAGTAAAAGGGAAACTCTTATTTGGTAAACTAAATATAAACACCCAACGTTCGGATATTAATCTATTTACCGAACCCAATACCTTCGACCTGGCCCTGAGTGCCGATCTGAGAGTAAATGCCTCTTTGCCTGTAGTATTGCAGTCTAATGCAAACGGAATTATCACTGATATGACTGTTGATGATAGTCAAAGCCTTCAAAGCCTTTTTTTTAACCGTAAAAACTGGGGGGTTGCCATTGATGCCGGTTTTATTCATGAGTATAACGAAAAAATTACACTATCCGGAAGTATCCTTGATCTGGGTTTTATTAACTGGAGAGATAATGTTTACAATTATACACAGCAGGGAGATTATACCTACACAGGACCTTTGGGTGATTCTGTGATTACAGGCGATTATTTTAATGAGATCAGGCAGGCAGTGGCAGATAATTTCTCCGGTGAACTTACCCGGAATTCATATTTGTTTTTCCTGCCGGTAAGAATGTACCTGGGTGGAACGTATAAGTTTCACAAAAAATTAAATTTCGGAGTATTGTATTCAAATATTCTCTATAAACACAGGTTAATATCCGGACTAACATTATCGGCAAATGCCACTATTGTGAAGAATTTTCAGTCGAGCCTATCGTATTCCTATATAAACAGGAGCCTGAACAATGTTGGAGTGGGGTTGTCTATAGGAAGACGTCCCTTGCAATTTTACCTGGTGAGCGATAATATTTTGGGAATTATTTGGCCGCAACAAACAAGAAATATTAACTTGCGTTTTGGAATGAATATTATTTTTGGCTGCGATCGAAGAAATCGGTCAGATGGTAAAGGTTGTTATTGGATACAAAAAGCAGAAGAAAAGCAGGCCAGAAAGCGGGAGTTACTCCACAAATAAAACAACACCATGTTAGTGAAAACGTACGGCAGCGCCGTGTATGGAATTAATGCTGAAATTATTACCATTGAAGTAAACGTAACCCAGGGGGTAAAATTTTTCCTGGTGGGCCTGCCCGATAATGCTGTAAAAGAAAGTCAGCAAAGAATTGAATCTACCCTTCGCACCAACGGTTATAAAATGCCCGGCAGAAAAGTAATTATTAATATGGCACCGGCAGATATCCGAAAAGAAGGTTCGGCATACGACCTGCCCCTGGCCATTGGAATCCTGGCTGCCTCAAATCAAATACCCAACGAGGGCCTGGAGAATTACCTGATTATGGGTGAGCTCTCACTTGATGGCAGCGTAAATCCGATTAAAGGAGTTTTGCCCATTGCCATTGAAGCCCGGAAACACGGATTCAAAGGATTTTTACTGCCCCGGCAAAATGCCCGTGAAGCAGCAGTGGTAAATAATCTTGAGATATATGGAGTAGACCATATTAACCAGGTAATAAATTTTTTAAGTGGCGAATTAGAGCTGGAACAAACTATCGTAGACACCCGGAACGAGTTTTTTGCAAAAGTAAATGAATATGATGTGGATTTTGTGGATGTAAAAGGCCAGGAAAATGTAAAACGTTCGTTGGAAGTCGCTGCTGCAGGAGGCCATAATATTATTATGATCGGCCCTCCCGGTGCGGGAAAGACCATGTTGGCGAAACGTTTGCCTACGATAATTCCACCCCTTTCACTTTATGAAGCGCTTGAAACCACTAAAATTCATTCGGTAGTGGGGAAGATCGACAAAGAAACCTCATTGATCACTATCCGCCCGTTTCGTGCACCACATCATACCATTTCCGATGTAGCATTGGTTGGCGGGGGCTCCTATCCCCAGCCCGGAGAAATATCGCTGGCCCATAACGGGGTATTGTTTCTCGATGAACTTCCTGAATTTAAACGTACGGTGCTCGAAGTAATGAGGCAGCCTCTGGAAGACCGGAGGATTACCATTTCACGTTCAAAGTTCAGTGTGGAATACCCGGCTAGTTTTATGCTGGTGGCTTCCATGAATCCGTGTCCCTGTGGATATTACAACCATCCCGAAAAAAAATGTGTGTGTACACCGGGAGTGGTGCAGAAATACCTGAATAAAATATCAGGTCCCCTGCTCGACCGTATCGATATTCATGTTGAAGTGGTACCGGTTCCCTTTGAAAAACTTGCCGATATCCGGAAATCTGAAAACAGTGAAGCCGTTCGAAACCGGGTAGTAAGGGCAAGAAAGATACAGGAAGAACGATATTCCGGGCAGAATTCCGTTCATTGTAATGCACAAATTAATGCTGCCTTGCTCAGAAAATTTTGTGAATTAAATAAAGAGGGGAAACAGCTAATTAAAAATGCCATGGAAAAACTCGGTCTTTCTGCCCGCGCTTACGACCGAATTTTAAAAGTTTCGCGTACCATTGCCGATCTTGAAGAACAGGAAAACATTCAGGTGCACCACCTGGCCGAAGCAATTCAATACCGAAGTCTCGACCGGGAGAACTGGGCAGGGTAATATAGGTTGAAAAAGTTATAAAGTGACAAAGTGACTAGGTAACAAGATTTAAAGCAGTTTAAAAAAAAATAAAAAAATAATAAATAATATGATTTGCTGAACCAATTCCCTCTTGAAGTCAAGGATGATGAAAATTGAGTTACAATAAAAAGGCGTTTAACTAATATAAAACTTTAAGGATATTTGAATCCCGGAGGGATTCCCGATTTGGAACCACATGCATCTAAAATCTTACCCGACTACGGAGAAGTCGAATAAAAATAAATCCAGGTATATACAATAAAAAAAATAACATGAATAATGCAACATACAATCTCTCCTAATGAAGATCTGTCCCGCTGAATGGCAGTATGGTTTGAGAGATAAGAAAACCAGATGACACAGTTTTAATGTGATTATAATGTGCTGTATTCAAAA
>JAFGSZ010000081.1 GCA_016934395.1 Bacteroidales bacterium
ATACTCAACTTTCCGACATTGAAAGAGAGTTAAAGTATTACAAACAGCACTTTAATCTAAACGGTAAATTAAACTACACAATTTTTAGCAAATAAGAGTACATAGTTTTTGGCAACAATGATGCAGGGTTTTCTTTCTTTCCTTTGGTCGACGTCGACCAAAGGAAAGAAAGAAAAAAAGTCAACTTTACCGGGAAATTAAAACCGGTAATTATGAAAAGGTATTTAAACATGTTGATTATGTATCATGAAATCCAAAAAATGGAACGCCAGGGACATAGCATATCCTACATCGCTGATTATTTAGGGATCAATTGGCGAACAGTTAAGAAGTATTTATCCATGGATGACAGGGAGTATGAAGCTTACCTGTCCTCACAAGCCAACCGCTCCAGGGAACTTGCCCCTTATGAGCATTTTGTAAAAACAAAACTTGATCTGTTCCCAGACACAAGTGCATCTCAGATGCATGATTGGTTAAAGGAATATGATAATAATTTCCCGGCTGTAAACCCAAAAACAGTGTATAATTTTGTAATGTGGGTCCGCCAGGAATATAACATCCCAAAACAAAAGAAGGAAAGAGAATATTTTATTGTTGAAGAGCTCCCCTTTGGAAAACAGGCACAAGTTGATTTTGGCGAGTATAATATGCGAACAAGTACCGGAGGAAGGAAGAAAGTATATTTTTTCAGTATGGTACTTAGCCGTTCCCGGTATAAATATGTTTATTTTTCTGATATTCCATTTACCAGCTCTTTGGCCATTAAAGCCCATGAAAAAGCCTTTAGGCACTTCGATGGAATACCAGAAGAAATAGTTTATGACCAGGATACTTTATTTATAAATGATGAAAATTTCGGGGATATAATCCTTACCAAAACCTTTAAACAATATATTAACCAAAGGAGGTTTTCAACTTACTTTTGCCGTAAATCAGACCCTGAATCAAAAGGGAAAGTAGAGAATGTAGTCAAATACGTAAAACAAAATTTTCTTTACAACCGTTCATACTTTGACCTGAAAACATTGAATGATGAAGTTTATGCATGGCTGTCCCGGACGGCCAATAACATGCCCCACGGGAAAACCAAATTACCACCTGTTGATCAGTGGAATATTGAGAGGGAACATTTGACAGGGTTTATTCCTATAAAATTTCAATTTGATGGCCCCGATCTTTATAAAGTCAGAAAAGATAATGTAGTAAACTATAAAAGTAATTTTTACACCCTCCCACAAGGCACATATACCGGCAATGAATGCAAGGTTAAACTAATCGTGAGCAATAACTTTGTTATTATTCAAAACCTTTCAGGGAAAGAGCTTTGCCGCCATAAGCTATGTACAGGGAAGGGGGAAACAATAAAGAACAATGACCATAAAAGGGATAAAAGCCAAAAGATAAATCAAATGATTATTGATATAGCAAAAAAATTCGACAGCCCTTCAAAAGCAACCCGGTATTTTGAACTATTGCGGGCAGCAAAGCCAAGGTATATCAGAGATCAACTGCTTTTGGTAAAGAAATGTTTTGAGGACTATTCTGCAGAAGCTGTAAATACTGCCCTTGAGTTTTGCCAGGAAAAACAGGTTTACAGTGCTTCTGATTTTAAGTCTGTTACAAAAAAAATCCAACAGGATTTAAAGCAAAAATCAAAACCAAATATAACACATGAAATTAAAACCTTGCCTGAGGGTATGGTAAATATTGATAAGTTAAAACCAAACACAAGTCAAATAATAGATTATGAATCATTAATGTCTAATACTAATTAAATGGAAAAAATACAGATTATTAAAGATTATTGCCGCCAGTTTAAATTGAGTGGCATATCAAAAAACTTTGAGCAAGTGCTTCAAAAAGCTCAAACAAACCAAATCAGTTACCTGGATTACATGGCACAGCTTTTTGAAATTGAAGCTAATACAAGACATGCTAAGAGTATTGAAAAGCAATTAAAATTTGCAGGACTGCCTTTAAATCATGACTTGGAAAATTATGACTATACAGTCGTTAATGGAATTAGTAAAACTCAATTAAACCAACTCAGGGAACTCACATGGGTAGATCAAATCTATAATGTTGTTTTTATGGGGCCTTCCGGGACCGGTAAAACATATCTCTCTTCAGGGCTCTGTTTTGATGCTGTTAATAATGGCTACAAAGCTTATTTCAGGACTATGGATGAACTGGTAAACATGCTCAAAATGAAAGAATACACCAGGTCAGAAATGGCCGATTATAAAAGGCTCCTAAAAGCAAATCTTATGGTTATTGATGATATTATGCTTTTCCCTATGGATAAACAATTGGCTGTTATTTTTTTCAATTTTATTAATCAGCTCTTTGAAAAAACATCTTTTATAATTACCACCAATAAATCACCAAAACAATGGGCGCAAATGCTTGATGATGAAATTCTGGCCACTGCTCTCCTTGATCGTTTATTGTACCGTTGCCAGGTGATTAATCTTGATGGGAAAAGCTATAGAATGAAAAACCGAAAAACAATATTTAATAATGAATAATTTTTATCTATTTTTGACATGAAATGTCCTGCATTCTTGTTGCCAAATATCATGCATTTCTATTTGCCATTTTCTTTGCAGATTAATTTGCCGATTACACCTTTCTGTTTTTGTATCTTTTGTTTTTATACTA
>JAFGSZ010000082.1 GCA_016934395.1 Bacteroidales bacterium
ACAAAAAAATCATAAAAATTAAAATTTTAGTTTAAAACCCTGTCAAGTCTTTTTTACTACTTTTTTCATTTTTCGCTGAATAGTTACGTTTTTTCAATTAAATATAAAATACTATATATGGTTATATTTCCAACGATATGAACTATGATTGGCACCATCAGGTTTTTTTCAAATTCAAAAGCGAAAGCAAACAGCAAGCCCCCTGATATTTGGATCAAAGGCAGCCTGCCTGATATCGGATGACATAGTACAAAAATGAGGGTGCTGAATAGTACAGCTATAACCATCCCCCATTGTCGAAAAAAAGAATAAAGGACCCCGCGAAAAAAAAATTCTTCAGTTATAGGGCCGATAAATCCACCGACCATGAAGTATAGCATTAATTCATGATCAGTTTCAGGCAGAGGCGCTTTCAGTATCGAAACAGGATTAAGTCCATTGAGCAGCATCACGATAAAAACAATCCCGACAATGACTCCACCTCCTGCGGACCAGATGGCGCCTTTAATCAACCCTGAGAAAATCTGAGTTTCTTTTAGGCCTATATGTGTAACCCCCCCACCAACGTGTATAACGATAAATAGAATGCAAATCATTTCCAGGAGACGCATCCCCCCAACGGTTACTATGGGTAGCAATGACAAGTTGGAAGAAACCATAGCACCACCGATTTCGATTAAACCAATCCCTGCGAATACATAGCAAACGACTTTCAGTGTAATGGGCGCTGTTTCCATCCAAGATTTCTGAGCGCTTTGTAAGCATACCACTGAACATACCAACTGCTTGATGAGTTGAGTTGATTTAAGATTGTGGACCATGTTGCTTTATTGCCCCGTCTTCCCAATGCTTCCAGTGCCATACACTGAACGTTAAGGTGTGGATCTTCCAGAAATGTATGGATAAGCGCAAATGTTTCGGATTTTTTACTAAACCCAAGAGCTTTGGCTGTCCAGTACCGTTCAGATGGTGATCCGTTACCGGGTGTTAATAGTAGAAAGTGATATTCGGCGATGTCGAGACTCCGCCCTATCAATGTCTTAATAGCCTTGATGCGCAGTTGCCAGGAAGGGGATACGAGGTTGGATGATAAATCCTTTTCTTGACAAAGGGGATGTCGGTATATTCCGAGCATAATTGTGAACCACCCCACAAATATAAAGCATCCCAAAAATGCAATGACTGATGATCGAGACGGCCTAAAGAAAAAGGAAGTAAGTGTATAAAAACAACTATATAGTATTAAGAGCAACAGTACTGGCATTCCCGTCAGCAAAGAAATGGCTACAAGCCGGCGGAAAAAAAAGTAGGCATCACTGTTTTTTGAAACTTTTTTCAATACAGCCGATGGCTGAGATAAAAATGTTTGCAGGCCAATTTGATAAACTTCTCTATCCCGGTTGTGAAATATTAGTTTGTTTTTCATCAGGCTCACAATAATTATTGCCGATGCTTCATCAGCTATCGGCAGGTAATCATTGGCGCACAGCAGATTTTCCAGTTGGTGTTTTAACCTGTGGTTTTTAATTTTTTCTATGTGACATGTTTTGAGCTGTTTCTGATAAAGAGATTTGAAAGCTTCAGATGGAAAAAGAGTGTATTTATAGTAAAAGTCGCTGATGTATTTACCTGCCGTAGAATTAAACAGGAACAGATCCCGCATATCAATAAATAGATCACTTTTGCTGCGAGCCAGTGTACCGAAGCATAATAAAATCAGCAATAATGGGAATAAAATGATCCATGGATATTTGGTTGATGGCCAATGAAGTGGGACACCCCATTTAAACGTGAAGGTGAAGAGTATCGGTGGAGCAATAATCATCCAGACAATCAGTAAGGGATGGATGCCGTCATTGAAGAATTTTAAAGGGACCATTATCCATATGCAAATGAAGGGTATTATCAGGTAGGGCAGGAACTTACCCCAACGAATCCAAATCCATGCGGCCGCGATGGACAAAAAGGTAAGAGTGGCTCCGATAGTGGTTGAAAAAAAAAGAGCGCCGCATATTGCCGGGATGATTCGGCAGAGTTCTGCTGAAATAAGTGAATTGGGAACGGCGAGATATCCCGCATTATGGATGCTTTTAAACTGATGGTGAAGAGCCTGGTTGGATTGATAAACAAATAAGGTAAAAAACACATGGGAGATGGCTATTCCCAAAATTATAACAAGGATGATCCTTTGCTGCTTGTGTATCACCAATCCAGCAATACCTTTACCCTGTAGTTACCTAAAAAAGTGAGAAAATGGAAGAAAATAGCTTGCAGAAGCCCCTGAATAGTGAGGGGTTAAATAAATAAAAATACCATTATTCATGGGACTACCGCAAGTAAAATCTAGTAAATCCAGCAATTCTCATTTTGGCATCTTCAAACACAATCAGTTGTGTTTGAAAAATAATCAAACGCAATATATTGACGAAAAATTTTCATAATTAGAATTGCTGTAGTAAATCACAAATTCATGCAAAATTCCATAAAATTCCGCCAATCTTTTGGAAGAACTAGTCCTCAACGCGTTTATCGCCGTTCTACAAAAACTAAAAGACCGAAATCAATCCTTTGGTCAACCATCCTTGAAATTCTTCGAAGATAAAATTAGATTTTAAACTCTTAACCGGGATTATGATAACTTGATAGTATAGGAATTTCCATTTTTAAATTAATATATTAGATAGTTATTGAAATAATGGCGTTAGATGTGTCAAAAAGAACACTATGCAGATGCCATCAGAGCCGAGAATTGATAAGGAAATTTTCCAGACGATTTTTATTGATCATTGGTGTTCATTCAAGGAACGTCATCC
>JAFGSZ010000011.1 GCA_016934395.1 Bacteroidales bacterium
AAAATCAAAAATCAAAAATCAAAAATCTTCAATGTATTCCTTTAAACATTCTCCTTATCCGGATATTTTTAGGAAATCTTTTATCTTTATCCAGCGATAGCCATATAAATTTAGGTTTACCCACAATATGGTCTTCCGGAACATAACCCCAGTATCTTGAATCGAGGCTGCTGTGCCTGTTATCGCCCATCATCCAGTAATAATCCATCTTGAAGGTATATTCATAAGTCTCCTTTCCATTGATAAATATTTTCCCGTCTTTTACCTGCAGGTTATTACCTTCATAATATCCGATAATCCGATTGAATAAAGGCAAATTTTGAAGGTTTATTTTAATTGTTTTTCCAGCCTCCGGGATATAAAATGGCCCGTAATTATCGAGGTTCCATTTAAAAGCCGTATCGTGTGGGAACATATTATTATCGTACACTCCTTTAGCAGCAGTATAGCGTATTACCGAGGTTACATTTTTTAATTCTTTAATTTTTTCGACGTTATCACTGGTCAGCGGAACATTCATAAATTCATATCCCAGTCCCCAGCCTGCATCCTCTTCACTAATTCCTAGCTTATCGAGATGTCTTGGATTTATTTTTGTACCGTTGGTGGATATCCGGTACATATATTGGAGACCGGGAATTGTTTTTTGTTCTTTACCATTTTGAAATACCACCCCGTTTATAATTTCAATGGAATCTCCCGGAATACCGATACAACGTTTAATGTAATTATCTCTTCTGTCAATTGGACGAACAACAATTTCATAATTTTGCCATACCAGTTTTCTGGCTTCATTATAATATTCTTCATTGGTACGCTGTTCTTTGCCCGATTGTATGTCCCTGTATTTTAAATTATCTGCCTGTTCGCGAACAATAGAATAATAGCTTACATTTTGCCGTTCCACACAAACGGTATCACCGGCGGGGAAATTGAATACAACCGGGTCATCCCGTTTTACTTTACCAAATCCGGCCAATCGCTTGTAAGGTAGTTTTATCCATTCAACATATGATTTAGTGTTTTTTGTAAGAGGAAGCGTATGTTGAGCAAAAGGAAAGGAGAGGGGTGTATTCGGTATTCTGGGGCCGTAAGCTACTTTACTTACATAAAGGTGATCGCCGATAAGTAAAGATTTTTCCATTGACCCGGTTGGAATCTTATAATTCTGAAACAAGAAAATATTAATCAGGGTCACAGCAATAACAGCAAAAATTAATGCATCAAGCCACTCAATAAGCATGCTGTTTTTTCCTTCTCTTTTTTTCCAGAAACTCCAGTTTACTTTTTTAGTAATATAGATATCGAAAATTACTCCAAGTCCTAATAAAAACCAGAAATTTTTCAACCAGATTACCCATAAGATATAAAGTACCGAGACTAGCCCAAATTTAAAATAATCGCTTTTTAAGAAATTCATATGTATCTGTTTTATTCTAATTATTGGATGAATTTAAACATTTTATTCCATCTAATATTCTTAAATGGAGGTTTATTTTTATCTATAGAAAGCCAAACACACAAGGCTTTTCCAATTATATGGTCTTCAGGTACAAATCCCCAATACCGTGAATCGTTTGAATTATGCCGGTTATCCCCCATCATAAAATAATAGTCCATTTTAAACCGGTAGCTGTTATTATATGTTCCATTTATAAAAATACTGTCGTTTCGCACTTCCAGATGGTTTTTTTCATAAACTGAGATTAGTCTCTCATAAATAGAAATATTTCTTGGTGTAAGTGTAATTATACTGTTTTTTTCAGGTACTATAACCGGGCCAAAGTTGTCTTCAGTCCAGGAAAAATTTTCATCAAACGGGAATATTTGATATTTTGAAAATGAAGGGTCGATATTTTCGTGTCTCCTGATTCCTGTAAATATTTTTTTCTGTTTTATAATGTTGTATGTGCTTAGGGTAAGCGGTACTTCATATATCGAGTTATAATCATTATAATTAATATCATAAAGGGCAATCTGATACTGGTTAAATACCTGGGTATCGGCTGCTGAACCTTCAGTTTTAACAAAATAATTAAATTGTGTGGTTTTCGGAAGGATTTCGGGCACGCCGTTAATCACGGCCCTTCCATGAATTATTTTCACTGTATCTCCCGGTATGCCTATACATCGCTTTATATAATTATCTTTTTTATCTACTGGGCGTGTAATTATTGTATGATTATTTAACATAAACCTGCGACCATATTGCCTGACAAGGGTATAATAGCTCTTATCAGGATATTCTGCTACGATAGTATCACCTTCGGGGTAGTTAAATACAACCACATCGTAATTCTTAATTTTTCTTAATCCATTCAGCCGTTTATAAGGCATTTTTATCCATTCGAGGTATGATTTGGTTTTTGCCAGGGGTAAAATATTCTGTGAAAAAGGCATGGATAAAGGAGTAATGGGTAAACGGGGGCCATATTTTAATTTACCCACAAGAATATAATCACCAGCCAGCAAGGTTTTTTCCATTGATGAGGTAGGAATGGTATAGGCTTCGATTACAAAAATTCTGATTAATAAAGCAGCAATTAATGCCATTATTAAGGCATCTAAAAGTTCGGTTGTAAATTTATGTTTTTTTCCTGCCGGGAGCCTTTTTTTCCAAAATGTCCAGTTTACAAATTTGGTGAGAAAACCATCAAATATTATAATTAAGCCAAAAAAGAGCCAGTAATTATCCAGCCAGAGTACAAATAAAGAATATACCAGGACAGCTGCACTAAATTTAATATAAGTTTTTTTACTATTTCGTTTAAAAAATTTCAAAAGATCAGAATTAAATTTCCATCTGAAGAAGATCACTCATTGAGAATACTCCCTTTTTATTTGCAATAAATTCCGCAGCCATCACCGCTCCTAAAGCTAATCCTTTACGGCTTTTGATTGTATGTGAAATTTCAATAACATCCACATCCGAATCGTATATAATTTTATGAATTCCGGGAACATCCGGGACACGGGTTGCCGTAATTTTTAAAATATCTTTTGAGGATTCTTCATTGAGTTTCCAGTTTGTCTTTCTTTCAATAAGCGGAAGCATGTCGTTTGCCAGGGTAATGGCTGTTCCACTTGGAGCATCAAGTTTTTGGGTATGATGAATTTCCTCCATTTGTACATTATATTGAGCGTGGTTGTTCATTATCCTTGCCAGATTTTTATTAAGTACCCTGAATAAATTTACACCCAGACTGAAGTTTGATGCATAAAAGAAACTTTGGTTATTTTCTAAACATTGTTGTATAATTTCATCATATTTATCCATCCAGCCTGTAGTTCCCGATACAATGGGTGTTTGTGCTTCAAAGCACTTTTTTATATTTGCATACGCGCTTGCGGGGGTTGAAAAATCAATAGCTACATTTACTTTAGAAAGATTGGTCTTATTCAGATCTTGCATATTATTGATGTCTATAATCAAATCAATGCTATGGTGTCTTTCCAGGGCAATTTTCTCTACTTCTTTACCCATTTTTCCGTAACCTAATAAAGCTATTTTCATAATACAGTTCAATAAACAATTTAATAGACAAAGATAATGGTTCAGTACAAATTTGTAAAAATCTTTACATATTGATATAAAAAAAAAGGGAAGCTTTATGCTTCCCTTGTTATATAAAATAATATTTTATTTTACCGTTTTCACAACTGCTTCAAAAGCTTCGGGATGGTTCATTGCCAGGTCGGCAAGAACTTTTCTGTTTAAGAGAATTCCCTTTTTGTTTAATTTTCCGATAAATTCTGAGTACGACATTCCAAAGGGTCTTACTCCGGCATTAATTCTTTGTATCCAAAGTGCTCTGAATTCACCTTTTTTCTTTCTGCGGTCTCTGTAAGCATACTGTAGACCTTTTTCATAAGCATTTTTTGCAACTGTCCATACATTCTTTCTTGAACCAAAGTAGCCTCTGGTTTCTTTCAGAACTTTTTTTCTTCGTTGCCTTGAAGCAACTGCATTTACTGATCTTGGCATTTTTACTCTGTTTTTGAATGGTTAGCGTTCCTGCTTTTTCAGGAAACTTTTGAAGCTAAAACATTCTGGTTAACACTAAATTTTAAATATTACTTACTTAAGAGCCAGTAAAAGTTTTGCATTTCTTTCGTCGGCTTTATCAACAACTCCAAAGTAACCGAGGTTCCTTTTTCGTTTTGTTGATTTTTTAGTCAGAATATGACTTTTGTAAGCATGTTTTCTTTTAATCTTTCCTGTTCCGGTAAGTGTGTACCTTTTTTTGGCTCCGGAATTCGTCTTCATTTTTGGCATTCTGATCGATTTTATAATAAAAATTATTATTTTTTCTTTTTTACGGCTTTCGGGGATACAATCATAATCATTCTTTTCCCTTCAAGCTTTGGCATCTGCTCAACTTTACAAAGTTCTTCAAGGTCTTGAGCAAACCTTAACAACAAAATCTCCCCGTCTTCTTTATAAACAATGGAGCGTCCTTTAAAAAACACATATGCTTTTACCTTAGCTCCGTCTTCAAGAAACTTTTTAGCATGGTTCAGTTTAAAATTATAATCATGGTCATCGGTATGGGGACCAAACCGGATTTCCTTAACAATAATCTTTGCTGTTTTAGCCTTAAGTTCTTTTTGTTTTTTCTTCTGCTGATATAAGAACTTTTGGTAATCGATAATCTTACATACGGGCGGATCAGCACTTGGCGAAATTTCGACCAGATCCAATTCCTTTTCATCGGCCATTTTAATAGCTTCTGATAAGGGATAGATATCCGGATTTACATTATCACCTACTAACCTGACTTTTGAAGTCCTTATTTCATTATTTATACGGAAGCGCGGCTGATCGCTATCTCTTCTTCTAGAACTTCCCCGTTTATAAAAATCTTGTCCAGTAATTTTAATTTTTGAACCCTCCAATATGTAATTAAATTAATAAACCTGAATTATTGCTTAATTGCTGGTCAATTTCACTTTTTAAAAATAACACAAATTCATCTAATTTCATATTTCCCTTGTCTCCATCACCCTGTTTACGCACTGAAATTGTATTATTTTCCTGCTCTTTCTCGCCAACTATCAGCAGATAAGGAATTCGTTTTAATTCATTATCCCTGATCTTTTTACCTATTTTTTCATTTCTGTTATCAATCAGGGTGCGAATATCGGAATTATTTAGAAATTTTAAAACTTTTTCTGCATAATCATTGAATTTTTCACTTATTGGCAAAATCACCGCCTGATCGGGGGTTAGCCAAAGGGGAAATTTTCCGGCGGTATGTTCAATGAGTACAGCAACAAATCGCTCCAGTGAACCAAATGGAGCCCTGTGGATCATAACGGGTCTGTGCTTTTGATCATCACTGCCAATATATTCCAGTTCAAACCGATCGGGCAGGTTATAATCCACCTGAATGGTACCCAATTGCCATTTTCTTCCGATAGCGTCCTTTACCATAAAATCGAGTTTGGGTCCATAAAATGCTGCTTCACCAACCTCAACTACAGCATCAAGACCTTTTTCCTGAACTGCTTCAATAATAGCTTTTTCCGCTTTTTCCCAGTTTTCGTCACTTCCAATATATTTCTCTTTATTGTTTGGATCACGTAAAGAAACCTGCGCAGTGAAATCTTTAAAATCAAGGGTTTTAAAAATGTAGAAAATAATATCGATTACTTTTATAAATTCACCTTTGACCTGATCGGGCCGGCAAAAAATATGGGCATCGTCCTGGGTAAACCCGCGAACCCTTGTTAAACCATGCAGTTCCCCGCTTTGTTCGTATCGGTATACCGTTCCAAATTCAGCAAACCTTAGAGGCAGATCCTTATAAGATCTGGGTTTATGCTTGTAAATCTCGCAGTGGTGAGGGCAGTTCATCGGTTTTAAAAGAAATTCTTCGCCTTCGGCCGGAGTGCTGATGGGTTTGAATGAGTCCTGGCCATATTTGGCATAATGACCCGAAGTAACATATAGCTCTTTTTGTCCGATGTGCGGAGTTATCACAGGTTCGTATCCATATTTTACCTGTACTTTTTTTAAAAAACCTTCCAGTCGTTCCCGCAGTTGTGCTCCTTTAGGTAACCACATCGGCAGGCCCATTCCCACTTTTTGAGAAAACATAAATAATTCGAGCTCCTTGCCAATTTTTCTATGATCCCGTGCTTTTGCTTCTTCAAGCATTACCAAATATTCATCCAGCATAGATTGTTTTGGAAAACTTATCCCGTAAATCCGGGTAAGTTGTTTTCTTTTTTCGTCTCCCCTCCAGTATGCTCCGGCAACATTTAATAATTTAATTGCTTTAATAAAACTGGTATCAGGAAGATGCGGGCCACGGCAAAGATCAGTGAAGGTACCATGCTCATATATTGTAATGGTACCATCTTCAAGTTCGTTGATTAATTCGAGTTTATATTCATCGCCTTTTTTCCTGAACAGATCAACCACCTCTTTCTTAGTAATTTTTTTCCTTGAAAATTGATTTTTCCGGCTCGCCAGTTCTTTCATTTTATCCTCAATTTTGGGCAGATCTGCATCGGTTATAACAATTCCGTCGCCCGGATCAACGTCATAATAAAATCCATTATCGATGGCCGGGCCTATACCAAATTTAATGCCCGGATACAGATTTTCTAAAGCTTCGGCCATAAGATGTGCGGAGGAGTGCCAGAACGCATATTTCCCTTCAGGTTCGTTAAATTTATGCAGGGTAACAGTGGCATCCTGATCAATGGGCCTGGAGGCATCCCAGATTTCGTCATTTACACTAACAGAAACTACTTCTTTTGCCAGACTGTTACTTAAACTTTTTGCTATATCTAATCCCGTAACACCCTCATTATATTCTCGAACCGAGTGATCGGGAAATGTAATTTTAATCATGGAATAATAATTTTTTCTAAATGAAATGCAAAGATATAAAATTAATTTGCTAACCTGAGCTTAATTTCATCCACTTTGCTTTTGATTATTTCATGGAAAAGAGATTTATTAAAAATAATCTAAACCAAAAATCTATTCCCGGATTTACAATATATAACAGGTAAGATGAACTAATTTCAAACCTTAATGTAACTGCTGAAAGTTAATTTCGTATTGAAATTAGTTTTGGCATATTATTTGGAACTGTTAGAATATTCAACCCAAAATTAAAACATTATGAAAGTACATATATTAATAACAGGAATTATTCTCTTACTATTTGCCAGCTGTGATAACACGCCATACGCAGATTTTGTGGCATCTGATGTTGAAGCAGATGAAGGAGAATTTATTTATTTCACCAACAGATCGCAGGATGCAGATTATTACGAATGGGACTTTGGTGATGGTACATACTCAAATGCTGTCAATCCCAGCCATGCCTATAATTATTATGGTATTTATACGGTTTCTTTAACAGTGTTCAGGAACGGCCGGGCTTATGATGAAGCATACCTGCAAATTGAAATACTATATCCTACCACTTTGGAAATTACTGTTGTTGAATATTATGATGAATATACCGTCAGCGACGCCAGTATAATATTATATCCCAGTCTTTATGATTGGGATGAACAAACAAATCCCCTGGTAGAAGGGATTACTAATTCACAGGGTGTAGTTACCTTCAGCAGGTTAAATCCAAGATCATATTATGTGGATGTCTGGCATTACAACCATGACAATTATGCTTTGCGTAACGAAGATGTAGATTGGATAAGAACCGAACCTCTGGAAGAAAACGCCTTGAATTATTTTATTGCCTGGGTTGATTATGTTCCAAGCAAAAGCCGCACGGATGCGCGGGAGAAAGGAAAATATAAGATCCTTAAAATTGAACGAATTAAAAAGGATTATACAGGAATACAGGCGCTAAATAATAAATAGCAGATTTAATTTTTCATAGGGTTAGGAGGCCGGCAAACCAGATATTGCCGGTCTTTTTTTTATTGCACATTTTTTTTGCTGAATTATTAGATAAATTTTTAAATTTGCAGTCCGATTACAAAATGATTTTTTCAATTTATTGTTCTTTATAAATATTGTTGCGCATGTGGTGAAATTGGTAGACACGCTGTCTTCAGGAGGCAGTGCTCTCGGGCGTGGAGGTTCGAGTCCTCTCATGCGCACAAATTACTAAAATATCAATATTTACCCGGGTGGCAGGACCGACCGCAAAGGATTGTTCCGGTGGAACAATACAGGGAGGGGCCAGGAAGAGCGAAGGCCATTTCCGCCACCAGGT
>JAFGSZ010000012.1 GCA_016934395.1 Bacteroidales bacterium
CCGTTGTTATGCAGGATGAAGTTGTTGGGCATGCCGTGAGAGCGGTTTATATGTACGCCGGCATGACTGATATTGCAGCTATTTATCGCGATGCAGATTATTTAAACGCAGTTAACAATTTGTGGAAAAACATGGTGAATAAAAAAATGTATATTACCGGAGGTATTGGCGCAAGACATGAAGGTGAATCTTTTGGAGATAATTATGAACTGCCCAATATCTCTGCATACAGTGAAACCTGTGCGGCAATAGGCAGTGTTTACTGGAACCACAGGTTGTTTTTGCTTACCGGGAAATCAAAGTATTACGATGTAATTGAAAGGACTTTATATAACGCCCTGATTGCAGGAATTTCAGTTGATGGAAATAATTTCTTTTATCCAAACCCCCTCGAGTCTGACGGTAAATATACATTCAATATGGGGTCTTGCACACGGCAGCACTGGTTCGATTGTTCGTGTTGCCCAACTAATTTAATACGCTTTATTCCTTCAGTTCCGGGTTTGGTTTATGCGGTAAATAAAGACAGTTTGTATATAAATCTTTATATGTCAAATAATGCTAAAATAATGGTTGAAAATACCAGCGTTAATGTTAACCAGGAAACCAATTATCCCTGGCAGGGCAATATTAAAATAAATATTAGTCCGGAAAAGAAGAAAATATTTACAATAAAACTCCGTATTCCAGGATGGGCTCAAAATATTGCAGTTCCTGGCGACTTGTATTACTATTTAAATAATGATGAGTATAAAATTGAAGTAAAAGTAAATGGTGAAGAATATTTTAAATCTATTCAGGATGGATATATTGAAATAACAAAAAAATGGAATATAAAAGATGAGATTGAAATTACATTTCCATTTTATGTTAAGCAAGTTATTGCCAATGAAAAGGTTGAGGAGGTTGCTAACCAGGTGGCAATAGAATATGGCCCTTTTGTTTATTGTGCTGAGGAAATTGATAATTTTGAAAAATTGTCCCAAGTTATAATTCCAGATAAAATTCAATATGCGATTGAAAAGAAAACAATAATTTCAAACCCGATAAATTTTGTCAAATGCATGGTTTATACCCGGGCTTCGGATACTGAAATGAAAGAAACCCAGCTAAATCTAATCCCTTATTATTTATGGTCGAACCGGGGTGTTGGCGAAATGAGTGTTTGGTTTAAAAGAGATTAAAATTTTATAAGAGGATGTATAAAAAGTCCAAAATGATATTACAAGCAATCTAAATAATATTTGAGGTAATGAGGTATCGCAATGGAGATAAATGTTTTACTTTTTATACATCTTTTTTTTATGTTATTTTGACTTATCCTTAATGCAATAATCGGTTTTTTCGATATTTATTCCTGTTATTTCAACAATAAAATCATCGCTTAAAATTTGCTCATTAGTAAGGCTTCCCGTATCAAAACCTAATTTTCCTATCCTTCCTTTTTTTGATTTCATTGGTTTAATACATATTTGCTTTTCATCGCTTGAAGCCTGCCTTTTTGCCTGCCAAAAATAATCAACTGTAAATATGACATTTACAGAATGCTCGTTTTCGTTTTTAATTTTTAAAAGAAGCATTAATGGACTATCTTTTTTTGCAAATACCGAGGGTTTCCATTTATAAAAGAAGCTAACGCTGTCTATTGATTCAATTTGTTTATAAGGATTTTTTGCCTGGATTGAAAAAATAAATCCTGAAATGGTGAAAATAAAAAATAAAAAAAGTGATTTTTTCATGATAGTTTTGTTTTTATTACATTATGTATAAACAACGATAAAAATTAGTGAATTATTTTATTTGTTTACTAATCAAAAATTTAATTACAATTAAAATTGAATAATTTTTAGAAAAATTTATGCAAAAAAGTGTTATATTGTAAATTAAAATCAATATTTATTGTTCATTCTAAACTGATAAATTTTTTAAGGTCTGATACTAAAAAATTAAAACATTATAACAAATAGTGTGATACTCAAATATAATAGAATTATTGAAAAAATTTTTGCGAATAAATAAATAAATTATAAATTCGCGGCTTGTGATAACAACCGATTGCAATATAGTGCTAAACAATTAATAATAAAAATTTTAAGGAGATAAATTATGTCAAAAGAAAGAGATGATTTTGTTGCAGCGAAAATCGCTAAAATGAGTTTGCTGGAGAAATGTGGCCAGATACTTACCTTCACATGGCGTGGAGCCATTCCAACGCCCTCAGGGATTGAACAGATTACCAAACTACAAGCAGGAGGTCTATGTCTTGAGCCATACGCATTAGAAACATGCAAGAATCTATACTGGGGACGTTCGCAGGTCGATCCTAACTTTGAAAAACCAAAGGATTATTTCGATATCGCGCATACCTGGTTCGACTCCCGCGCTTTTGGTATAAGTGTGACACCTGAAGAGCTTACTGAAGCACTAAACAAACTTCAGGAAATTGCAATGAACAGGCCTTCAGGAATTCCTCTTCATATTACTATTGATATGGAAGGCGATTTTAAAAATGACTATTCTGCTGGCAGGATTCTACAATTTCCACCCCCAATGGGCATAACAGCAATCGGTGATGTTGACCTTGCTTATAAATTAGCTAACCTGATGGCCCGTCAAATGGCCGCTATCGGTGTAACACAGTTCTATCACCCGGTTTGTGATGTGAATATCAATCCGTTAAATCCGGAAATCGGTGTTCGCTCATTTGGTGATAATGTTAAAGTTATTTCAAAGTTTATCGCCGCAACAGTTCGTGGTTATGAGGATGCTGGTATTACCGCAACTATTAAACACTTCGCCGGTCGTGGCGATTCCGCTACTGATGCGCATGATGTACTTGATAGATGTCGCGGCGATAAAAAACGTATGCAGGAAGTCGAACTGGCCGCTTTTCAGGCAGGTGTTGACGCAGGAGCATCTGCTCTTATGACTGCCCATACTATTTATCCTGCATATGATGAAGAATATCCTGCTACTCTTTCGAAAAAAATACTTACTGATCTTTTAAGAGGTGAAATGGGATTTAAAGGCATAATTGTTTCCGATGCCATTGGTATGGCAGCTATTTTGAAAAAATGGCCTCTTCCACAAGCATGCGCAATGGCTGTTAAAGCAGGTGTAGACCACATTTTGCTTAAGGCTGACGATGAGTCCCGTTCACAGTGCCTGTTTGGAATTAAAAAAGCTGTAGAAACCGGCGAACTTTCTGAAGAACGAGTAAACGATGCTGTGCGTCGTCAGCTCATTAGAAAGTATGACCAGGGGTTGTTTAAAAAAGCAGGTAAAATGGATCCAAAGCAAACAACTGCTATTGTCAGAGATAAAGTAAACATTGATTTCTCATGGGAAGTAGCTCACAAGGCATTACTTGTTGTTCGCGATGATAAAAAACTACTACCACTAAGCAAAGACAAGAAAATTCTTGTTATTGAACAATGCATCCCTTATGAGTTTCTTGGAAAAGATATGTACAGTCATGCCCATATGTTCTGCGAACAGATGACCAAACATTCTACCAATCTTATTCTGGACGATGCAGCATTTCATGCTTCTGAAGAAGATGTTGAAGAAGCCTTAAGATTAGCTAAAGAAGCTGATTTGGTTGTTATGACTAACTATTATGCACGTATTGAGAAACGGGGAAATAACACACATCTTGTTAAAGCTCTTAAAAAAGCCGGACATAATGTAGTTGTTGTTACCAATTTCCCATACAGGAAAGGGACAACCACTGTTGCAGATGCTGTTGTATGTAATTTCTCTGGTACTCCTGATTCAATAAGGGTTTCAGCAGATTTATTGTTTGGTAAAATTAAACCTTATCCAACAACAAAGATGCCTATTGATTTAAGTGCAGAAAAAAATATTCCTGAAGAACCTGATGCTGAACCAGCAAAGGAAAAAAAGAAGAAAAATGTAAATGTATGGCAGGGAAAGTGCTAGTATAGCTACCTTATCATGCAAATCATGAAAATAAATATTCCGGGTGTCAGTAATACTTCTGAGTTTTATTACAACACCCGGTTTTTAATTGTAAAGCCGGAACCCATTGGAACTGGCCATATCAAAAATTTAATAATCAAAAAAAATGTCTAAATCCAATTCATTCAATATTAAAGATATTTATACAATATCAGGTCCTCAGATTACCGAAATATACGAAAAAAACAAAATGACAGTGCATTTTCAGGGCATGTCAAAATGTTTACAATTTCCGCATACAGTTGCTTTGCAAGGAGCCCCGACTTGTTCTATTGGAATTTCTCCTTACGGACTATATAATCGACTGAACGACGCCGGACGTCTTATCTTGTTAAACCAAAAAGCGGTCCAATTTGGCTCTGCTCCATATATAAGCACTTACGAGGGAAACACATTATTAACACAACTGCCGACTGGCGAAACTGAGTCTGACGATATCCCGGCACTGAAAAATTACTATCCCGAACCTATCGACAAAGAAAATATTAAGATGACCATTGCCACTCCTTCTTTGGAAATTGAATACACCCTAGAGGATGTGAAAGTAACAAGAAGACTGATTTCACCATTATTGTCGGGTAATGAACATACATTGATGCCAATTAGCGTTGAGGAATTTATTGTAGAAAATATCACAAATGAGGAACAGGAATATACTTTAGTCGTGCCACGGCCTTCTTTGGTCAATTTACAGGAAAAAGAGCTTAAGCCTACAGATCAGGATAGTGTTTTTGTGAGCAGTGCAGCTATTTCCGGACAGAAACATGAAGCATTTGAGATGAATGGCATTTGTGGTGTAGTTATGGGCAGTACAGAAACTGAAAACAAGATGGTAATTGCAGTCCCTAACGTTCCCGGAGTTGCGGTAGATACCCAACCTTATTTTTTATTGAACAAATACGCTGGCGATCTTCTTATTACGGGAAATGGTAATTTTTATGAAAAATGCGGGCCAGTTAAAAGAAGGGATTATGGCGCTGCTGTAAGTCTAACTATGACTCTTCAACCGGGTGAATCAAAAACTATTCCTTTTGCCGTTGTTCTTGACTTTCCTGTTCAGGAATATATTGATGGGAAGACATTTAACAGAAAATACATCAAGAATTTTAAAAATGCTGAAACCCGCGCTTTTGATATGGTAAAGATCGCTCTTGAAAGCTACCCACAGTGGTGGAAGGTAACACTGGCAATTCAGGAACGTATTTTTAATTCAATTTATACCACACCTTCATATAAGGATGATTTTGAAGGAGCAATGCGTTTGACAAGATTAATGCTGAATGAGCTCCATTTTCCGCTTTCAAACGCAAATATCTGGATAGAAGAAAACGGCAAAGAACAGGCACGCTTCCTCGAATGTTTCGATTATTCATATATTGATCCATCGGATGTTGATTGGTACTCAATGGTACTTCTGATGCTGTTCCCAAAAGTAGAAAAAGATCTTTGCCAGGCGTTTATTGATTCTATCAATGCCGTTGATCCTACTCCGAGATGGTATCACCATCATGCCTCGTTTGTTGAAGCAAGGATGCATTTTGAAGAAAATCCGGAAGAGTATGAAGGTAAAAAGTTGACACAAATCCGTGATGATTTTAAAACTCTGGGCAGTGTTGCCCATGACGTATGCATGTTGTCAAAGGGACATCCTCTGCGCAATGTAAGCGATTATGCCTGGTATAATAATAATTACTGGGTTGATCTGTATCCAAAACTCATGATGCGTGTGCTAAGAAATGTGAAATTTACCGGTGATATAGAATTTCTGAAATCAAACTGGGAAACAATGAAGTTTGGATTGGAATCACTGTTAAAACTTGATTTTGACGGCGACGGAATTCCTGAAGGAAATCCTGACGATGTAAAGAATACTTTTGACAACCTTGTTCTTTTCGGGGCAGATGCTTATGATGCCACTCAATTCCTCGGTGGTTGCCAGGCGTTAATAAAGATGGCACAAATGCTTGGCAAAAAAGAAGATGAGCAACATATCCAGAAAATATATGATAAAGCCTGGAACAGTTTTGAGCAATTGTGGCGTGAAGATACCAATAAAAAAGGTGAAAAACTGGAATATTATGTCACTTGTTACGATCCAAAATCAGGAAATACAAATACCGATGTTTGGACTAATCAGCTTGATGCATTATGGTATTTAACCGCCATTGGGGAACCTCAGTCTATTCCTGAAGAACGTGTGAAAAAAATTCTGAGAACTATATACAATACCAATAAAGCATTTATGGGTTGGGCTATGTGTAAAACAAAGGATGGAGAAGCAGTTGAATCGGAACAAGGACAAGATGTTTATACAACTTCGAATTATGTGTTCGCCCAATTATTAGATTATTACGGAATGGTTGAGGAAAGTAAAGAGGTTTATAAACATATGGACCGTGTTGTCTTTGGTTATGCAAATACTCTCACAACTCCTGATAACCTTAGGGCTGAAATGGAACAGGAAGCTGGTGAAACAGAGAAAGGCCCGCATTACATTGTTGCGGCCTATCCTCGGCCTGGTGCTGTCTGGAGCCACCTCGTGATAAATCATATCAAGGATTTACAAGCTAAGAATAAAACCAAAACGATTGAACCAAAGGACCTGATACCTTTCTATCCCTGGTTGATAAGCGGTTCGGAAGATAAATAACAGGCTTGCACCAAGTATAAGGAATATGTGATTTTAAGAAATAATCAAAATCAAAATTAAAATATGAGTAAAAAATATGATATAACATTTATTGGGCACATGTGCTACGATGAAATTAAACATTTTGGTCAAGAAGCAAAAGTCGCTCCCGGAAGCGCTGTTTTATGCGGAGCCATGGTTGCAGCTAAAGTAGGTAAAAAAGTTGCTGCTGTTGTCAAAATGTCTCCAAAAGACGAGCATATTCTTCAGCCTATGAAAGATCTAGGTGTGGATTGTTATCTCATTCCCAGCGAAGAAACTTCGTACAATCGGGTAGTTCACGAGTCCGAAAATATGGATGAGCGTACAATGACTCTTATTAAATCTGCCGGAATAATTGACATCAAAGATGTTCCGGAACTGGACTCAACCTGCGTCCATCTGGCTGGGATATCCGATACAGAATTCGATATGGCACTAATGAAAGGTCTAAAAGCCAGAAACTATCCAAGTCTATCGGTTGATATGCAAAGTTTCGTTCGCCATATCAATCCTGTGACCAAAAATCATGAGTATAGTGATGTTGCTGATAAAAAAGAAATTGCAGCGATGATGGATAAATTAAAGCTGGATGTTCTGGAAGCCAAACTTCTCACCGGCACAGATGATTTGGAGAAAGCCGCAATTATAATCGAATCATGGGGTTGTTCTGACATTATGATCACACAATCAGAGGGTGTATTAGCTCGTGTAGATGGAAAAACATACTATGAGAAATTTTCTAATAGTAATGTCTCTGGCAGAACAGGTAGAGGGGATACAACCTTCGTTGCATACCTTTCGCACAGATTGGATCACGGAATTGCAGAATCAGTGAAATTTGCTGCCGCTCTGGTTTCCATAAAAATGGAAACCCCTGGCCCGTTTAATGGCTCACTTGAAGATGTATATAAACGACTGAAAGAAAAACATTCTTAAAAAATCAATACAATGGAAAAACCTGTTTTGAAAGAGGTCTTTCAAAACGATTTTTATATCGGTGCAGCGCTTAATATTGAGCAGATCTCTGGTAAGGAACCCAAAGCTATGGAACTTGTTGCCAGGCATTTTAACAGTATTACCCCGGAAAACATAATGAAGTGGGAAGAAATTCATCCCGAACCTGACCGATACAATTTCGAAGCATCAGACCAGTATGTAGCTTTTGGTGAAAAGCATAATATGCATATTATTGCTCATGCTTTGGTGTGGTTTCATCAGACACCCGACTGGGTGTTTCAGGATAAATCAGGTAATCCCTTGAGCCGGAGCGCACTTCTTGAACGAATGAAAGAGCATATTTATACAGTGATGGGGCGTTATAAGGGACGCATCCATGGCTGGGATGTTGTTAACGAAGCCATCATGAAAGATGGTTCTTTCAGAAAATGCAAATGGTTTGAAATAATCGGTGAAGACTATGTGCAAAAAGCGTTTGAATTTGCACGCGAGGCCGACCCGGAAGCGGAACTCTATTACAATGAGTATGATTATGAATTCAGCCCAAAAACTGAAGGTGTAATCCGACTTATCCGGAAACTGCAATCAAATGGTGTTCGGGTGGACGGTGTTGGCATTCAGGGACATTGGTTTTTGGATTATCCGAAGATGTATTTGCTTGATAGTTATGTCAGGGAATTAAGTAAATTAGATATAAAACTAATGGTTACAGAACTGGATATTGGTATTCTGCCATTTTATCCGGTTGATTCTACTATTGTTCCTCTTTCCTCTTTTGATGAAGAAACGCAGAAAAAGTACAATCCTTATCCGAACGGACTTCCGGATACTGTTGAAGAAAATCTGGCAAAGCGCTATGTAGAGTTATTCAACTATTTTAAGGAACATAGAGATATATTTGGAAGGATTACTTTTTGGGCAGTTCATGACGGACAATCCTGGCGTAATTACTGGCCTATAACCGGCCGCTCAGATTATCCCATGCTGTTCGACAGGTACTGCCAGCCAAAGCCTGCATTCGATGCCGTTTTAAAGACAATGGAAAAGTAATTAAGAAACAAAAGAGGAGAGAGGAATATCTATCCTAAAGTATTTATGGTTAATATAAATTGTTTAGTTCTGTGCAATATACTTTTTAATACTTGAAATATCAACTGAACTTATTTTCGAAAGTAATTTATCAACCCTTGTTAGAAGGATACTAATACCTTTTTTTGAACCGGATTCTATATGTAAAACTACAACCGGTTCATGTATAGATAGTCTTAAAATGAGCCAGCCATCACCAAAACATTTATCTGCTGTAATACGTACCCCATCAAAATTATTAATAACGATTTTCCATCCTGGAACATTCTCAGAAAACTTTTTAAATGTCTGGATTATCCGGTTTGATTCGGTTTCAATATTTTCTGACTTAATTTTTAACCTGAACTGGATTGATTCCTTAGAATAATTAAATCTGTTATAAAGATTTTCATATGCTCCATTAGATTTTATTTTCAATTTCATGAGATATGATACCACTTTTGCAGCAAGAAAAACGCCATCATCAATAAAATTGTTTTCTTTAAAAGCTGCATGGCCGGATGTTTCGATTGCCAGAGGACAATCAATTCCTTCGTTGTTTAATCGTATAGCTTCATTTATTACCCTTTTATAACCTCTCCTGAATTTATGGTGCCTTCCTCCAAGTTCTTTGTATATAAATGACGATAATTCGTCAGAAGTAATGGAATCGGTTACTATGGTTGCTTTTGGGTTTTCTTCGAGAACAATGATTGATATAAGCGCTATAAGGTTGTTGTGAAGTAATTTTTTCCCGTTATTGCTTACAAAAGCACAGCGGTCTGCATCAGAATCAAACAAAATTCCAATATCAGCTTTTTTTTCGAGTACCTGTTTTTGAAGCGATTCTAATGCTGCCTCCGATTCGGTATTTGGTTCGTGGTCGGGAAAATTCCCGTCCGGGTTTAAATTAATGCTTCCTGAAGTATCTGCGCCAAGGCTGGAAAATATTTTATCACTTACAAATCCGCTTGCCCCGTTCCCCGCATCAATAATAATTTTTAATTTTTCGAGTGGTTTATGTGAATTGTTTTCAGGGCTTACCTGATTAATAATGAAGTTTTTAATCTTTTCTGAATAAGGAGTATTAATCTCTTTTATCTCAAATGTGCCTCTTTGTAAACCAGTTATTATACCCGGGTTGTTGGCTATTTCAATAATCTCATTTAAACCGTTATAGTTTATACTGCCTTCCCTGGTAATAAATTTCATTCCGTTCCTGTTATATGGGAGGTGACTGGCAGTAATCATGATCCCGGCATCGGCAATTTTGGTATCTATAGCGTAATATAGTGCCGGAGTAATGGTTAGGCCACAATCGATAACATCTATACCTTTATTAAGAAGACATTCTATTGTTGATTTTTTTAATTCTTCGCCAAGTAAGCGGGAATCCATGCCAATAGCAATTTTTGATATTGTTTTATTTTTCCCCCCACACCAGGAAGTAAATGCATCTGCGAGTTTAGCTGCAATCTCTTTTGTAAAATTTATTTCTTCGTTTCTTTCATTGGTAACTACTATTCCTCTTATATCAGAATAGTTTTGCAATTTTTTAATATCCATTTTATACTCAAACAAATTATTACTTACTGTTATTTCTCGATTTTTCTCCCAGATAACCACCATGATGCCTTAAGGCATAATCTGCGTGGGTAAATTGTATTTTTTGCATTAATAAAACAACCAATATGTCCCCAATTACTGTCATAACTGTAGTAGAGGTTGTAGGGGTTAATCCTAGGGGGCAAACTTCATCTGGTTTTCCGGTCGGGATAACAATGTTAGCAGTTTCACCCAATGGGCTTTCGGGATTTCCGGTTATAACAATCACAGGCAAATTATTATATAATCTATATGCAAGCTTAACTAATTCAATAATTTCCCTGGTTTTTCCAGAATTTGATATCAGCAATAAAACATCATTTTCCTGTATAACACCCAGGTCACCATGTTGTGCATCACTGGGATGTATAAAAACAGCAGGGGTTCCTGTAGAACTAAGGGTAGTTGAGATATTCATGGCAATTTGCCCTGCTTTTCCCATTCCGCTGCATATTACTTTTCCTTTGTTTTGATGAATTTTATTAAAAATAATATCCACAGCTTTTTCATAGCCGTCAGTAACAGGTATGCTTTTAACAGCTTCTGACTCTTTGTGTAAAATATTTTTTATTGAATTAATCATATGGCATATAACGCAATTATTTTTTTATTATTTGAATCAATTCTTCTAATTTTTGGTAGGTTTTTTTACTTACCGGGACAAGAGGCAAGCGAAGGTTGTTTTCAATAATTTTTAATATGCTTAACGAAGCTTTTATGCCAGATGGGTTCCCTTCGACAAAAAGCCATGAATACATTTCCAGTAACTTATTGTTTGACTCAATAGCTTCATCGTATTTTTTATTAACAGCTAACCTAACCATTGACGAAAACTCTGCAGGCAAAGCATTTGCAATAACTGAAATTATTCCTGTACCACCTAACATAATTATTGGCAGAGCTAAAGAATCATCCCCCGATATTACCAAAAAACTTTTAGGTTTGTTTTTAATAATTTCCATGATTTGCATCAAATTGCCTGAAGCTTCTTTAATAGCACAGACATTTTTTAGTTTTGCCAACCGTAAAGTTGTTTCGGAAGTTATATTTACCCCTGTACGCCCGGGAACATTATAAAGTATTACCGGTACCGGGCTGGTTTGTGCAATGGCGTTATAGTGTTGATATATTCCTTCCTGCGATGGTTTATTATAATATGGGGCTACAGAAAGAATTGCATCTATACCTTCAAAATCGGTGCAATTAATTGTGTTAATTACTTCTCTTGTATTATTGCCCCCTATTCCTACAACTAATGGTATTCGCCCGTTTATTGTTTCTTTTACTATACTTATAACAGCGCTTTTTTCATCTTTGCTTAAGGTAACCGACTCACCTGTTGTACCAAGCGCTACAATGTAATTAACCCCGTTTTCAATTAAAAAATTTACTAATTTTCTCAATGCATTAAAATCAAGGCTGCCATCTTTTCTGAAAGGGGTAACTATAGCAACTCCGGTGCCTTTAAGTTTTTTAATCATAAATAGTTTTTGGTTTAATTAATTATAGATAAATAGTGTTTTAGCTGGTTAAAATAAACTTCTTTATTCTTTATATTTCCCAAATCGATCATAAAATCATAATATTGATTTATTTCATTTCTTAAACCAACTTTAAAGTGCGCCCTTGACATAGCTGTAATAAACGAAAGCTGAAAATTATGGACCATGCTCAGGTCTATTAATAAATCAAATTCTTTTTTGTAAAATTGCACAACATGTTCGTCATTTGGAATAAAGAATAGCGATGTGCCTTTTTTAGTAAAATAATTAATTTTTTGCAGCTGAGAATAATAATTTACCAGTTTTTTATTTTTTAAAAAGACCAGTACAGTAACTTTTATTTTTTTTTCGTTTAAAAATTCAATAAAAGGTTTGTTTTCCAACCAGTCGGTTTCATTTTCGGAAGTAAAAATAATCCCGGCGTTTTCAGCATTATTGAAATTAAACACCTTTTTTTGCCGGAATACTTTTTTAAGGCGTTTTTTCAATATCCGCCCGGCAAGGTCTAAACGTATTTTTTCAAATGGTATCACTGTTCAAAATTAAAAAAATGTTTGAATTATGAAGTAGAAAAATCACTTAATCATTTCTAAAAATTCATTTTCGGAGATGATAGGTATATTTAATTTTTTTGCTTTTTCCAATTTTGCAGGGCCCATGTTTTCGCCTGCAATAATAAAATTGGTTGATGAAGATACTGAACTAAGGTTTTTGCCCCCGTTTTCTTCAATAAGGCTTTTTATTTCTTCCCTGGAATGAAATGTAAATGTGCCTGAAACAACAAATGAATTTCCGGATAATTTGTTGCTTGTCACTTCATTTTTTGTAACAGTGGTTTGTAAACCTGTTTTTTTTAATTCTTCAATCACTTTTATATTATTGTCGTTTTTGAAAAAGGAAATAATACTTTCTGCAATTGCCGAACCAATTTCTTCAACTTGGGTTAATTCTTCAAATGTTGCATTTTTTAGAGCATCTAACGATTTAAAATGACTGGCAAGGGCTTTTGCAGTAGTCTCACCTACATATCTAATCCCAATTGCAAATAAAACCCGGTGAAAAGGGACTTTTTTTGATTCTTCGATACTTTTTATAAGGTTGTTAGCCGATTTTTCAGCAAATCTTTCAAGTTTAAGTAAATCGTCTTTTTTTAGGTGATATAAATCTGAAATAGTTTTAATTAAACCATTATTAAATAATAGGTCTATGGTAGCTTCAGCGCCGGCAATATTCATGGCTTTTCTTGAAATAAAATGCTCTATTTTGCCTTTTATTTGAGGCGGGCAGCCATATTCGTTGGGACAATAATGTTTAGCTTCGCCTTCATTTTTTATTAATGGTGTATTGCATTCGGGGCAGTTTTTAATATAATTCAGAGGTTCACTATCGGTATAGCGTTGCGATTTATCTACACCAACAATTTTTGGAATTATTTCTCCTCCTTTTTCTACATGAACCATATCCCCAATGCGTATATCAAGTAGTTCAATCTGGTCGGCGTTATGTAAGGAGGCCCTTTTAACAGTTGTGCCGGCAAGCAGAACCGGTTCGAGATTTGCCACAGGTGTAATAGCGCCTGTTCTTCCAACTTGATAATCAATTGATAATAAGCGCGTAATTGCCTGCTCGGCTTTAAATTTATAAGCGATTGCCCAGCGTGGCGATTTAGCAGTAAAACCTAATTCTTCCTGTTGGTTATAACTGTTGATTTTTAAAACAACTCCATCAATATCGTAAGGCAGGTTTTTACGTTCTTTATCCCAATATTCTATAAAATCAAAAACTTCATCAATGTTTTTGCATTTTTTTATGTGTTCGGGTATTTTTAACCCCCATTCTTTTGCTTTTACAAGGTTTTCGTAATGGGAATCATAGGATAATCTTTCTCCAAGTAAAAAATATAAAAAACAGTCTAATGGCCGCCTGGCAACAATAGCCGAATTTTGAATCTTTAATGTTCCCGAAGCGGCATTTCGTGGATTAGCAAATGGTTGTTCTCCTTCGGCAATGCGCTGTTTGTTCATCTCATTGAATTTTTCAACTGGAATAAATATTTCGCCCCGTATCTCAAATTCTTCGGGATAATTGTTACCGGATAATTGTAATGGAATAGATTTGATTGTTTTAACATTCGCAGTGACATCATCGCCCTTTGTCCCATCGCCGCGGGTCACAGCCCTTAATAATTTTCCGTTTTTATAGGTAAGGCTTATAGCGGCTCCGTCATATTTTAATTCACAAACATATTCATAATCATTTCCTATGATTTTTTTTATCCGTGCGTCAAAATCGGTTACTTCTTCACGGGAGTATGTATTGCCTAATGAAAGCATTGGATATTTGTGTTCAACCTGCACGAAATCTATATTTATATCATTTCCAACGCGTTGGGTAGGAGAGCTCGAATCGGCATATTCAGGGAACCTTTTTTCAAGTTCCTGTAAATCGTTTATTAAAATGTCGTATTCAAAGTCGCTGACAGATGGTTTTGATAATACATAATATTGATAATTATGCTGTTCAATCTCTTTCCGCAGCTTGTCGATTCGTTGCTTGGCTTCTTTGGGGTTCATTTTTCTATAAATAAAAGAATAAAAATAAATTATTTTGCTTAAAATTGTATATAAAATATTTATTAACAAAAATGCTTTCCAAATGCGCTACTTCATAATAATACTTTTAATGGTTTCCTGCAGCGTGTTGCCTTCATGTAAGAAGTGTGTTACGTGCACTATTACCTACGAAAAATCGCCAGGAGATACGAATATCAGGATTATGGAAGACTGTGCAAAAAAACGTAAAATTAATGATTTTGAGGAACTTGCACAGCAAGTTGCAGATTCTTTAAACGGTACTGTTGTATGCGTAAGTGAGTAACTTTTTCTTGATCATATTAAAATTATTTCTAATTTTGTTCTGCCAAAATGGTGTTCCGGTTGCTTCCCGGCAATTGGAATGAATAGGGAATCCCGTGTGAATCGGGAACAGTACCCGCTGCTGTAAGTCCCAGCCTGGAAACAGGCAAGTTGTTTTTGAAAAACTTGGCCACTGTTATCCTCCGTAACTTTAGTGAAGGAGGGTGTCCTCTAAAGGATTAAACCTCCTCCGATAGAAATGCGGAGGATGAGACGGGAAGGCTTCAAAAACAGGGATAAGTCAGAAGACCTGCCATTTTGATTTTTGATAAGCTTTCGGGATAAAAAGTTGAAGATTAATGCTCTATGCAGGTTTCCCTTCAGATTTTAATGCCTGGTTTGCTTATGATTTTTGATTTCATTTGAAATCAATTATTGTATTGTTTAACCTAAAATCATTTAAAATGAAAAAATTTTTTTTAAAAATTGTGTTTATGGTTTCCTTAATTTCTTTGTATTGCATTAATGCAATATCTTCTGAAATTGATACCATTTCTTTTCCTTCCAATCACATAAACTACTGGTCAGGTAGCGGTAATAGCGAAGTTTTTATGGTTGTTGATTTTAATAACGATAGTTTGCCTGAATCTTTTATATGGGGTTATCGTTTTAACGACAGCATAAAAGTGAATGAATTAATAAAAGCTATTGATAGTGTTGACCAAAGGCTTGAAGTTATTTATAATGGTATTTATATTTCGGACATAATTTATGATTATAAAAACAACGCAACTGATATTTATAGTGCTGTTGGTGGAAGCCCTGATTATTTTAATATGTTTGTCGGAAAGTTAGATTCATTATGGGATTATAACTGGAATATCGGCCCTGATATGTATTTGAAAGATGGTGATTATTTGGGATTGTCTTATACAGCTTCAGATTCAAATTACAACCCTCTTAATTATCCCGATGGAAATCCTGCTTCTGCAAAACCAATAATCGATTTAGATTTTAATAATATTGAATACTGGCTTGGCTCTGGCGATAAACAAATTGCCCTTGTTATTGATTTTCAATCTGATATAACTGAATCTGCGCTGATTTGGGGCATTAAATACTCATCTTCTATTACCTTAATTGAAGCCATAAAATTAGTTGATAGTTTAGATAATAGGTTAACAATAAATTATAGCGGAAATTACATTAATGATATTATTTATGATTATTATTATGATGGAACAAATTTGCATACTGCTTATGCCGGTGATCCTTGTTGGTTTAATATGTATATTGGTGAAGATAGTATGGAATGGGAAACAAATTGGGGCATTGGGCCAACAACAGTTATGGAGAACAATCAAATGATTGGGCTTTCTTATACACCTTCTGATGCGAATTACAATGCCATTTTAACCCCGTCTGTTATCTTTGAATTTGCAAAAGAAGGATTGCCTTATTCTGTTGAATTAGCTGAATA
>JAFGSZ010000083.1 GCA_016934395.1 Bacteroidales bacterium
GGTAAGAGTAACCGAACCGGCAGTAATATCTGCAGCTGAAGGAGTATATGTTGGTGTTAATGTTGTACCGTTGGTAAAAGAACCTGTACCGCTTGTAGTCCAGGATAATGAAGAATAATTGGATGCTGTAGCTGCCCCGGCCCCGAAGATATAATTGCTGCCCGCACAGGTTTCCCCGTTTGGTCCTGCGTTTGCAACAGGAGCAAGGGTGATGGTCAGTATCATATTATCGGTAGCTTCGGCACATGAACCATTCCCGGCAGCATGCAGGGTAAGGGTAACCGAACCGGCAGTAATATCTGCAGCTGAAGGATTATAAGTAGGTGTTAATGTTGTACCGCTGGTAAAAGAACCTGTACCGCTGGTAGTCCATGAAATCGAAGAATAATTGGTTGCAGTAGCCGCACCGGCAGGGAAAATATAACTGCTGCCTGCACAGGTTTCCGCGTTTGGCCCGGCATTGGCAGTTGGTTTGGGTGTAATATTTATAGTAACATTAGATCCTTGTTTTTTACAACCATTATTATCAACCACCCAGGTTCTGTAGGTTGCAGCACTAAGACCTGTAAACGGTGAATTTTCCTGGAACGTAGAATCAGTAGATGTAGTATTATAAATTGCGTAATCCAGATCAGGTTTCCCTCCACTGGCTGTGATACTGATTGTTCCATTATCAGCATCTTCGCAGGTATTTGTTCCAATAACAGAACTAATTGTTATAGGCGCAGGAATTCCCGGTGTACTGTCTTTATAAAAGAAGTATATAAACTCGATATTGGTGGAAACCTTCGGACAACCATTTGCGCCTTCAACTTCCACTCTGTATTTTGCCTGATTTACGCCGGTAATAACCTGTGTTGTTTGAGGCATTAGGGTATAACCTGCTCCTATGTCTTTATACCATGTATAAGAATAAGGCTTAGTTCCTCCATATGGATTTGCTTTTAATTCAGCATCACTTCCGGCAAAGCAGGTTAATCCAGTTTGCACTGATATATATCCCGCTTTTAATTGTGCCGGTTGGTAAACGGTATCCCGGGTAATACTAATAGCAATCTGATCTTCTACATATATCCAATAAATTCCCGGATAAAGATCGCTAAAATTAACGGTGGTTAAGGAAGTATTCAATACACTGGCTAGCAGGTTGGATCCGGGTAATAGAGGATTTCCATCATATAATTTATAATCATAGGGAGAAGATCCGGAGGCATTTATTTGTATACTGCCATCATGGCCGCCATAACATGAGACTGAATCATCCTGATGGTTCACCGTTAATGAAAATGCAGAATATGATAACGATGTTAGTAATAATATGGCTAGGGTAAATAGTTTTTTCATTTTACAATTTTGGCATAAGATTGTAAATAGTCAGCTTTATTTTATATCTACAAATTTGAAAAGATAAAAGTCCCGGCCATCTTTCACATTCACAAGATATTTTCCGGGTTTTACGTTTTCAAAAATATAATAGTACTGGGTTGTTTTATCACTACTAGAGATTTCTTTTCCTCCGTCCCAGGGTTTTTTATCATAAAGTGTATATGTAAAATCCTGGACTCCACTTATAATAGTTACCTCTAATGAATAAATAATCTGGTTTTCTACTATTTTTTGGGAAACCTTAACTTCAAAATCCAATTCATTTTGTCTATTTGTAAATCCACAAAAAAGGAGGATTACCAGAAGGCTTAGTAAGATTAGAGGTTTTTTCATTTTTGTTATCGTTAATTCTTTGAATTAATGATTTCTATTGTAGTATCAAAATGTGCTAACTGATTATAATAAGCATTAAGCTTTTTTAATAACGGTCGATATCAATATTGAATTCTTATCTTTCATCATTATTTCTTCATCATAATTTTAAATAATCAGTATAATTAGATTTTATTATTTATAGTTTTCCTTTGATACCTTGATTTATAAATATGTTGTTAATAATTTTTTACGAAATGTTAGTATTTAAGTTTCATCTAAAATACAGTGGTTATCGTATATTTAAGGTTCTAAAATAATCTTTTATTTGACCCGGATAAAGGCCATGTTTTTAAGGCAGGAAGGAAATAAGGGCACTTTAAGAATGTATATGGCAGTAATACAAGGAGTTAAGTTCGAATTATTTTTTTTCAAATTGTTAATAAATCTTTGATAATCAGAGGCAGAAGCAAAATATTATTATGAAGTAAATCTTCTTACTGAAGAATAAATTTTCGGGTAATATACCGGATAGGATACCATGAAGCAATAAAACCAATAATTACTACAGTAAAAAAGACAGTAATTACATCAAAAAATTCGATGGAAACAGGATATGAATCTATAACAAATGAACCGCTTCCCTGCAATTTTACAAGTTCAAAACGTTGTTGAAGCCAGCAGATCAGCAAACCAAGTCCAAGTCCCAAAAGGGATCCTATAAATGAAATCATCCAGCCTTCAAACAGGAAAACCTTACGGATTAACTTTATATTGGCGCCAAGATTTCGTAATGTGGAGATATCATTTTTCTTTTCAATAATTAACATTGTCAGTGAACCGATTACATTAAAAGAGGCAATAATGAGTATAAATGCCAGGATCAGAAAGATGGCCCATTTTTCTGTTTGCATGGTCTTATAAAAAAGTTCATTCTGTTGAAATCGGTTTTTAACTATATATCCTTCTCCCAGTATTTTCTTAACGGATTCCTGGATAACCTTTGCATCAGCCAGCGGATCGAGCTTTAATTCAACGCTGCTTATTTCATTATTATATTCAAGTAAATCTTTGGCAAATCTTAATGGAGTAAGTACATACTTTGAATCAAAATCCTGCTGAATAGAAAATATTCCCGACGGGAAAATGTACTTGCGGTTTAAGGCTCTTTCCGGATTTAGTGAAACTTGTTCAAGTCTTCTTGGGATGTAAATATTTATTGGCGAAATAAATTGTAGCCCAACTCCAAGAAATATAGCTATTCCCTGGCCAATGACTGCATAATCCATCTTATCCTGAGTTAAAACAAAAGTCCCGTCAATAATCATTGAATCAATCCCGGTAACTTTGGAATAATTTTCATCCACACCTTTAATAATGGCAATGGTCTGTTTATCTTCATACTTTAATAAAGCCTTATCTTCAAGTACTGCCGACAAATAAAATACACCTTCAAGATTTTTAATCTGATTCAGCTTTTCTTGCTCAGGAATAAATACCTTGCCTGATGCTGGTAAAACCTTCAGATCGGGATTAAAGGAATTAAATAATGATTGCACTAATGAATCAAAACCATTAAAAACCGACAATACTACAATCAGGGCCATGGTCCCCACCGTAACTCCAATAACAGAAATGGCAGAAATAATATTGATAGCATTATGCGATTTTTTAGCCAGGAGGTACCGTTTCGATATGTATAACGGGAGATTCAAATTGGTAGTTGAGAAATTAAGGTTTTAACAAATTATCAATCTTTTCTGCGTATTCAATAGAATCATCATGGTAAAATACAAGTTCCGGAATTTTTCGCAATTGATGCCTAACCCGTTGAGCAAGAATATTTCTGATTTTTTTTGTCTGGTCGTTAATTTCAGAAAATATAATATCATCAGTTTGTATGGGAAATACACTCAGGTACACTTTGGCAACACTTAAATCCGGAGAAATCCTTACAATAGTAACAGTAATCATTTTCCCATGAAACAATGTACGGCTTTCCTTCTGAAAAATATCAGCAAGTTCTTTGTGTAGCAACTTGGAAATTTTATTTTGACGGGTGGTAAACATATTAATTTACATAATTTGCTCAAGAAAAGTGGTCCTTTAAATTAAAAGGTAATGGTTAAAAAGCTGATCCTGATTTTAAAATGTTTGTATTTATAGTTTGGCGGTAAAAGTACAATTTTTAAATAACATTTTATAGATTTGTGGGCTTAAAGGAATTCTGTTAAAAGTGTGAAAGCTTAATTTTTCAAAAAGACAAATAATGACAAAAAAAAGAGTCCTTTCCTGTATTCAACCAACGGGTGAAATTCATATCGGAAATTATTTTGGAGCGATTAAAAACTGGGTAAATATTCAGGATCGATACGATTGTGTATATGGGGTGGTAGATTTGCATGCCATGACCATGCCATACGATCCGCATATGCTTAGGGAAAATACTATTCAGATGGCGGTCGATTTATTAGCCTGCGGTATTGATCCTGAGAAATCCATTCTTTTTATTCAGTCACTTGTACCTCAGCATACCGAACTAACCTGGATTTTTAATTGTGTAGCATCTTATGGTGAATTATCACGCATGACCCAGTTTAAAGATAAATCTGAACAAATTGAAGATGGCTCTAAAAACAAGTTTATTTCAGCCGGTTTATTTACTTATCCCGTGCTTCAGGCTGCAGACATTCTTATTTACAGGGCTAACTTTGTACCTGTAGGAAAAGATCAGGAACAACATTTGGAATTATCAAGAAATATTGCTGTGCGATTTAACAATCAGTTTGGTGAATATTTTCCTGAACCTAAACCCTTGCTCACAGAAACCTCAAAGGTTATGTCATTGGCAGATCCAACAAAGAAGATGAGCAAAAGCCTGGGTGAAAAACATTATATAGGATTATTCGAAGAAGAAAACAGTATTCGCAAAAAAGTGAAATCTGCGGTCACAGATACAGGCGAGAGCCAGGGAAATAGTATGAGTCCCGGAGTAGAAAACCTGTTTAACCTGATTAAAGCCTGTGAAAAACAGGAGCCTTACGAACAACTTTTAAAAGATTTTAATCAGGGCCAGCTCAGGTATAAAGATTTGAAAGAAGTTACTGCTGATGCCCTGGTGGAGATAACACAACCTTTAAAAGAAAAAAAGAATGAATTGCTGAAAGACAAAGCAGGAATTGAAAAGTTATTGGATGATCTATCAGGAAAAGCACGCGAAATTGCAAAAGAAACTTTATTTGAAGTTAAAAAGCTAACCGGCTTACCTGTGCGTAATTTATAGAAAATAAAGGCGTAAGTTTAAAATCGTGTTTTTGTGTCTTAGTGGCAAAATAATAATAGCCACGAAGTCTCTAAACCACAAAGAGTCACAAATACACATGTCAGCGCTAATTTAAAATTGAGCCAAAATAAAAAGCCCCGCATTTGCGGAGCTTGCCCTGAATTGTCAGGTATATTTTGAAGAAGAACTGTTGAATTATAGTAAACAAATACTATGCCATAAAACTATTTTCTTTTAATTATTTCCATATGCAATACCCTCAAGTTCTATAAAAGGTAAATCACCGTAAGCTTTATGAATATTCTTATTGGTAATTAACAGGTAATCCGCTTCGATATTTGCGGCTTTTTTACGGATAATAATCATTCCGTTTTTTTCAAGAAATTCACCTGTAGCTTTTATTTTTGAAGATTCATAGCGGGCAGAAATAATCCCTTTTTCAACAAGATCATAAGGCACATCTGTTTCGGAATAGACTACAATTACCTTTTTCCAGTCTTTAATTTCTTTTACTATAATTCTTTCATCAGGCAAAAGCGTATCGGTGTCGTTTATTATTTCAATCGGTTTAAAAAGATCAATTTTTCCGTTGGCATATAATATCTGACTCACCTTTGTCCGGTGAATTTTACTTATAAAAGTATTTAAAGGGTAACGGAAAATTATTTCGGAAGGAGTGATATTTTGAATTTTAACGATATAAAGTTCCTTTTCAAAAGTAACAATCTTATCATAGTTAGTAATATCAAAGGAATTGGATAAATCAGGGTTTAAAAATGTCAGCTTTTCAATATTGGTTTTAATCAGGATATTTGTTTCATCAATTATTTTAGCGGTATCTACAATTTGTTTATTATTATTTTTTTGATGATTCTGCAAATCGGCCCCAAAATCATATCGGCCGGGAACAAAAGTCTTTTTTAGCGTTCCGGAACCGGTAGTATCTGTTACCTGCTGAGCCTGACTAAAAATCTGACAAAAATTTGTAAATATAAAAAGCCATAAGAAAATCCGTATTCCCGGGCTGAAATTAATTTTTGCTATAATCTTTAACAATTCTTTTGATTTTTAATTGGTTGCAATAATATTCACCGATTATACTAGTGTCCAAAACTGTCTATTGGGATCATTAACGATGAGATTGTTGAAAGGTTACCAGTTTTTATAACTAATAATAAGACCATTACTGTAACTTTTTCGGGTTGAACGATACGGGTTTAAAATCTGTTTACAGAATCAAAAATGCTGAATTATTTTTATTACTGAAGAAGCACTCAATTTGTGCAACAATAAAACTTATTTGTTAAACAGTTGTTATTAAAATAGTGATCTGAAAATATTGATTTTGTTTAATTGGAATTTTAGTAGATAATGAATCATTTAATAATACACGCCAATCACCGGGATGAAAGTTTTCTGTCAAATGCTGTAAGTGTGCTGGAACAGCAACTGGTTGATAATGGAGAACAAGTAAACATTCGTGATTTGTATAAAATGGAATTTAATCCTGTGTTAACATCCAGTGATATAAAACAATTTAGAAACGGAAATTTTCCCGAAGATATTCTTGCAGAACATAAATACATCGAGTGGGCCAATTATATCTGGATGCTTTACCCGGTTTGGTGGAGCGGTATGCCTGCAATATTAAAAGGATATATCGACAGGGTGTTTTCCAGCGGGTTTGCCTATAAAATTGAAAACAACCAGGCAATTGGCTTACTGAATTCCAAAAAAGCAATAATAATCAATTCTATGGGGCAATCGAAAGAAGAATATAGTAAATCGGGAATGTTTGATGCCATGAATAAAACAACCGATCTTGGCGTTTTTACTTTCTGCGGTATTGAAGTATTAGATCATTTATTTTTTACTTCGATTACTTCGGCATCAAATGTTATAAAAGAAGAGTATTACGAAAAAATAAGATTGTTAACTCATAAAGTAAATAAAAATATTATTAAAAAAGAGGTCTCTTGTATGGCTGGTTTGGAAAATCCTGTACGATTAAATTAAAAAAATAAATTTCTAATTATTAACTTAGGAAATGAGTGAATTTATTGCAGATATACAACTACCGGAAAGATTGGATGAAGAATTCTTAGAGCTTATACCCAACCAGCAAAAAATAGTAGACAAATGGCTGAAAAAGGGTAAAATTCTGAATTATATTTTGTCACAAGACCGAAGAAGGTTGTGGATTGTTATTGCTGCCCATGACATTGTGGAAGCAAGAAATATTATCGGGACATTTCCAATTTTTAAACATATAAAAGTTAGAGTTTACGAAACCTTATTCCACCGGACGGCAGATAATAGTATTCCCCAAATGTGGCTCAATTAGGATGCTGACATAAGCATTTTTTTCAATTTTCTCCTGTCTGGTTTGGAGTTGATCTGCGGAATTTTTTTTACCGCCACAATTTCTTTCGGTCTGGTATACTTTTCAAGTTTTTGATTTATCTTTTGCACCAGGGTTTTGTGTTCTGATTCTGTTAGCGGTTCACTTTCTATTACCAGCACTATTTTTTCACCAAGCAGTTTATCAGGCAAAGAGGACACTATAAATTTTTTTGTTATATCTTCTTTCAGTTGATCTTCAATATTTTCGGGAGATATTTTTATACCTCCACTATTGATCAGGTTGTCAAACCTTCCTTTCCATAAAAATTTACCATGACTCATTATTTCAACGATATCATTGGTTACAATAGGATCTTCAAGTAATCGGGGAGCTTCAATTTTCAAACAATTCCGGGTATCCACATTTATGGTAATGCCGGGTAAAGTACTGAAAAATGGCGATGCCCCCGGACCATTAACTTTTCTAAGAGCTATATGCGAGCAGGTTTCGGTCATTCCATAACTGGCAAATATTTCCGTATCTCGAATAGCTCTTAATCGTTTTTCCAGTTGAAAAGGAATTTCAGCGCCTCCAATTAATAATGTTTTGACAGTAAAATTTTTGTGATATAAATCCATCATTGACCTCACCTGTAACGGAACCATGGCCACAAAATCAATCTTTGTTTTCACATGCCGGTGAGGATCACTATCAGGAGGAACGGTAATTAAGTTCAGGTGGGAATATAGGGCACGGATAATCATCATTTTACCTGCAATATAATCAACAGACAAGCACAATAAGGCATTGGATTCAGAGGATAAATTAAAAAAGTCACAGGTAATTTTTGCAGAATGAAGCATAGCCTTTTTCTTTAAATGCAAAAGCTTTGGTTTTCCTGTTGTTCCGGATGTTAGTTGTTTAATGGAACCGGAAGAATCGAACCAGTTTTCGAGAAAAATAAAAATTTTTCTTTCCCATTCTTCCAGTTTGCTTAGGCTCTTTACATCAGCCAAAAGCGATCGAATTTCTTCAGGGGAATAAAGTATGCCGTTGATTTTTATTTCTTTCACAGAATAATCTTAAATGCTGATTAAACTTAAATCCCATTTCTGATCCGGGCGATAGAATAATTTTCCCTTTTCGATTTCTAACGGCGACGGAATATTGTTACTGTAAAGCTGACCGGTTCCCAAACCTTGCACCATATTGCTATTTAACATATAAGTCCACTGAGCAATTGCATTTAATCCGATATTTGATTCAAGGGCTGAAGTAATCCACCAGCCAATGTGTAAACTATTGGCAATTTCAATCCATTCGGTGCTTGCCTGAAAACCACCCAGCAGCCCGGGTTTAATAACTATATATTGAGGGTTAATGAACGATAAAAGTTTTCTTTTCTGAACCGGTGAACCAATTGAGATTAATTCCTCGTCCAGGGCAACAGGAATCGGGCTGTTTTCACATAACCATTTGAGCTTGTCATGCTGGTTGGTTTGAATAGGTTGTTCTATGGAATGAATATCAAAAAAAGAAAGCCGCATTAATTTATCCATTGCTTCATCAGGAGCAAATGCCCCATTGGCATCAAGGCGTATTTCTATGTCAGCATTCCCATAACGGGTCCTGATATTTTCAATGAGCTTAACTTCTTCATCAAAATTAATTGCCCCGATTTTTAATTTTATGCAGGTATATCCCGATTGAATTTTTTGCTCGATTTGTGTATTCATAAATTCCGGATCCCCCATCCATACCAGCCCGTTTATTTTCAGGGCATCTATTCCGATGGTAAATTTTCCCGGGAAAAGAAGCTTGTTCCCATTGTTATTCAGATCGAGCAGTGCAGTTTCGAGGCCAAACCTTATAGATGGTAGATCGAGCAGTTGTATTTCCTCAACGGAATTTGTATTATTAATCTGGCTGACAATTTTTTGAAGGATAGATTCGTAATCCGGATAATCGTCACAGCTTAATCCCGGAATTACCGAACATTCGCCTATACCCTTATATTTTCCGTCTTCAAGAATAATATACCAGGTAGGTTTATGGTATAGCACACCTCTTGATGTACCGGCAGGATAGATAAATTTGAGAATATGTTTTTTTAATCTTGCTGTAAGCATTTAAAAAATTTGACCCAGTCCGAAAGTTAATGAAAATAAAAATGTAGATAAAGCCAGTTTTTTTAGTTCAACATTAAGGTCTTTTGGTACGGTATTCTGTATAACGGTTTTTAAATTTAAATAGAATAAGGGTAGGGTTGCCAGAAAAGCAAACTGGTAATACGATTTAAAATTTTGGAGTGTATATATTACACTTAGGGCTACGGAAGTGATTAATAAAAGGCTGTGGTAAATTTTTGCTTTTTTACTGCCAAGCCTTACAACAAGGGTTTTTTTACCCGATGAAGTATCATTAACAATATCCCGCATATTATTCAGGTTCAATACACCCACGCTTAATAATCCGATAGTGGATGAGGGCAGTAGAATCAAGGGATTAAATTCGTTGGTGTGCAAATAATAGGTTCCAGCTACTCCAAGAATTCCAAAAAACAAAAAAACAAACAAATCTCCAAATCCCAGGTATCCATATGGATTTTTACCTACAGTGTATTTAATGGCAGCTGTAATAGCTGAAAATCCGAGGATAAAAAATACAAGGATTGCATAAAAACCAACATTTTTTGTTCCTTTTAAAATTAACAGGCTTCCTGAAATTAATGAAAGAGCAATAAAAATATAAATCATTCTGCGCATGCCAGGTTTAGTTACCTGTCCTGATTGGGTTACCCTTTCAGGCCCCACCCTGTGCTCATTATCTGCTCCATGAACAGTATCGCCGTAATCGTTGGCAAGGTTAGATAAAATTTGCAGAAATAAGGTAGTAGCAGCAGCGAGTAGAAATACGGAAAATTTAAAATTTCCTCCGGATAAAGCCAGCATACTTCCTAAAAATGTACTCGATAATGCCAGCGGTAAGGTTCTTAAACGAAAAGCATGAATCCAGACTTTCAAATGTGCCATCAACTACCAGTTTTAATAACAATTAAAAAACAAATCTAAGAGTAAATAGTTTGATTAAGGTAATTTAGGATACTTTTTAAAATTTGGGTCTCTTTTTTCCAGAAAAGCATTTTTCCCTTCCTGGGCTTCATCGGTCATATAATACAACATGGTTGCATTACCGGCAAGTTCCTGAATTCCTGCCTGGCCATCGAGTTCGGCATTAAGACCGGCTTTGATCATCCGCAGTGCAATCGGGCTTCTTTTCATAATTTTTTTGCACCAGTCCACGGTTATATCTTCAAGCTGGTTTAAGGGAACAACTTTGTTTACCATACCCATATCATAGGCTTCCTGCGCTGAATATTGTTCACACAAAAACCAGATTTCACGGGCACGTTTTTGGCCCACATGCCTGGCCAGGTAAGAACTTCCAAATCCGGCATCAAAACTTCCCACTTTTGGCCCGGTCTGTCCGAAAATTGCATTTTCTGAAGCAATGGTCAGGTCGCACACAACATGCAGCACATGTCCTCCGCCAATGGCATAGCCATTAACCATAGCAATTACAGGTTTTGGAAGCGAGCGGATTTGTTTTTGTAAATCGAGAATATTTAACCGGGGAACCCCGTCTTTTCCTATATAGCCTCCCCGGTTTTTAACATTCTGATCGCCACCGGAGCAAAAAGCTTTATCACCGGCGCCGGTAAATATTACCACGGAGATATCAGGATTTTCACGGCAGTGCACCATAGCCTCACACATTTCCTTAGTTGTGTCGGGAGTAAAGGCATTCCTGTATCTGGGGCGATTGATGGTTATTTTTGCAATTCCTTCAAAAAATTCAAATTTTATCTCTTCATATTCTTTTAAGGTAATCCAGTTTCTATTCGACTCCATTTTAATGACTTAAAAATTTAAAATATTCTTTGTAAACCTGGGCATTAATTTCATTGGGAGTATCAATTACAAGCACCGAAGCGCCGGAAGCAGGTGAAAGAAACCCGGGAAAAACTTTTACCAATAACTCAATTGCATCACAAAAATAATACGACAAACCAAATGCTTTTACCAGATGTTCGAAATTTACAGGGTGAAAAGCTTCAAAAAATTCCTGGAAACCTGCAGAAGCAGTCGGGCCGTCTATTAACCGGAAAATTCCCCCACCTTTATTATTAATAACAATAATTTTAAGATTCTTTGAAAGATTTTTATTCCAAAGGGCATTCGAATCGTACACAAATCCCATATCGCCCAGTATAACAACAGTTGGATTGGATGAAACACCGGCCGCACCGGCTGCGGTCGATAAAACGCCATCAATACCGGATGTTCCCCGGTTTGAAAAATATCCGGTTTCGATGTGAGTCGGAAACAACTGTGTATATCGCACCGGCGAGCTGTTGCCCAGATGCAGGTTTATATTATCCGGTAAAAATTCATGTAAAAGTTCAAACACTTTCAAATCTGACCAGGAGATCTTTTCAAGAAATACTTTATAATTTTTTTCGTATTTCATTTTTTTTTGTAACCACAAAGAATTATAGTTGCTGTTACTATTGCTCGTACTATTATCTGCGAGTAATTCAAGAAAATACGATGGAGATACAGGAATAATCTGTGTGAGACTTTGGAAAGTATCGGTATGTTTTTTCCCGGGATCAATCAGCCAGTGCTCAGCGGGTTGATTTTTTCTTAAGAATTGTTTTAATCTTTTTGATACCACCGGACCACCAAAAGATATAAGCAGATCGGGAGCCAGTATTTTTTCCTCATGTTTTGATAAGCCCGCCAGCACCGGGTCTGGTGTGTCAATAATCTGTTTTCCGCTGATATTTGAGATGTTTTCTGCTATTACGGCAACGGAATTGTGTAAGCTCAATTTTTCGATAATGGTTTGTACTATTTTATCGGGCATGTATTGACCACAAACAATTAGCTTTTTTTCAGCAGCATTCCATTTTTCAATAAAAATCTCTTCATCACCTGCATGAAGATGGGTATGCGGAGAAGTGACATTGATAATTTTAATGTTTTTTATAGCTGAATTGGAATTTTCATATAAAGGTTCTGTAAGGGGAACATTAATATGCACTGGCCCTTTTGTGTCTTGTGTGGCAATATTAATTGCTTCGGAAACACTGCGCTGGGCAAACCAGATATCATTTTCAGAATGCACTTCCTGAGGCAGGGTAAAACTTTTTTTAACAAAATTGGAAAATACCTGGTTCTGATGAATACTTTGATTGTCCTGCTGGTCGATCCACTCAGCGGGCCGGTCGGCAGTAAATACCACAAGTGGCAGATGCTGATAGTACGCTTCAGCAATTGCGGGTGAAAAATTTAAAACTGCTGTTCCGGATGTGCAGACAATACCAACAGGTTTTCTGGTTTGTTGTGCAATGCCCAGGGCATAATATGCCGCACTGCGTTCATCAGCAATGGATATACATTGTATAGCCGGAGATTTAATAAACGCATTGATAAGGGGAGCGTTTCTTGATCCGGGAGAAATCACAACATGCTTTAACTGCTTGGCGGAACAAATCTGGACAATTTCAGTAATATGCTGGTTCTTATGGATCATGGATTGTTTGTTCTACAGAATAGTTATTAGCAATATTTGTTCTTTAAATCAACGGAATTAATGGTTAAAACTATAAAACAAAATTCGATTAAAGGTAAATGAAATACAATGATTTTTCCAGCACATAGAATTTTTTTTGAAAATCCGGGCTTATATAAATTTTCTTACCACAGCCATCAGGGTTTCGGCTTTAATATTGGTTTCTTCCCATTCATCTCCGGGTTTTGATTCGGAAGTAATTCCTCCGCCGATATACAGCGCAAGCTTATCATGCAGCACTTTCATACATCGCAGGTTAACAAAAAGGGTTATTTTTTCATCCATATTTAGTGGTCCGAGAAAACCTGCATAATATTCACGATGATGTTTTTCAAGCTGTAATATAAACTCCAAAGTTTCTTCCTTTGGCAAACCGCAAATCGATGAGGTTGGATGAAGTTCTTTTATGAGTTGGGTAATTCGTCCATTTATCAAACGTACCGGGAAAGTAAAATCGGTGCGAAGGTGCAACAGGTTACCAGCCTTTTTAGTATATGGTCCGGTTTTTTCAAATTCATTTATCTGAAGTTTTTTTAATACATTTTCAATATACCGGGTTACATATTCCTGTTCGTTTAATTCTTTCTGGTTCCAATATTTCAGGTCGGTATTTTTATTTGAAAATTTACGCGTAGCTGCTAGTGAAACTGTTTTTAAAGAACCGTTGGTCGAATTTAACAAAGGTTCCGGGCTGGCCCCCATCCAGAAATGATCGGATATTTTAAAAATATAAACAAACGCATTGGGGTACGATTCGCATAACATTTTGAAGATGGAAGAAATTTTATCAGTAAAAAAACCTTTCACATATTTTATCCGGGACAATACGGCTTTCTCGAAATCACCATGGTCTATATGTTCAATAATGGTATTAATCTGGTCGATGTATTCTTCTTTTGAAGCCGGGTTCATCTGCACCGAGGGCTGCGGGTCAACATGATTATTATCGGTGCTTGTAAGTTTTGATATAATCTTATCGGTAATCTGATTTTCTGTAAAAACCAAGTCGGGTTGAATAAGATAAAGAGGTAGTTGTGCGCTGGTATCGAAAGGCGCCACAAGGAATCCTTTTTTTTCTGAAATTTCGGTATTCTCGCTAAGAATTACCGGTTGTGGAGAAAGTTGCACAATAGTATGGATATCATTCTCTTGTGGTAATCTGTATGATGCAAAAAACAGGTTATTTTTTAAACAAAGTGCCTGTACCTTGCTTATTTTCGTTTTTTCTAAAGTTTCTGTAATCATTAATTCTGCTCCTCTTTTCGTCTTAATACCCTAATGGTAACCCTGCATAGTGATACTGTATTTTTCTGATCATCAGTAATCGTAACATCCCATAAATGGCTTGTAATTCCTTTGTGTAATAATTCTGCCCGGGCCCATACGGTTCCGTCTTTCACGGTAGAAACGTGGTTTCCGCTAACATGGTAACCAAACACATCGTATTCGGGATCGTTCATTAAAAGCACCGAACCGGCACTTGCAACAGTTTCTGCAAGGGCCAGTGAAGCCCCGCCGTGTAAAATGCCATATGGCTGATGTTTCTTTGAATTAACGGGCATTTTTGCTGAAATAAAAAAATCCCCGTATTCCAGAAATTTAATTTCCAGATGATCAATGAGTGTATTTTCACAAAATTTATTTAATTCTTCAATGGTCATTCTGAAGTATTAATTTTTATCCTGCAGATTCAAATATATTAAATTCATTATATATTCAATCCTTTTCACAATAAACTAAAAATTCTTGTTTAAGTTCAATTTAATAATATTCAATAATTCATCCTCTTATTTTTGAGCTGTGAATAAGCCTGCCGCGCCAAAGAATAATGATTTATACTCAACTTTTGTGAATCCGGTTTTTTTCAGCATTTGAATAATTTCTTCCGGGTTAAAAAAATTATTGGATGATCGGGTAAGGTATTTATAGGCTTCGAAATCCCTTGAAATTAAACCCCCAACAGGTTTAACCACAAAATTTAAATACAAATTATAAAATTTTCTGATCATCGTATTTCGGGGAACATTACTTTCAACAATTACAAATCTTCCGCCAGTATTTAAAACCCTGAATATTTCAGCAAGGTGCCGATCTTTCAGTGAATTTTCATAGGTCAGATTTCTAAATCCGAATGTTATACCGATAGCATCAAACTGCTCATTATGGAAAGACATTTTCGCCACCTCGCCATAGATAAATTTTATGGAAGAAATACCCTTTTTAGCACATTTTTTTTTGGCCACATCCAGCATAGGCTCACTAAAATCGTACCCTGTAATGTTTATTGGATATTTAGATTCGTCGAATAGTCTTATAGCCAGGTCGCCTGTGCCGCAGCATAAATCAAGCACATTATCAGGGTTATTTTCCAGGCACTTCTTTACAGCTGTTTTACGCCAGGCTTCATCCATCCTGAATGTGAAGATCCGGTTTACCAGGTCGTAGTTTTTATAGATCTTTGAATAATATTTCTGAAGAGGATAATTCATAAAAAATTGTCTGCAATGGTAATTAAAATATTTATAAATTGTTCATTTAAATATAAATCAAAATAATGATCGATCAACTTAATAACACAGTTCAGTTTTTAAGGGCTAAAGGTATTGATTTAGCCGATATAGGGATAGTGCTTGGAACAGGTTTGGGAAAACTGGTAGGGGAGGTAAAGATAATACATTCTATTGAATATTCAGATATACCTAATTTTCCGCTGGCTACTGTTGAGTTTCACAAAGGAAAGTTAATTTATGGTGAACTATCCGGGAAAAAAATTCTGGCCATGCAGGGGCGTTTTCATTATTACGAAGGGTATACCCTGCAGCAAATTACCTTTCCGATTAGGGTTATGAAATTACTGGGAATAAAACATTTACTCCTGTCAAATGCAGCAGGAGCCATGAACCTGAATTTTAAAAAGGGGTCGCTGATGCTTATTGATGATCATGTAAATTTTTTACCTGATAATCCTTTGCGTGGATTAAACTTTGAAGAGTTAGGTCCAAGATTTCCGGATATGAGCCGTCCGTATTCAAAATATCTTAATGATAAACTGGAAGCCATTGCCCGTCGGGAACATGTTGAATTGTTTAAAGGAGTTTATGTTGCCGTATCAGGGCCAAATCTGGAAACCCGTGCGGAATATCGATTTTTCAGAACCATGGCCGATGCTGTGGGAATGTCTACTGTTCCTGAAGTGATTGTGGCCAATCATATGGGCCTGCCTTGTGCAGCAATTTCTGTGCTTACCGATGAATGTGACCCGGATAATCTGCATCCGGCCGATATTAACGATATATTAAAAACAGCAGCATTAGCTGAGGAAAAACTGATTATACTATTTAAAAAATTAATTGAAACACTTTAGCCTGCTAAATTTAAAAATATCATTTATTAAATTGATTACGATTAAGTTACACTAACTTTTTTTAAAAACTAAGTGTAACTAAATCGGGCTAACTTGCTTTTGCACAGATCAATCTGCGAATTTATGAATAAGGCAAGTTAGATAATTCAATAATTTTTTCAGGCGTTATTCATCTTTTGAGTCAAAATCTTTTTCATTTGCAAGGTTTCCCTTATCGTCATAGTATTTCCAAATGCCGGTTTTTTTATCATGCGAATATTTTCCGCGTATTTTTAGCTGTCCGTTTTCATAAAATTCTTTAAAGTTGCCATGCTTTTTGCCATTTTTCAGACTTACCGAAATTTTTAATTCACCATTTTCAAACCGTTCTTCGTATTTTCCGGCATCCAGATCGTTAATATAAAATTCAGATTCTGTAATTTCCGGTTCCATTTCCAGATTTTCAGCGAGCGTATCTATAATCACGGGTATTTCGGGAGATATAATATCAATGGTATATTTTGCCGGTATAAAATCTTCGGTACTTTCAAGAAACTCAGCTGTAAAAAACATGCTGATCAGCTGATCTTCATCATCAATCTGAAAACCTAAACGCGGAAAACTGGTGATATATTTTTTATTTAAAAGCATTTTATTCCAGGAGCTCTCATCCAGGTATTCTTTTAAATTTTGGAACAACACAGGAGTTTGAAAGTAGGTCATCAGTTTTGATTTCTGGGAAAACGCTTTGGAGAAATTGTAATATTCAACATTCGAAGCCAGTGTATTGCCTGCATTAAAATCGTCGATAAAATTTTTAAGGATTTGAGGATGGTTACTGAAAACCACAAAATTATCTATAATGGTATAATAAGGTTTATCGATTTTTTCAAGCATTTTTCCGAAAAAGAATTTAAACAACCCGGGTACCGAAAGATATTTTATGCTGTAGCCGTTATAATCTATCTCTTTAAATTTTACCGGGGCATTTTTTTCAAGTTGGGCAGTAATAAAGTCAAGGTTTTTACGGGCGCTGTTTTTATTTTTTGCTTTTATTACGGCGGCAAATTCATTATTTTTCCCAAGGTTTGATGGCTGGGTTTGAACCAGGGCAATTTCATTATCAATCCATGAAAGAAAATTTTTCGCAAAATTTATTTTAATCTTTTTCTCAATCCTGGAAACGTATTTTTCAAAAGTTGAAGAGAATTCTTCGCCGGATGTTTGTTGTACATCTGTAAACAGGGATTCCACATTATCAAAACCTATACTTACTACTGATGCTACCTGGTTGGGAATAACCTGTGCAATTTCATGTTTCCCTTTTCCGGAGTGTAAGACAGGCATTAGATACGATGTGGAAGAATCATTTACACTCGTATACCCTTCCAGGGATATGCTGCCTGTATTGTTGATATCAAAAAACAACCCGGTGTAATACAGATCATTTTTTAATTCGGAAATAAACGGATTACTTTTCCCTGTAACGGAATGAATATATTGGTCAAAATACTTGTAGATCAGGTACACTGAAAATAATCCTTTGCCGGAAACTCTTTTGTACACATCTAAAAAATTCAGGTCACGACCAAAAGTCATGTTGTTCATCTGATTGACAGAAGCTTCTATAAGTTGGGGGGCTGTTGAAATCACCAACTGATCTTTTATAATAGAAAAATAAAAAACTTCATTGATTTTTTTCGCATACAATTCATAGATTTCCTGGTTATTAAATTTCCGCTGGGTTACCGTATAGTTGTCGCTAAGGATTTTAGGAAGCAGGGCATCAATATTTTTTAATTTTGATACTTTATTAATAGTAATAATATACAGGTTTTCGAACCTGTTTGTACTCACCGGATGCAAAGTAACCAGTATTTTCCGGGCGCCAAATGCCTTTAGCAAAAACCGTTTCGAATTGATTAATGAATCGATTAAGGAAATCGTGGTATCCAGTTTATACAAAGCAGGATTCTGATGCAGCAGGTCCCAGGCATTACTGTGAACGATTTTCTGCCAGGCATCCATGGCGTTATCAGTTTCTATAATAACTGCAGCATTTTCAGGAACCAGGTAAATTGACCGGTAATTTTCACCTGGGGTAAGTATAAACTTGTACACAAAAAAACCGAGAAGAATAATGACTACCAGAAATGCAAGAAATTTTTTCATCGCTTTGTTAATGTTTAGTTATTTATAGTAAACCGGGCGAGGTAATTAAAATGTATTCCTTTTGACAGCATTTTTAGTTCGAACCCGTTTTTTGCCCCGATCTTTTTTGCCATTTCAAAATCTATATAAAGCCAGTTAAATTTTTCACCCGAAATATTTTTGTATTTCATATGATAAATCATTTCACCATAATACGCTGCATTTAGGTCGATCCATTTTGAACCGTCACGCTCAGTATAAAGATAATCGATATCTGAAGAATCGAAAATAATCTGGCCGCCTGGTAATAACAGTGATCGTGCATGTTTCAGAAATTTTTCCAGGCCTATAACTGTTCCGGTAAGACCAATACCATTCATCAGCAAAAGTAAGGTATCAAATTTTTCAATGTTGTAATCAAATATATCGTTCAATACTACTTTTTTTAACCCCTTTTTTTTCATTACTTCAGCGCTGAGTTGTGAATTATCCAAAGCAGTAATGTCAAAGCCCCTGTTTTGCAGGATAAGAGAATGACAACCCGATCCGGCGCCAATATCCAGTACTTTTCCCCGGCAGCTTTTCAGAGCAGTGGTTTCCAGTGGCGGTAAAGTATTTATAGTTCGAAATAAATAGGCCGCACTGATTTTTTCTTCTGATGTAAGATTAGAATATACCTTTATTTTTGACTTTCTCCTGCCATTATAATAATCCAAAATAGCATGGCCCATTGGGTCTTTTTCAGGAAGTAATATAGGCATAGTTTATATAATTGCAATAGCCCTGACAGGTGAACCATCCCCTTCAGCAATCTTTAATGGAAAGCAACAAAAGGTAAAAGTTTTTCCGGCAAGGGATTGAAGATTGGTTAAATTCTCAACCAAAATAATATCTTTCGATAATAATTTATGATGTATGTTCAGGTATTTTTCATTTACAGGTTCTATTGAAATAGCATCAATGCCAATACCTTTAAGATTATAAGATGCCAGAGAATCAGCAAGCTCATCATCCAGAGTGGGGAAACCTGAGAAATACCGATTTTCATTCCAATACTGGTCCCATCCGGTATTAAACAAAATAAAATCCACTGAATGTAATTGTTGTTGAACATTTTGCAATAAACTTACCGGGATTTTTGAATTGGGTTTAAGGTTTCTGCAATCGATAACAAAGGCATTTCCTATAAATTTATCGGGAGCAAAATCCGTAATGGTTTTCCCGTTTTTAAAAATATGGGCCGGGCAATCCATATGCGTACCGGTATGAGTCAGGATATTCAAGTCGGTTTCTTTGAAGCCATCTTTTTCAACAGTGTTTGATACAGTAATATTTACCGGCCGGGTTCCCGGATAAACCGGCATACCTGAAGTAATAGTATGCGTAAGATCAATAATTGTTGAAGGCATAAAGGCATTTCTTGAAATTCCAATAAGATAGTCTACTCTCTAAATTTTGCCCTTTCGTTAAATGACAAACTCAGGTCGGAAATTATCTTTTCAACGGAAGGCCTGTTAATGATTAAGAGAAAAATTAACAAGCCAACAATGATTAAAAGATAATAATCGCCCGATAATAAAAAGAGAATAAGATTAAAATAATGTAAACTCTCAATAAGGGCTAATTTTATAATTAATGATTTTTTGTATTCTGTAAGTTTTTCATCCAGACCGATCTTTTTATCAATTTTTTCACAATACTTTTTATGAAAAAGGTACGATCCCGGGATTATAATAAGAATAAAGACAAGCAGCACAACTTTTAAAATTTGCAGTACTTCTTCGGTTTTTGGTAATAATCCTCCGTCATTTGCGATTACTAAAAAAACAAAAACACCCGCTATTAAAACTGAACCTAAAAGCATAGCCACAAAAATAAGGTTCATACTTTTATAATGCTCCTGTGCTGATATACTTTTAAGTTCCATAGATATTAGGTTTTAATTGATACTGCAGTAAGCTGAAACCTGTATTTTTTACAATTTAGGAATAAAAATAATCAGTCCGATAAGGGCCGCAAAAATAGCTGTTATCAATACGGCACCTGCCGCCAGGTCTTTAATTTTCCCGGCGTTTTCATTACGCGCAGGTGAAACCATATCCACCAGCTTTTCTATAGATGAGTTAAATAGTTCTGCCGCCAATACTCCGGAAATGGCCAGCAAGATGAGGCCCCATTCTGCGGATGATATGTGAAAAATAAATCCGAATAAAATAACAATAGCAGCAATAATCAGATGAATTATAAAATTACGTTCTGTTTTAACGGCAATAAAAATACCATTAAACGCAAATAAAAAAAAACGAAGGTTAAGTTTACTTGAAGGTTTTTTTAATAAGCCCATTTCATAAAAAGATTAATCACCAGTATAAAGTATGGTAAATTAATATAAAATATAATTATAAAATATCGGGCTAACAGGCAACAAGAAGAAATGATGAATTAGTCATCATCATCATCATCGGCAACATCATCTGCTATTTCGAGATTTTCGAAATTGTCAAAGCCATCGTACGAATTATCATTATCGTCATCATCATCCGAAGCACGGCTGTTTTTTGGCATCTTAATCAGATAATAAGTATCTTCTGTTTCGAAAGGAACAGCCAGTTCTATTTCACCTTTTGGATTAGCAAAAGTAATAAGGCTGTCTTCAAATCCGTCCGGAAATTTCTGATTGAACTGCGTTATCATTTCCGGTGACAACTGCTCAAATTTTTTTATTATCCTCTTTTTTCCCACCTCTGTATAAATGAATTGTTCAACACAGCTTGTTTAGTAAATTTATATACTTTTTTAATTTATTTAAAAATGTCTACGCTAAAAATTTTGCACTAAAAATATGTAAATTTTTATTTCCGAAATACCTTGTCAGGAAATTTTTATGAAAAAATAAATATTTTTTATTCTTTTATCCTGTACCATTGTTAAAAATAACTTGTAAAACATTAATAATTAATTATATAGTGCAAAATATATATTATTGGAACAGATTCATCTTTTATCACATTATATTAATGAATTCAATAAAATTAACCAACTATATTGTTAATACAGCATAAATAGCAAATTAAAATAATAAAAAAATAGTCAGCCGGTACTATTTTAATTAATAAATTCAGTTTTTGTGTATATTACATAGGCCCGGTAAAATATGAAGCAGAACGGAGAAATAGTGCTCCGAGAATTGCTGAAACAACAATTGAAACCAATATTAATACTACCAAACTAATGATAAAATAAACAGTAATTTTATCATCCGGAGGATTCATCATAGGTTTAAGGCCAACATAAAGGATATACAGACTATATAAACTCACAAACATAACCAGGGGGGCCAGGGAAGGGAGTATATAGAGTATCCCTGCTGCCAGTACCGGTGAATAGGAAAAAATAACCAGACGCAGGGCATTTTGGAAATTTTTTGTTGTGCCAAATTGCGGGGCAAGCATGTCAATAACAAAGGCTGTAAGATAAACACCAATAAAAGTGTTAGCTAAACTAATGATTGCATGGCGGATACCTAACGATACAGAACCTACATGACCTATAATTGGTAAGTTCCTTCCAATTAATCCGAAGCCTATAAAGCTGGCAATTGCAGGAACCAGGGCTAACGGAAGCAGGTACCGCATCACAATGTCATTTGTGGGCATATTTTCTTCTTTAATTACTTCCCATTCATTTTTTGGAGTAAACATAATGTTTTTAAGGCGATCGATTAAGTTCATAGTGTCAGGATTTAAGGGATTGGTATGTATAAATTTAACAGATTAATTTTAATTTAATGCAAGCTTATATCAATATTTTGTTTTAAAAAATTTCGATAAAAAATAATACACCGGAACCCCGGAATTCTGAGCTAATCGGATAAATCTTAAATATACAGCAAACAGGAGCGTTAAAAATTATTTTCTGTTAACAGCAAGCTAATATCCTTATGTTTCAACCAGGATGCCCGGGAAAGTTTTTCAAGTGAAATTTTTCCGATAATATAACTGGCCTGTTCTGAGTAGTATTTTACAGAGATGGATTCAAAATCATTAAAACAAATTTCCGATTCATTATTATACCTTACATAAAGTTCTAGTATAACATTGTTGGTTATTTCATATTCAAGCTGTTGGTTTACTTTTTTGTATTCATATTTATATTGGTAAGTTAACGCTGAAATATCCGATAATACCGCCGAACCGGTTGGATACCCGCCAGCTCCTTTGCCTATAAAAAACTGGGTTTCCGAAAAAGCCCCTTCAATGGAAATTCCATTAAACTCATAATTTACTGTATGCAGGTGGTCAGCTTTTGCCACAAGCTTTGGCAGACAATAGGCATAAATTTTACCGGAATCTGTTTTTTTGCATTTGGCAATCAATTTTATGGATAAATTTTTCTCTTTTGCAAAATTGATATCAAATTCATTCAATCGTTGAATTCCAAAGTTGAAGATCTGTTCTGGTTTAATAAAAAGGCCAAAAGCATGGGCAAGTATAATAGTCAGTTTGTATTTCGGATCGAATCCTTCCACGTCGAGCCTGGGATCACTTTCTGCAAATCCCTTTTTCTGGGCTTCTGCCAGGGCAGTCTGAAAACTTTTGTCCGATTGAAAGATATTCGTGAGGATGTAATTGGTGGATCCGTTAAAAATGCCTTCCACACTGTTCAGCAAATCATTGTCATAATACTCTTCCAGGTTTCTGATTATGGGGATACTGGCACAACAAGCCCCTTCGTATAAAAAAGAAGTATTGTTTTCCTGCTGAAGTTTGTGCAATACGCTGAAATTCTCAGCAATCATTTTTTTATTGGCCGAAACAACGGCTTTTTTATTTTTTAAAGCGGTAGATACAATTTTAAAGGCAGCATCTGCATCATCAATAAGTTCCACTACTACATCAATATTTGGGTTGTTAAGAATTTCATTTTTATCTGTAGTAAAAAAGTGCGAATCTATTGTTCGTTTTTTTTCAGGATGTTTAATACAGATTTTTTCAATCTCTGCATGGATACCTTTTGTTTGTTGTAATACATTGTAAAGGCCCTGGCCTACACAGCCAAATCCGAAAATTCCCAGTTTTATTTTTTTAATACCATTCATTGTTGTAAAGTTTTTTATGAGTAAAATGGTACTTTACCAGGAAGGATCAGGAAAGAGAAATTCGTTAAATAAAAAATCCCTTTCGATAAGTCAAAAGAGATTGATGGGTTGCTGCTCTTTGCTTATCTCTCCCCGATTATTCGGAGCAGGAGTTGGCACCTTCTTCTGTTAAACAAAAGGGTTGCCAAGGTTTCACAGGGCCTTTCCCTCCACCTTTCTGGATAAGTACATATTATATAAAGAACATACTGCAAATATAAAAGATATTTTTTTGCCGATACACTCGTTCTTAAAAAATAAATTGTAATTTTATAATATTAACATTGTCAGGGTATTGAAAAAGTTTTTATTATTAATAATACCTAAACCGTCTAAACCAATTTTAGTTTTAATTGTTTTGTTGCTGAAATAACAACTAAAACCAACCAACATGGCAAAAATTAAAAACACCTTAACAGCAGGATTATCAATAATCGGTATAATTGTAATCCTTTTTTCATGTACATCTGGTTCCAGGCATGATAAAAAAGAAGGATCAGCTTTAGCAGATACCTCCGGATTGGTGCTTCCTGATGGCTTTTCGGCAGTTGTTGTGGCTGATAACCTAGGAAGGTGCCGGCATATTGCAGTAAATGAGAACAATGATGTTTATATTGCACTGGATAATCTGAAAGACGGATTTGGAACGGTGGCTTTGCGCGATACCACGGATGATGGCGTAGCAGATATTATCCAATATTTTGGAAAATATCATGGTACCGGCTTACATATTCATAAAGGGTACCTTTATTTTGGTGCCGATACCATTGTAGTGAGATATAAACTTGCCGCCAATTTACTTGCTCCGGCAGGTGAGCCTGAGGTGATTGCTTATGGTTTTCCGAATGAAAGGCAGCATGCAGCAAAATCCCTTGCATTTGATAATGCGGGAAACATGTATGTAAATGTTGGCGGGCCTGCTAATGCATGCATGGAAGAAATGCGTACTCCCGGTTCACCGGGAAAAGATCCTTGTCCTCTGCTTGAATTCAGTGCAGGGATTTGGAAATTTAAAGACGATGTAACTAACCAGCGCCAAATGAAAGAAGGTTACCGTTATGCCACAGGATTACGAAATTGTGTAGCAGTTGAATGGAACACCACTGTTAATAAATTATATGTGGTTCAGCATGGGCGCGACCAGTTATATCAGTTTTTTCCTGAATATTATACCGAAGACGACGGGATAAACCTGCCTTCTGAAGAGTTTTTCCTGGTTGAGGAAGGAGACGATTTTGGCTGGCCGTATTGTTATTACGATCATTATAAAAATAAAAAATTGCTGGCCCCTGAATATGGAGGGGATGGTGAAATAACCGGAAGATGCGAAAGTAAAAAAGATCCGATTATGGCTTTTCCAGCGCACATAGCGCCAAATGATTTAATTTTTTATACAGGCGCCCAGTTTCCGGAAAAATATAAAAACGGAGCGCTGATTGCTTTTCATGGTTCATGGAACAGGAACCCGCAGGAGCAGGAAGGATTTTATATAGTGTTTGTGCCTTTTGAAAACGGCTTGCCTTCAGGTGACTGGGAAGTTTTTGCCGATGGTTTTAAGGGAAAAGACATGGTGATGAGCCCCGGTGAAGCGGAATATCGCCCAATGGGACTGGCTGTCGGACCAGATGGATCGTTGTTTGTGTCCGATTCTCAAAAAGGAAGGGTTTGGAAAATTAGTTACAATTTATAATATCATATTCAGAATGTTTAAAACACAAATTCCTTTACTAATCGTATTGATTATTTTTATGTTTTCCTGTAAAAGCGGGGAAAATCCATCTCAAAAAGCCACCCAGGAAAAGCCGGACAATGGTAAGCTGGTATATATGAAATACTGCCTTTCGTGCCACCAGTATGATGGCTCCGGTGTTCCGGGCATGTATCCGCCTGTAAAGGCCACAGATTGGGTGAGTGGAGATAAGGAACGGCTGATAACTGTGGTGATAAAAGGACTGGATAAAGAAATAGAGGTTAACGGTGAGATTTACAACAATGAAATGCCATCGCATCATTATCTTTCTGATGTGCAGATTGCCGATTTACTGACCTATCTTCGGTCGAATTTTGGGAATAATGCAGGGCCGGTAACAGTTGAAGAAGTGACTGGGGTACGGAAAAAGCTGGAGTGAAAATAAAAATTACAAGGATACTAAGTAGCACTGTACGAAAGGGTTATTGTTATCAGAGTCTCTAATAGATGAAATGGATTAAGTCTGAAGACTTAAACCAGATTTGGATTAAACAAGATTAAAACAGCTAATCAAATCCTTGTTTCTGTGTTTACCCTGTCTACCTTGTCACCCCTTCTCTTTTTCACTAAGTTTAAATTATTACCCCAATAAAATAAATGTAATTCTGAATAATCCACCTATACTCCCCTTGTTGGATGCGGTTTTAAATCCGTAAGTTCATCAATTTTCACCGGCCGTTTTTCTTCAATACTTTTCCGGGCGGCAACACCAATCAGTATGGCCATGGCCCCGTCGCGGATACCGGCGGCATGCCTTAACGGATCGGGTGCGTTCGGGTCTTTAAAAATACGGTCGTGTAAACGTACATCGCCACCACCATGGCCTTCCAGGCTTTTTGGGACCTTCATTAGTTCAATATCGCCGAAATTTTTGCTCACATAAATTTCTTCGTAATTCAATGCTTCTTCATTTTCTTTCTGGGTCATTTCCAGTTTGTGAAGATCAGCCTGATTTTGTATATCTTCCATGCGCCAGGGAATCCCGTCCCAGGCATCAATACGGCCGTTCATTCCGTTAAAGGCAATACGCATACCTTCGTAAGGTGAGTAGGTAGTGAGCGAATAACTTACCTGTACGTTATTGGCATATTTGATTTGCACTGTCATTTTATCGTAAATATCAATTTCGTTTCGCCACAGGCAATTATCCCTGATATACCCATCGTGTTGCTCATTGTTCACATACAGTTTGGTTAAAAAATTATCTTCGGTAATGTCCCAGTAAAATTTACACTGACTTTTAAATTCACATCCACGGCATTTTTGTCCGCGAAAGCTGTTGTTTTTGCCGTAGTGTTCAAGATTTCCATAAGCGTTCACTTCCACAGGGTCGGAATCGATCCACCAGTTTAACAAGTCGAAATGATGACTGGCTTTATGCACCAGCAAAGTTCCGCTTTTATTACGCAAGCCATGCCAGCGGCGAAAATACGAAGCGCCATGATAGGTATTCAGGTACCAGTGAAAATCAACGGAGGTAATCCTGCCCACTTTGTTGTCAGCAATTAATTCTCTAAGTTTTGTGTAATGAGGATTGTAGCGGTAATTAAATCCCACCATTACTTTTTTTCCGGATTTTTTCTCTGCATCCAAAATTTTCTGACATTTTACCTCATCGGTGGTCAGGGGTTTTTCGGTCAGTACATCAGCCCCGTATTCCAATCCTTTAATAATAAACTCATGATGAGTGGCATCTACAGTGGTAACAATCAGCATTTCGGGTTTGGCAGTTCTCATCATCTCATCAAAATCAGTAAAGGTGGGACAAGGAGTACCGATGTATTCTTTTCCGAAAGCCAGCCTTCCCGGATTTATATCGCAAAGGCCCACAAATTCAACAGTATCGCCATAGCGTTCAAGAACAGATTTTCCCCAGAAGGTAATTCCCCGGATGCCGGTACCAACTAGGACAATCCGTTTTTTTTGAAAGCTAAAAGGAGAGCCAAAAGACGAAGCCGGATGAATCAACATGCTTCCTGCCATGGCTGCACCTGATGTTCTGATAAAATGTCTACGTTGCATAATTAGGGTTTCTTTTGATTAATATTGTTTGGGATATAAATTTAATAAATAAATGCAAATTGATATACTTAAGCACTATATTGAAGATTTTAATTTTGGTAAAAAAAAGAGTACATTAAACTTTCAATACATCTGTTTGTTATGTATTCCAAACCAATATTTTATACTTATGGACCTATCAGCATTAAATTATCCGGCAATTATTGTGGCAGCCCTATCTTGTTTTATTATTGGCGGCTTATGGTATTCAAGCATTTTATTCGGCAATGCCTGGATGAAAGAAAACGGATTTACCAAAGACAAAACCCGGCAGGGCAATATGTTGAAAATATTCCTGGGATCTTTTATGCTGTCTTTAATAATAGCGTTTAATCTGGCAGCTTTTATAGGTACTGAGGGCACTCTTATGTTTGGTCTTTTTGCCGGATTTGCAGCCGGAGCCGGATGGGTTGCCACTGCTTTCGGAATTGTATTTTTGTTTGAACAAAAAACATTCAGATTATTTTTAATTCATGCCGGTTATCTTATAGTTACATTTACCATAATGGGCGGAATATTAGGAGCCTGGCATTAAAATTTATCCTGCAGCAGCAGCATGTGCTGCTCTGTTCGCTGCAATCAGTGCGTTCACTACCCGGGTAATCTCTTTTGTGAGCGGGTTGTCTTTTATAAGTTCTTTCACCTTTTGTCTGGCAATATTTCTTTGTTGCCTTTCGGCAAAAATATTTCTTAATATACCCAAATCCAACAAACTAATCATATATAAGTGTTCCCGGTTGAGTACTGTTCCACTAATAAACCAGGACATAATATCTTCAACAATTTTATCCCGTGTACCGGGATGTAAAATCGTATACTTTTTATAAGGAATAATTCTAAGGAAATAATGTTTTTTAATGCTTATAACTGATTTTCTGGAAAGATCTAGCAAAACCTGTTTTTTATAAATGCGTGCACGCCTTGAAATCCTGGACACCCAATACCTCACTCTTCGGATTCTGTTTGATTGAATGAAGAGTGTCAGGATTTCATATAACATTTTATCATGCGGTCGTTTCCTTACAGCAACTTGTATTTTATTATCATCAACAAGTTTCAAATAATCCTGCAGGAATAATTCATAAAGTATGGCTCCGGCGAATGTAAGATTAAACATTGTCGGATTGTTTATAAACCGGTCCTTCTTTGGATGAATAGATAACAATATGTATTTTTCAAGAAAGGAATTCTCCATCAAATTAATTTTTAAAATTTATTCTTTTTTCCATCTGCCTGAGCTCTTTAAGGCCCTGTCAATAATCCATTCGAGCTGGCCGTTGACGCTGCGGAACTCGTCCGCAGCCCATTTTTCAAGAGCAGCCAATTTCTCAGGGTCAATCCGCAAAACAAATGGTTTTTTTTTGGCCATATTAAATTATTGATGCAACGTTCCTGCATTTACTATCGGGGTGGCGTCTTTATCACCGCACAAAACAACCATCAGGTTACTTACCATGGCTGCTTTTTTCTCTTCGTCCATATCAATAATGGATTTCTCGGAGAGTTGTTCCAGTGCCATTTGAACCATACTAACTGCGCCTTCTACAATTTTAAATCGTGCTGCAACTATAGCTGTTGCTTGTTGCCGACGTAACATAGCGCTTGCAATTTCGGAAGCATATGCAATATAATTAATCCGGGCTTCGATTACATGGATTCCTGCCATTTGAAGACGTTCCACAATTTCTTTCTCCAGTTGTTCGTTTACTTCCTCTCCACCGGCACGCAGGGTAATTTCTGCCTCTTCGTCTTCAAAATTATCATAGGGATAAATTCCGGCGAGTTTACGCAGGGCGGCATCGCTTTGTACAAAAACAAAATGTTCGTAATCATCCACATCAAAAGCAGCCTTAAAAGTATCCTCTACTTTCCAAACCAGCACCAGCCCGATCATAATAGGATTCCCGATTTTATCATTCACTTTTATGGGTTCACTGTCGAAGTTTCGTGCCCGTAACGATATCTTTTTTCTGTTAAAAAAAGGATTCACCCAAAAAAAGCCGTTTTCTTTTATGGTCCCTCGGTATGCCCCAAAAAGAATCAATACGCAGGATTCATTTGGATTGATTACTACAAGGCCAATGGAAATAAATGCAAAAAGTACCATGGAAATTACAATTACATAAGGATTCCTCATGAGAATTCCCAGTATAGTAATCCCCAACATTACCAGTAAAATAAAAACAGCCAAATATCCGGAGGCTGCGGTAAACGATTTTTCAGTTTTCATTGATTTAGAATTTAAAATGATATTAAAATAATATCATAAAGATAATATACTATTTTACTCAAGTCAAGTATTTGAGCATTTTTTTTATTTTAAGGCGATTTGTTGTTGTTCTTGTTTGGAATGTTGTTTTTTATATATTTGTATAAATATAAATTACAATAGAATATTTATTAATATGAAATTACCTGGTGATTGTATAACTATTGATGAAGTGAGGATTGAGATAGACCGTATTGATGAAAAAATAATTGAGCTTTTGGGAAAACGGTTTTTATATGTAAAAGAAATTGTAAAATTCAAGAATAAAGACAAGGAGAGTATTGTTTCAAAAGACAGAAGGGATGAAGTACTTCAAACCAGAAGAAGGCTGGCTGAACAGTATGGCCTCGATCCGGATATAATTGAAAAAATGTATAAAGATTTAATAGAATATTTTATAAACCGGCAAATTGAAATTGCCAAAGAAACAGGAGAATAGTGAAGATTTTTAAATTGTAAAATATGTATAGAAAAGAGATAAAAGTTTTAGATTGTACAGTTAGAGACGGGGGTTTGATGAATAACTGGCAATTTTCGGATGAATTTGTAAAAGCTGTTTATGATGCATGTGTAGCATCCGGAGTAGACTATATGGAAGTAGGATATAAGAGCAGCGAAAAGGCATTTGACAGGAAAGAAGTGGGAGCAATGAAATTTTGTGATGATAAAGATTTGAGAAGAATTTTTGGTGATAATAATACCAATCTGAAATTATCGGCAATGGCCGATATCGGAAGGATTGAACCTGATGATATTGCACCAAAATCCGAAAGTCTTCTTGATATGATCCGCGTGGCCTGTTACGTGCATCAGGTGGATAAAGCCGTTTGGCTTGCCGAACATTGTATGGACAAAGGTTATGAGGTTACTATTAATCTTATGGCTGTTTCTACTGTAATGGAGCGCGACCTGAACGAAGCCCTTGAGGATGTAAATAAATCAAAAGTTCCGATTTTTTATCTGGTGGATAGTTTTGGGAGCATGTATTGTGAGCAGATAGAACTGCTGGTTAATAAGTACAGGGAAAGATTACCCGGAAAAACACTTGGAGTGCATATGCACAACAATATGCAGCTAGCTTTCTCGAATACAATAACCGGTATTATAAATAACTGTAATATGCTCGATGCAACTCTACTCGGAATTGGACGGGGTGCAGGTAATTGTCCGCTGGAGATATTAATGGCATTTTTGAAAAATCCGAAATATAAATTGCGTCCGATATTTGATGTTATTCAGAAACAATTGATTCCGCTGCAAAAAGAAATTGACTGGGGGTATCACATTCCTTACCTTATTACAGGGGCGCTAAATCAACATCCAAGAAGTGCGATGAAATGGATGGACTCAGACAACAAAAATGATTTTGTATCTTTTTTTGAGCAGTTCCTGGATCATGAAGATTTATAAGTTTAAAAAAATCTATTCTACGCTAACCAACTAATACAGAAAACAAGGACAGGAATATAAACTATTCACGAGTCCTTGTTTTCGTTCTTCGATTGGTCGATAAGTTATTGTACAGATGATATAAAACGTGATTAGGTTGCGTAAAAAACGCTGTGAATTACAAGTCTCCTTTCAATCCGATTTCTCCGGCTGCTTTTTTCATGCCATTTATAGTTTCCTGAATTACCCAGTTGAGGTCCTTATCCAACATGGCTGCCCCTTTTTCAATAACTTCACGGTTGGCGCCTGCGGCAAAATTTTTCATTTTCCATTTTTTTGTTACCGATTTTACGGTAAGATCAAGAATACTTTTTGAGGGGCGCACCAATACACTTGCTGTAATCAATCCGGTAAGTTCGTCGATAGTATAAAGTACTTTTTCCATAACATGCAAAGGTTCCACATCGTAACAAATACCCCAGGCATGGGATAACACACTGCGAATATAGTCATCCGGCCAATTTTCTTCTTCAAGTATTTTTTTTGTCATTGTACAATGCTGATCCGGGTATTGTTCGTAATCAAGATCATGGATTAACCCAATTACACCCCACTTTTCAACATCCTCATTATAAAGCGCTGCAAAATGACGCATTGCCGCTTCAACGGATAAGGCATGTTTTATAAGACTTTCACTTTTATTATACTTTTTAAGCAAATCTTCTGCGATCTTGCGATCAGGAATTTTATCTGTCATTTTAAATTGAAATTTGGAATACACCGGTTTTTTCTATTAAATGCAATTTATAAAAAACTTCAACAAAATGAGAAATCAGAAAATATAGAATGAATTATTTAACCTGATTAATTATGCTTCGTATGAGCTAAAGGTTCATAAACGTTATCGATTAAACTGTATACGATTAAGTTACACTAACTTTTTCACAAAAACTAAGTGTATCTAAATCGGGATAACCTGCTTTGACACAGATCAGACTATGAATGGATAAATAGGGCAGGTTAAAACACCCTGCTTCTGAATAACCTGAAAGTAAGAAACAAAATGATTATATGAAGGACAAGGCTCGAAATGAAACACATAAAAAAATAGGGAATATTGCTAAAGTTCATAACAGATTCATAAGTCCAGTATAACGGAATAATCCCCAACAGGTATCTCCATCCTGAATCTATAAATATTCCGGCCACCGGCAAGGCAACAATAAAACTCAATCCTTTAAAAAGAGTGGCTCCCTCTATTTTATTCCTTGCAAAAGAAAGCACTACTAAAGCAACAAAAGGCGCCAGTAAAGAATATAACATCGATAGTAAAATGGCCTGCCAGATTGGAATATGGATAATTCCCGAAAAGAGGATTAACACGAGCGAAAACAAAAATGCAAAAACCGTTATAAAAGCCGTGCGGTAAAGAATAAATAATGCTGGTGATACAGGCATCACTTTAAAAACTGCCAGAACATTTTCATCCCGTTCATCCATCATTACAAAAGATATAAGGTACGCAGGGAATGTGGCTGTAATTGCACAAAATACTCCCACTATTATTAAATAATAATCAGTTAATACAGGTAAAAAGGTAGTAATATAGGGAACCAAATATCGCAGCAATGCTATAAAGATTAGCGGAACAAAAAACATAAATCCCAATGATCTGTCTCGGAAAATGTTTTTCAGATCGTTTTTTAATAATACCCTGATCTTATTGATTTTATGCCAATACATTGTTTTAATTCCACGTGTAACTATTATTTGTGTTTCCATATTTCTTAATTTTTTGGCAGAGATTTTCTTACAATATATTTTAGAAAGTGGCTTTCAGCTAATAGATAACTTATATATACCCAAAGTACAAGATAAATTGAAGAATACATAAGTTGTCCTAAATTTGCGGGATTAAATGCTGCATCTAATAGTATCAGTGTGGCCTGTGTGGGTATTATATACATGAGAAACGTATTGGTAATATTAAAATAATTCAATAGGGGTAAAGCTGCCGGAGCTAAAAACAGGGGTATAATAATAATATACTGGTTGAAGGATTTTACTTTTGAAACTCCGATAAAACCAATAAATGAGAAGGAAAGTGAGGTTAAAAATAAAGAATAAATCAGATATAGATAATTAAACTTCCAGCCGTAACCAGCAATGGCAATTATTAAACCATAAACAGTTGCCATAAGACTCAATGAGATTGCCTTTGACCACAAATATTGCCAGGGTTTTAGCGGTGATACTACTACCGCCTGCAGTGTGTTCGCATCTTTTTCAAACAAAACCATAGCTCCTATAAATATAAATCCGAGCATTACCGGATCGGAAAATTCGAAATATACCAGCAGGGGAGTGAGGTTATCTCCTGGAATTACATTAAAAATTACTATATAAAGCACAGAAACTACTGTGGCCACGGTAAGAATGTGATACCGGGCAATAAATAAAAAATCCCAGGTTATTGTGGTCAATAACTTCCTCATTTCAGCGCCCTCCCTGTGGTTTTAATAAATATATCTTCAAGCGAGGCTTCTTCCGAATGCATGGATACAAGAGTGTATTTTTTAATTATATAAAGAAAATCTTTATTATCCCCAAGCTTATCAAGACTAAACTCCCGGGTCTTTGATTCACCATTGGTATATTCCACACGTACTTTTCTCACACCGTTTAACAGTTTTAATTGTTTTGGGGCATCCACAAGTTTAAGTTCACCATCGGTAATAAAAGCCACCCTGTCGCATAATTCATCGGCATCGTGCATATTGTGGGTAGTAATAAAAATAGTTTTCCCCTGCCTTTTAAGGCTCAGGATAATGTCTTTCATTTTACGTGCATTCATGGGGTCAAGCCCGGCAGTGGGTTCATCAAAAAACAGGATCTCAGGATCGTGTATCAGTGCGCGTGCAAAGTTTAAACGCATTTTCATTCCCTTGGAATATTCTTCCACCCTTTTTTTTGCGTCGTTTTTCAGGTCTACCATTTCAAGAAGGGCAATGGGGTCCTGAGTTTTTTTGTCATAAAATGAAGCAAAAAATTTCAGGTTTTCCAGGGCTGAAAGCCTGGCATAATGGTTTGGCAATTCAAATCCTACCCCAATATGTTCATAATATTGAGATTTCCAGGAGGATAATTTTTCTCCAAGTACTTCAATATTTCCGGAATATCCGGGCAACAAACCGATCAGTATTTTTTGGGTGGTGCTTTTTCCGGCTCCGCTGGGTCCCAGAAATCCGAATATTTCCCCTTTATTTATTTGAAAAGAAATATTTTTAATCGTGGGATTGGAACTACCCGGATAGGAGTAAATTAAATTTTCAATTCGGATCATAATTTTAATAATTATTATTGTTTAATCATACCGTTTTTAAGCAAGTCACTAAATCCGGAGACAATGTCCATTATCTTTTCCCGGGGAATGGAAAAAACCGGCTTTTCATTTTTAATATTGTCTGAAAAATCGATCTGGTGTTTAATGGATATAAAATCGAATATTCCAAATTGTACCTGGATTACAAGAAATGCAATGAGTTCAACATCCATATCTGAACGCAGTTGGCCAAGTTTTAAATGTTTCTGTACCATTCCGGTTACCATTTTAAGCAGATTTTTTTTAGTATCCAGTTCAATGTTTCCAATTTCTTCATTAAACCGTTCCCGCGATACATTAAGTAAAAACCCGCTATACAAGGGATATTCAATGTCAAATTGAATTTTTTCAGAAAAATTTTCGATAATAATTTCAAAAAAATCTTTATCCGAAGAATCCAGCAAATCGCTCACTCTTTTCAATCTGAGATTTGTGGCATATTCAATTAAATACAGGTACAGATCCTTTTTGGAAGTAAAATACCTGTAAAAGCTGCCTTTAGCCAGATTAAGTCTTTTTATAATTCTGGATAAAGAAGCAGAGGAATAGTTATTCATGGTAAATTCCCTGAATCCTTCATTCAGAATTTCTTTTTGCCTGTCTTGTGGCAGGTTTTCAAACGTTTTTAAAGGCATACAATATTATTTAGCGACTACCTGGTCGCAAATTTAATAAAAAAAGCGACCAGGTGGTCACAATTTGAAAAAAAGATTAGTTTTATTAAAAATTAAAAAATCGATAACAATGCAACCCGTTGAAAGGTAACTTGTCTTTAATAAAAAACTGTAATTATGAAAAAACTCTACACAACCTTATGCTGGACTGTTTTAATATGTTCAGGCGTTTTTGCCCAGGTTGAAAATCAGTATATTCAAAAACCATTTCAGATTACCTTTGTATATCCTCTGGGTACAAATGGATATAATAGTTATCAATGTGTAAATCTTTTTTCGCTTAATATGCTGGTTGGCATTTCAGCAGGTCTTAATGGGGCAGAATTCAGCGGGTTATTAAATATTGAAAAAGATTTTGTAACAGGGGTGCAGTTTGCCGGATTTGGCAATATTGCAGGAGGAGATGTTAATGCCGGGCAGTTTGCCGGATTTCTGAATGTTAATGGGGGAAATACAAAAGGAGTTCAGGGAGCTGGATTTTTAAACCTTTCGGGAGGATACGGTGAAGTGGTACAAATGGCTGGTTTCGGCAATGCAGTAAACGGATTACAGGGAGTTCAACTTGGCGGATTTGGGAATATTTCTACGAGACCGGTTGTTGGAGCCCAATTATCAGGCTTTGGGAATATTTCCGGTGGAGATTCGGAAAACGTTCAGCTGGCCGGGTTTGGGAATATAATTGCCGGCGATAATAACGGATTACAGGCATCAGGATTTGTTAATGTTGCCCGCGATATAAAAGGTGCTCAAATAGCAGGATTTATAAACATTGCCCGAAAAGTTGAAGGAGTGCAAATAGCCGGATTTATTAACATATGTGATTCTATTGATGGTATCCCGATAGGTATTGTGAATATTGTAAAACAAAACGGATATAGAAAATTTGAGGTTGGCGCTAACGAAACGTTTTTTATAAATACCTCTTTTAAATTAGGTATTAAGTCATTTTACACGATATTTTCCCTGGGTTATCGCCCAAAAATCCATGATCAGTTTTGGGGCTATGGTTTGGGTTTGGGAACAAGCCTTTCAGTAAGTGAAAAGAATACATTAGATATTGAAGCACAGGTTTATGATGTTCAACAAAACTTTTTCCGGAATTATAAAATGAACCTGCTGGTGCAGAGTAGGATTAATTTTTCTTACCAGATTGCTGAACATTTGGTTGTGTTTGCAGGGCCCTCTTTTAATTTATTAATATCAGACAGGTTAGCATCTTCAGAAATATTTTCTCCATCGTGGAAAATCAATATTGCCGACAGGGACAATCATTTAAGGGGTTGGGTTGGATTTAACCTGGGCTTGCGGTTTTAGAAAGATCTAAAGTTCAGAGAACTTCACCATGGGTAAATAAATTGATTAGAAGATCTTTTGGCTGAAAGACTGGTTACCTCCAGGTTACTCCCGTAAAGTGAAAACTTTACGGGTTTTTTCATAAGTAAGGATGGTTGTTATTTGCAGAAACAACTAATTTATATTCCAATCAATGGCATCAATTCCATGCCGGTTAAGTATATCATTTGTTTTTGAAAAATGCCGGCAACCGAAAAATCCGTTGTACGCTGAAAAAGGTGAAGGGTGTGCCGCTTTTAAGATATAATGTTTATTTGAATCAATCAATGCTTCTTTTGCCTGGGCATATTTTCCCCACAGTAAAAAAACCAGTCCTGCCCGTTGATGTGACAATTTTCTGATTACAGCATCTGTAAATTCCTCCCAGCCTTGTTTTTGATGAGAACCGGCCTGGTTTGCCCGAACCGTAAGGGTAGCATTCAGGAGCATAACTCCCTGGTTTGCCCATTTTTCAAGATTTCCATGGCGTGGTACCGGAATGCCCAGATCAGTTTGTAGTTCCTTAAAAATATTTACCAGTGAAGGGGGTTGGGCAATTCCTTCCGGAACAGAAAAGCATAATCCATGAGCTTGTCCTTTTCCATGGTATGGGTCCTGACCCAGAAGCACTACTTTAACCTCATCAAAAGGAGTGTTATTAAATGCATTAAATATTAATGTACCGGGAGGGTAAACTACGTATTTGGATTTTTCAGCAATCAGAAATTCTTTGAGTTCGGAAAAATATTGGGATTGAAACTCATCTTTAAGTTTTTCTTTCCAGCTGGCTTCAATCTGCGGATCAATGGTGCTCATAAAGAATAATTAATTTATTTTAATAATATTCTGGCGGTGTTGGTAGCATGACTTCCAATAAGCTTAAACATTGTCATCAATTCAAGATGCGTGTTGCTGCTGGCCAGGGATTGTTCCACTTCTTTTTTAAGCCGCTCATAATGATGTTTTTCAAGATTAAAGGATTTTAGCCGGAACTCTTCATATTCTTTTTTCATGTTTTTTGCTTTTTTCAGGCTTACATCCTGGTAGAGATCATAAGCGTAATCGATTAGTTTGAGTGTGGAGGTATGATATTCAATCAATTCTTCTTTTCCCACGGTTGAAAAGTCGTAATTATTGGTACACCAGCTAAGGGCTTTGTCTTTTAATGTTGAAGATACAATATCGGCGATTTGTTCAAATTCTTTTACCGTGTACATCATCTGGAATGCTTCTTCTATACTGTTTGAATCAACATTTTCCCGCGTAATTTTCAGGAGATAATTATTAATGGCATCCCGGGCAAAATTGGTCCTTTTCTCTTCCGATTCTATTAATTTCAAAACTTCCGTATTCCTTGTCATAAAAGGAGTAAGAATTTTTTCCACCATCGACCTCACAATTTTGATCATTTCCAGCACCTCTTGTTTTGCTACATTTAATGCCAGTGAAGGTGTCTTTAATAGATTTTCATCGAGGTACAAGGCTTCATATTCATGTCTTTTTTCTGGTTTTACAGGCAATATAAAATTAATAAAACGACTATAACTATTGGCAAAGGGTAAAAATATCGCGGTAAGCAAAACATTATAAACCGTGTGTGCATTGGCGATTTGTCTGGGAAGGTTATTAAATGTATCTCCGGTATTTGCACCAAGGTTTGAAATATTTGCAATAAGTTCAGTAAACCGGGGGATCCACCATACCAGGATTAAAGCGCCAAAAACTTTAAACAGGGTATGTGCCAGGGCAACCTGTTTGGATTCCCTTGATGTATTCAGACTGGCCAGTATTGCTGTAATTGCTGTACCGAGGTTTGCCCCGATAAGCATAGAAACGGAAGCTTCCAGGGTTAGAAGATTTTGTGTGCCCAAAATAATTAATATGCCAATAAATGCACTACTGCTTTGAATAAGGGCTGTAAAAAGAGCGCCCACCAAAATTCCCAGCAGAGGATTTTCAAGTTTCAACAGCAGGTTGATAAAAGGTTCATATGATCTTAAGGGATACATGGATTCAGACATAATGTACATCCCGTAAAACAGGATACCAAAACCCAAAATACCTTCACCAATACTTTTATTTCTTGGATTTTTAGAAAACATATGAATAGCAAATCCAAATGCCACCATCAAAAGCGCATAGTCGGTTAATTTAAAAGCAATAATCTGTGCGGTTATGGTTGTACCGATGGCAGCGCCTAAAATTATACCAATGGTTTGTTTAAATTTCATAAGTTTGGAATTCACGAAACTTACCAGCATTACTGTAGTGGCGCTGCTGCTTTGTATAACCATGGTAACAAAGGTCCCTACCAGCATGGCAATAAACCGATTTTGAGTAAGTGAGCTAAGAATAGTTCGCATGCGGTCACCGGCCGATTTTTGTAGGCCCTCGCTCATCATGTTCATTCCCAGTAAAAATAATGCCAGGCCTCCCATCAATCCGATAACGAGCATAAATACCCAGTTGGATTTTCTTGCTGTGGCTTTAAAAACAACAAAATTCAAATCTGAAATAGAATGAATTTTTGCGGAGATTTCATAATCTCCCTCTTTTGAACCGAGTTGAAAATTGGTGGATGTTATACCGTTGGAATCAGTATGTGTTAATGAATTTTTTATTGAGTATTTCGATGCTTTAACCGGAAACGATATAATTTCAAAAACAACGGGATAATTTATTACAGGGTTACTTGAACTATCTAAAACCTGAACCCTGAAAGGGGCATTTAACATTTTATTTACCACCTGGAACTGCAAATCGCCGGAGCCAGCAGCCTTTACCAGTGAATAATTCTTAGTTGTTGTTGAATCATTAGAAAGAGCCTGTTCTACAATAGCCAGACAAAGAGAAATACAAACAAATAAAAAAATACGGCTTTTCACACGATTGGAATTTCATGTAAATTTAATTTTTTGAACAGAAATTAAAAATTGTTTTTGTGTTTGCGTCTGGCCATAAAAATTTTTTGGATGTATAAATGTTATACATGAAATCGAAGGGTGGCTAAAAAATTTCTTCCCGGAGCAGCCACTCCCGAGGCAAAGGGTTTATAGAAAGTATCCAGTAAATTTTCAACTGCCAGTTGTAAGGTTATGTGTGGATTTAATTTCACAGAAGTTCTGAAGTTAATTGTAAACCATGCCGGGAAGCCGTAATCAGTGCCTTCATCCTCGTTATCTTCACCAAAAGGCGACATATCTTCAGCATATTTCCAGCCATTATAGAAAACATACAGTTCGTTGTTGAATTTTTTTATTTTGTAGCCTATTGTGGTCTTTCCGAAAATGGGTGTGATATGTGCCATGGGTACATTCTGAGAAATATCCCTACCGTGAACATAATTTAATGTACTTCTAAAACTTAGATTTGAATTCAGATCAGAGACCAGGCTAAGGCTTACACCATGTATTAATGCCTCATCTGAATTAGTATTGGCAGTTACATTGTAATAATCGCCATCATACTCGAGTGAATCTATGCCGTTGGGAAGTGCGTAATAGGTGCGTACGATAGCCTCAGTAAGGTACGAGACAAAAATATTCCCGTTAATCTGAATATAGCCATCAAAGGTTTTAGAAATACCGAATTCCAGGTTGTAGGTATATTCCGGTTTTAATGAGTTGTTAGGAATAATAATATCGTCGCCTTTAACCCTTACCTTACCATAATCGTCAACATTTGGGTTTCTGTATCCGGTGGATGCTATGCACATAAACTGCAAATCTTTAAGCGGGTGGTAAATTAAACTAACGCTTCCGGTTAATGCCCCGTTATTGATAGTTACCGTTGAAAAGGGCAGGGGCAATAACTCATTGCTGAATTTTGACCAAAGATTAGCATAACTATATCGCATTCCACCGGAAAGCAGGTATTTATTTAAAAAATCTTTTTTATAGTTAATATATGCAGAAAGTGTATTTATGTCGCTTCCCCCATCGGGATATCGGGTAATTGCCGGCTCTCTCTCGCCTGTATTAATATTTTCGTAAAAGGCATTTGAATAGACCGTATTGTATGTGTATTCAAGGCCGTAATTTATTTTTCCGGTATTTGCTAACAACTTAAACAGATCAAGGTTTAAAGAATATACATTCACATCCTCTTCCTGATGCAGTCGGTCTGCAATACGAAACTTACGGTCGATCCGGTCTTCATCAATTCTTTGATATGCTGCAGTTCCGGTTAAATAGTTAAATAAAAAGTTTTGAGCTTTTACAACTGATTTAACAGAGGCCAGTAATCTGTTTTGAGGGCCATAATACCATTCTGCATATTCCAGGTTGTTTCCTTTATAATCATTCAGTACATCGTATCTTGGTACTTCTGAAGAAGTTGAATATTGAATGTTAGCAATTACATCAACATTTTCCGTGGGGCTGTATTTAAGTTTTTGTACAAAATCGTATTGTGAATACGATGTATTTTTCTGGATTTCGGGGTCAGGGTTTACAAAAGTAGAATCCACACCATTTACCTGGTCTACATAATTTTCGCACAGGCCGATATTCTCATAAAATGGATTTCTTGACCGTCCCATTTTTATATTTCCATAATTACTATAGGTAAAGCTTGTTAATGACCCCAGTCTTTTACTGCCGAGGTTAAAATCAAGATGGGCAACCTGGGCCTGGTTTGCAGAAGATAATTGTCCGTAGGCATTGGCCGATAGATTTACCAACTGGTTTTCATTTGCCAGTTCCGGATCGCGGGTTATGTAATGAATAACACCACCCAATGCATCGCTGCCATATATTGTTGAATTCGGACCATAAATAATTTCTGTTCGTTCCAGAATAGCCCTGTCAATAGTAATTGAATTCTGCAGATGTCCGGTTCGGTAAATAGCATTATTCATTCTTACTCCATCCACAACAAGAAGTATTTTGTTTGCTTCAAATCCTCTGATTATTGGACTTCCTCCTCCTCCCTGACTTTTTTGTACAAAAATATTTCCTGTGCTTAATAAAATATCTGAAGAAGTCTGTGAGGGAATTAACTCTAGTTTTACCGGATCAAGCACATCGGTCATATGAGCGATATTTTTTTTATTTTCTTTCGATTTGGAAGCTGAGATTATAAATTCATCCATAAGAATAATCCTCTTTTTCAGAAAAATTTTATAATTCAGGGTTTTGATCTCATCTAGAGTAAAATGTGCAGGTTGAAAAGAAGTATGTTGAAAAAATAATGTGTCATTTTGGGCAAATTGCGAAAGGTCTGCCTTTCCGTTGTAATCTGTAATTGTAGATCTGTTTTTTTTACTGTTATAAATGGCTACATTATTTATAGATTCCTTTGTAGAGAGATTGTATACAGTAATTTGCTGTGAATAAACAACATTAGTTAAAATTATAGAACAAATAAGGCATAAAATCAGATTGAATTTCATAGGGAATAAAAATTTTTATAAACTTAATATTTTAACAAATATTATACCATTTGAAAGCAGGATAATTTATAATAATCTAATGACTATAGTTTAAATAGAGTGTTAGTAAGTATGATTTTATCTGAATGTTTAATTTTCTAATTTTGAATGAATGAGCGCTTAAATTGTTTGATATGTTGAAGAAAGCTATACCTTATATTGTAATTATCGGTCTGGTTTTGATCGTAGTTTTTAGTCTGATTGTTATCAGAAAATCGGTTAAATCAGGTGGTAATCCATTAAAATCCATTCCTCACGATGCAGCAGTAATTGTAAAAATCAACAATTACCATGAATTTTTTAATAAGGTAACTATAAACAGTAAATTGTGGGAACAATTAAATTTACTGCCTTCAATAAACAGACTTGATAAACAGGTACGTTTTCTTGATTCCCTGTTGCTTAAAAACAATCATGCCAGAAAACTACTTCTGAATACTCCCTCGTATATGAGTATACATTATACCGGCCGGGCAAAAATCAGTTATTTGCATACTATAAGCCTGCCAAAAGGAGTAACAGCCCGGCAAATCAATGATTTGATAACAGGTTTAACAGATAAATCGGGAGAGATAACACAACGAAAATATGAAGGGAAGGAAATTTTTGACGTAAGATTTTTTCATGAAAATGCTGTAAACAGTTTTTCTTACAGCATAAACGAAGGATTGGTTATGCTGAGCTTTTCTTCCATACTTCTTGAAGATGCTATACGACAAGCCGGATTGTCTAAAAACATTTTATCAGATGCAGGCTTTAGAAAAGTATTGTCCACTGCAGGGAAAAATGTTGTTGCCAATATTTTTATTAATTATAATTATTTTCCCAAGCTGTTGTCTGTATTTGTAGGGCAGCCAGACAAAGCTGAAGTCCGCGGGCTAAATTACCTTGCCGAATGGACAGAACTCGACGTAAATCTGAATAACGAAGTAATGCTTTTGAATGGTTTTACTTTTGCCAACGATTCTATTCAAAAACTTGTTAACCTGTTTTTAAATCAAACGCCTCAAAAAATCAGCATTCCAAAAATACTTCCTATTCAAACTTCAACTTTTGTGGCCGTTGGATTTGAGAATAGTACATCTTATTTTGAAAAATATGAGCAGTTTCTGAAGTCTGAAGGTAAACTTGCTGTTTATCAGAAAAATCTCGACTTAATGAAAACCCGATACGGAATAGATGTAAAGGATTTGTTTTTGTCGATAACTGATAATGAATTTTGTTATGTTATAACAAACGATCAGACAAAAAATAAGGGATCAAATTTTTTATTTATAATTAAAACCAAAAGTAGCAGCCTGGCAGAAAAAAAACTTAAGCTTTTATCGGAAGCCGCAGCGAAAAAAGAAAATATAAATTCAGCGGCCCTGTCGAGGCAATTTTCGCTCGATGATGAAACTAAATATACTATTTCGAAAATTCCTGTGGAAAATCTGTTAATGAATGTTTATGGTGGGTTTTTTGACAAAATAGAGAATCCATATTATACATTTCAAAACAACTATGTAATATTTTGTAATTCTGAAGCTGTGTTGCAGGAAGTGCTTCATAGTAACGTGCTTCACAAAACATTAGTTAATGATATTACCTATAAAAAATTCTCGGATAATCTTGCAGCACGGTCGAATGTTTTGCTCTATTCAAACTTAAACCGGTCTGTATTTGCTTTTAGTAATTTTCTCGACAAAAAGCTGATAAAAAACTGGGAAACCAATATTGGGGTATTTCAAAAAGTTCAGGCTCTGGGTATTCAGCTTAATTCGAGCGGGGATAAGCTTTATACCAATCTGGCCTTACACTATATTCAGGATTATGAAGAAAGCCCTCACACCGTTTGGGAAACATTGCTGGATACGATTACTGATTTTAAGCCAAAATTTGTACTAAATCATTATACCAAACAGAACGAAATTTTTGTGCAGGATTTAAACAATACTATTTACCTGATTAATAAAGCCGGAAGAATATTGTGGAAAGCCAGGATTTCTGAGAAAATAATAAGCGATATATATCAACTGGATTATTATAAAAACGGGAAACTTCAGTTGCTGTTCAACACTAAAAATTATCTACACATGATAGACCGGGAAGGGAATTATGTAGAAAATTTTCCGGTTAAATTAAGGTCTCCAGCCACAAACGGTATTTCATTATTTGATTATGAAAACAATAAGAACTACAGGATTTTTATTGCCTGTGAAAATAAAAAAGTGTATGCATATTCCAAAGACGGAAAGATAATCAGTGGCTGGCAATTTGAGCAATCCGAAGATGTTGTAAACCTGCCGGTAAACCATTTTGTGGTTGGCGACAAAGATTATATTGTTTTCGGAGATCGTTTTAAAACCTATATGCTTGACAGACGGGGAGACGACAGGGTAAAGATTAACCAGCTAATGCCTAAATCAGAAAACAGCAATTATTTTCTGGGTAATTCAGGAAATGAAAACAAAGCTAGAATAGTGACCACAGATACATCCGGTCTGGTGTATTTCTTTTATTTAAACGGCAATGTTGAAACATTAAGATTGAAAGAATTTTCAAATGAACATTATTTTGAATATAAAGATGTGGATGGTGATGGAACGGATGATTTTGTTTTTCTTGACAGGAATAAGCTTGAAGTATATAAACAAAATAAAAGCCTTCTTTATATATATGAATTTAAAGAAGACGTTAGCAGGAAGTTTGTGTATTTTCATTTTTCTGCTGCCGATCGTAAAATTGGTATAGTTTCACCCGGACAAAACAAAATTTATTTGATCAATAATAACGGTTCGTTGTACAAAGGATTTCCATTAAAAGGTTCCACTTTATTCAGTATTGGATTTTTGGGTAATGGATCGTCTCAATTTAACTTAATTGTGGGTAATAATGACAACTTTTTATATAACTATGCCGTACAATAAATTCAAAATTAATTATTTCGGTTATGAATTGTAAAATTAGACGAATCAGCCTGTTTGGAAGTCTAATGGCAGGAATTATATTAATGGCCTCAGCTTGTATGAAAGATCAATTGGATTTGGAGAATATTTCGAATGAAATTGAACTAAATCCAAGTCTTGCAGCTCCAATTGTGAAAGGAGAGTTTACTATAAAAGATCTATTTAGTGATAATGAAGATTCTGTATTTGTTTTTGAAGGAGACTCTATAAAAATTGTATTTCGTCAGGATTCAATATTCTCATTTAATTTTAATGATTTTACCAGCATACCCGATCAGGGCAGCACGGATATTAATTTTACTTTCCCCTTATATATTCCAGCATTAATGCCTGATTCGGTTTATCTGGACAGTACAGTGGTTTACGAGCTGGCCCTGGAAGACAAAATGAGACTCGATAGTGCCTTGATATCGGGAGGAGCAATTCGTTTTGAAGTAAATTCTTCATTCAGACATTCCGGGAAATTAATTATTTCCAGTGATTCCATTCTTGTGAATGGAGAACCTTTTAATGAGACCATACAGATCAGTACCACAAGTGGTGATTTTCATGAAATTACATATTTCGATCTAAATCCGGCAGCCTTGATTTTTAGTCATCCGCAATATAATATCAGCGGGATCAATTTTAAATACCGGCTGGTGTTTTATAAAAACCCGGGCGAAGGCATTACCGCAGGAGATAATTTAAATATCAACATAACTGTTGAAGATCTGGATAATTTTGATGCCATTTTCGGATATGCAGGTGATTTGACCTATAATTACGATACAATAATTGAAACCGATCTTGGCGATATTTCCGGGCTAACCGGGGATTTAAATATTACAAATCCTACCATCAGGTTTAAATATGACCATTCCTTTGGCTTGCCTCTTGGATTTGATCTTAAAATTATGGGAATTTATGAAGATACAGATACCGTTAAACTTGAACCGGGAATGCAATATATAAATGCTTCGGATGATTATCGGAATCCTGATATTAACGGATCAATTACATTCAGCAGATCAAATATTCCAAACATAGATGATTTATTAAAATTCCCAACACCAATTGAAATAGGATTTGATGGCACGATACTCGCGAATCCGGAGGGAGATACTACGGTTTCTAATTTTGTTCTTGATGATAGCCAGATCACCGTGGGAATAGATATTGAAGTACCTTTTGAATTCAGGGCAGATATACAATTCAGGGATACTTTTAATCTTTCAATAGATGATATAGATGCTGCAGAATATATTGAAAGTGCCGATCTTCATTATTGGTTTACCAATGAATTTCCAGTGAATATCGGGGCTACAATTTTTTTATACGATTCAATTTCTTCAACCGTACTTGATACTATTCGGTTAAACGATATAGGAGATAATCTTTTGCTTACGGCTGCACCGGTAGACAGTGATGGGATTACAATAATTGATGAGGTAGTTGAACAAACGGGAAAAATTACCTTGACCAACGATGAAATTAATAACCTGGTATTTAATACGAACAAAATAATAGTTGTTGGTGAATTTAGTTCAATAGATACCGCACCATATGTTACGATATTAAACACGTATAAAATTAAATTTAAATTCGGTATTGAGGCCAGAGCGCACTATGAAGGCGATCCGAACGAAGATTTTTAGTTTAACATGGCTAATTTGGGCTTATGAAAAAGTTATTCAGATATTTTATAATAATAATAATAGTAAATATTTCCGGCAAGGGTTTGATTCTAACCGCCCAGGAAAATACAACAATGTATTTTATGACGGGTATTCCGCAATCGTATTTGCTGAACCCTGCTTTTCAGCCGGAATGTAATTTATTTCTTGGAATGCCCGGATTATCATCGGTTGAATTAAATATAGATAACAGCGCACTAAACTTAAATGATGTTATTTGGTATGATAATGAATTGCAGGAAACAATAACTTTTTTGCATCCGGATGCGGATTTGCAAGACTTTTTAAAAAATTTCAAGAAAACAAATTATATTACAGCAGGCACGAGTTTAAATTTAGCATCATTTGGTTTTAGGGTCGACGATTTTTATTTTACATTTAATATTGCTGATAAAACCGCGCTAAAGATATCTTATCCTGACGACCTGATAAATTTTGTTCTTGAAGGAAATGAAGATGGAGATGAGTTTGATTTTAGCGGCCTGGGTACCAATGTAAATAACTACCTGGAGATTGGTATGGGTGTATCAAAAAAATTTAGTAATAAATTAACAGTAGGCGTAACGCCAAAGTTATTATTAGGAGTGGCAGACTTGTCTACAACCAATACGGATATTTCTTTATCAACAAGTGTATATGAATGGATATTACGATCAAAATTTGATCTGAACGCTAATATTCCCGGAATTATTATTCCTACTGATGCTGACGGTTTTATTGATATTGATAACATAAGTTTTGATGAAGATTTACAGGTAAATGATTATCAAAAAATGCTAAAACAAAATTTGGGTCTGGCGATGGATTTAGGGGTACAATATGAAGCGAGCAATAAGTTTTCAATATCGGCAAGTGTCTTGGATTTAGGATATATTCGCTGGAAAAATAACGCATATAACGTACTTCAGGACGGAGAGTTTGTATTTGATGCATTACTAGTGGATATTATGGATGATACCACCGATTTTGGACAAAACCTGCTGGATAGCATTTCAGATGCTTTTACTCTTACCAATGCTAATGATCCTTATACTACATTTTTAAATGCTAAGCTGTATTTTGGAGGACGATATTATTTATTAAAAAATCTGAATATAGGTTTTTTGTCAAGAACAGAATTTATTAAAGGAAATTTAAGACAACAACTAACTTTTTCTACCAATCTTAAATTGGGAAAAGTTTTAAATTTATCGGCATCCTATTCCTTAATGAATAATTCGTATAAGACTATCGGAGTTGGATTAGCATCAAAACTGGGACCGTTTAATTTTTACCTGATAAGCGATCATATTCCGCTCACCTATGCCAAGGCTTCATCTTCGGATATCCCGATACCCATACCGCACGAAACATCGGCCTTTAATTTACGATTTGGCTTTAATCTTGTATTTGGTTGTAATAAAGAAAAGAAAATAGAAAGCGATAAACCACTTATTTTCTAATAATTTAACTTTTCTGTTTGCCATAGAAATTTAAAATTATCTAACTTCGTAGTTTAAAGAAAAAATTATGGGTTTATTAAGAACACTGCTAATAATATTTTTAATTTATTACATAGGGCGATTGTTTGCTCGTTATATCATGCCTTTTTTATTGCGCAATTACATTAAAAACCAAATGGGGAACACCTCATCACAATATCAAAACCGCAACCAGTCGAAAAGAGAAGGACAGGTAACCGTTGATTATCAGCCAAAGAAAGAAAAGCAAATAAAGAAAGACAAGGGAGATTATATTGATTACGAAGAAGTATCGAAATAATTATTTTTCCATATCCCTGATTTTTTTTGCAAAATTAGAAGCAAAAATAAAATCGTTTAAGTATTGATCATCTGAATGTAGAATTTCATTGTTACTACCCTCCCAGCATTTTAATCCATTGTGTAAGAAAATAACTTTTTCACCGATTTCCATTACCGAGTTCATATCGTGGGTATTTACAATGGTAGTAATGTCAAATTCGTGAGTAATTTCACTTATCAGGTTATCAATTACAATAGCAGTTTTTGGATCAAGACCTGAATTAGGTTCATCGCAAAACAAATATTTCGGATTTTGAACAATGGCCCTGGCAATGGCCACTCTTTTTTTCATCCCCCCGCTTAATTCGGCAGGATACAGGTGATTTACATTTTCAAGGTTTACCCGCTTAAGACAAAAATTAGCCCTTTCAGTTTTTTCTTCCTGACTAAGTTTTGTAAACATATTTAAGGGGAAAATAATATTTTCCTCAACTGTTAAGGAATCAAATAATGCACTACCCTGGAACAGCATTCCCATTTCTTTTCTTAAATCCTGTTTCTCCTTTTGGGTCATGGTAACAAAGTCGCGATCATCATACAGAATTTTCCCTTCATTAATATCGTGCAATCCAATAATCGATTTCATTAATACCGTTTTACCGGAGCCGCTGCGACCGATAATCAAATTGGTCTTTCCTTTTTCAAAAGTAACAGATATATCTTCCAAAATAGGTGTCCCATCAAATGACTTAAAAATATTTTCAACAACGATCATCAGGCTAACAATAATTGGGTTAATATAGTATTAAACAATAAGATTAAAATACTGCTTGTAACTACCCCTTTTGTACTTGCTTTTCCAACTTCAAGGGCGCCCCCCTGCACATAATAGCCAAAAAAGGCAGGAACTGATGTAATAATAAAAGCAAAAACAATAGTTTTAATTTCTGAATAGGTTATATAAAAGGGAATAAACCAGTATTGAATCCCCATAATATAGTCGGCAGAAGATAAAGCTCCGGTAGTTACAGAGGCCAGCCATCCGCCGGCAATACCCACGAACATGCTGATAATGGTGAGAAAAGGATTAAAGAGTACTGCAGCAATAATTTTAGGAAGAATAAGATAACTGGCAGAATTAATCCCCATAATTTCCAGTGCATCTATTTGTTCGGTTATCCGCATATGCCCGATTTCTGAAGCAACATTTGAACCTACCTTGCCCGCTAATATTAATCCGACAATGGTTGAAGAAAATTCAAGCAGCATAGAATCTCTTGCTGTAAGCCCGATAAGATAAAGAGGAATTAAAGGATTTTCAAGATTGTATCTTGTTTGTAAAGTAATTACGGCCCCCATAAAAACAGAAATAATAATTACAATGCCGATTGAATTAATTCCAAGGTTTTCTATTTCCTGAAGGGTTTGTTTATAATAAACTTTTACTTTTTCAGGTTTTGAGAAAACTCTTCTCATCAGTAAAATATAATTACCGAAGGTTGACAAAATCCTCATGATTCAATTTTTGTTTAAAAATACAAATAATACCTTATTTTAAGTCCTATATCTGTTCATCTTTTTAAATTGCGCATCTGTCAAATTCAAACCCATTATAATAAATGAATTTTAGTATCTTCGTTAACTAGTACTAATAAAAATTTTATTTATGAATTCAGATTACTTCTGCGTAATAATGGCGGGAGGCGTTGGAAGCCGATTCTGGCCATTAAGCAGAATGAACAAACCCAAACAATTTCTGGATATTTTAGGAGTTGGACAAACATTATTGCAACAAACCTATAATCGGTTTAAAAAAATTATCCCATCTGAGAATATTTATATTGTTACCAATGCTGATTATGGAGATCTTGTTATTGAGCAGTTGCCCGAGATTAATAAAACCCAGGTTTTGCTCGAACCAATGAGACGAAATACAGCCCCCTGTATTGCATATGCCAATTATAAAATAAATAAGGTCAATCCCAACGCTAAAATTGTGGTTGCTCCCTCGGATCATCTTATTTTAAAAGAACCTGAATTTATTAACGTAGTCCAGAAGGCATTTAACTTTGTAGATGAAAACGATAGCTTGTTAACACTTGGTATTCAACCCAGCAGACCGGAAACGGGTTATGGCTATATTCAGATTAACGGGAGTAATGAAAAAATTGAAGTAAATAAGAGTTTAAGAAAGGTAAAAACATTTACGGAAAAGCCTGATCTGACTATGGCAAAATTATTTCTCGAAAGTGGAGATTTTTACTGGAATGCAGGCATATTTTTCTGGTCACTTAAATCAATAATGAAAGCCTTCAGAGATGACCTGCCTGAAGTGGATAATTTATTTAAAGAAGGTATTAAAGCCTACAATACAGATTTTGAGCAGGATTTTATTTCAAGAACCTATCCTAATTGCAGAAATATTTCTATCGATTATGGTATTATGGAGAAAGCCCAAAATGTGTATGTACTTTGTTCTGATTTTGGCTGGTCTGATTTAGGTACGTGGGGATCGCTTTACGACCATCTTTCTCAGGATAAGAACGACAATGCTATTGCAGGACAAAATGTTTTTAGTTACAATACCAAAAACTGTATTATAAATATCAACAATGCTAAAAAGCTGGCAGTTATACAGGGTTTAGACGATTTTATTGTAGTGGATACCAATAATATTCTTCTTATTTGTAAAAAAGAAGATGAACAAAAAATCAAGGATTTTGTGAACGACATCAAACTGGAGAAGGGAAACGCATATATATAAAAAAAAAGCTCTCGTTTTCGGGAGCTTTTTTTTTAGGGAGATTCGCAAAATAGACAACTTTTATAAAATCCGGTTAGATAATTTATGGTTCTAACCGGATTTTTATTTTTTTGCTCTA
>JAFGSZ010000084.1 GCA_016934395.1 Bacteroidales bacterium
AGTTAATCGATATGGATATTAAGGTGGTTATTGCCCTGAATATGTACGATGAACTGCAAAAAAATAAAGATGAATTCGATTTTATAAGCCTGGGTAAAATGATCGGGATTCCAATAATTCCTACCGTTGGGGCAAAGGGTGGCGGTATCAGGGAGTTGTTCAATAAGATCATTAATGTGTATAATGACAGGGAGCCAATAGTAAGGCATATCCATATTAATTATGGAAAAGAAATTGAAAAATCGATTGAACGAATTCAGGCTATTCTAAAAACTGAAAGAAATTTCCCAATAACGGATAAAATATCTTCACGGTTTTTGGCATTGAAGCTCCTGGAAAAGGATAAACGAATAAATAAATTTATTTTAAATTCTCCGGATTATAACCATATTATAGAAACTGCTGATGCGGAAATTCGTCGTTTAGAGAATGAATTTCGGGATACCAGCGATACTCTGATAGCGGAACTCAGATATGGATTTATTTCGGGTGCATTAAAAGAGACATTCAGGCCAAATGTATTTACAAAAAGAAAAACCACAGAAATTATCGATAGTTTTTTCACCCACAAATTAATTGGTTTCCCTGTCTTTATACTATTTATGTTCATTATGTTTAGTTCTACATTTAATCTTGGTGAATACCCCATGAACTGGATTGAATTTGGAGTTGAAAAGTTTAGTATGTTGATGCATCAAATACTGCCCGAAGGGTCATTTAAAGACCTGCTTATTGATGGCATTATTGGCGGTGTGGGCGGAGTAATTGTTTTTCTGCCTAACATTCTTATCCTCTTTTTTTTCATATCCCTTATGGAAGATACCGGGTACATGGCAAGGGTAGTTTTTATTATGGACAAATTAATGCATAAAATCGGACTCCATGGAAAATCATTTATTCCGTTAATTATGGGATTTGGTTGCAACGTGCCCGCCATTATGGCCACCCGCACTATTGAAAACAGGAACAACCGGTTGCTGACAATCCTCATCAATCCTTTTATGTCTTGTAGCGCCAGGCTGCCTGTTTATGTATTACTCATTGGGGCCATTTTTCCTGACTTTAGAGGAACCATGCTGTTTCTTCTTTATTTTATTGGTATTCTTCTTGCCATTGTAGTAGCTGTTGTGTTTAAAAAATTAATTTTTAAAGGTGAGGAAGCTCCGTTTGTTATGGAACTTCCTCCTTACAGAATGCCTACCTTAAAATCAATAATAAGACACATGTGGTTTAAGGGTGCACAATATCTGAAAAAAATGGGAGGTGTAATATTAATTGCATCCATATTAATCTGGGCGCTTGGGTATTTTCCCAGAAATGTGGAATATTCAGTTGATTATAATAAAGAGATCAGTAAGGTGGAAAGCCGGTATAAAGAAAAATTAGCTGAATCGAAAGGTGAATCTAATCTGGCCCTGAGTGCTGAAAAAGAAAATGAAATTCAAAAGATTCTTCTTGATAGGCGTTCGGAACATCACGAAAATTCTTATATCGGCATATTAGGAAAATCTATTGAACCGGTAATCAGACCGCTTGGGTTCGACTGGAAAATGGGCGTGGCGCTTGCTACAGGCATAGCGGCAAAAGAAGTCGTGGTAAGCACTCTTGGTGTATTATATCATACAGATGAAAATAATGAATCTTCAATAACCACATTATCTGAAAAATTACAACAAGAGAAATATACCAAGGGTACTAAAAAGGGAGAAAAAGTTTATACACCGCTTGCAACTTTTACTTATCTTCTTTTTGTGCTGATTTATTTTCCTTGTGTGGCTGTAGTGGCTGCTATTCATAAAGAATCAGGAAACTGGAAATGGGCGTTGTTTGCCGTTGGCTATACAACAGGGTTGGCATATATTATATCATTAGTTGTATACCAGGTTGGGAATTTATTGGGTTTTTAAATTATTGAATTATGATACAAGACATTTTTACATATAGCTCGATACTAATTGCGGTCTGTTTTTGTCTGGCAAATCTTTATAAAATATTTTATAAAAAGACAACCGGCAGGGCAAAGGATTGTGGTGGAGGTTGTACCAACTGTTCTGCAAAAAAAATAAATGACCAAATATTTAAACATCAAAGCATAAAAGAACTTACTGTTATCAGAAAATAAAATAATTTAATTCTTTATTGATTTTTTTTGTCTTGTGTTGAACTACATATTCAGATTATAAGGTTTTTCCGGCGTTATTTTAAAAAAGAAAAATAGTATTGTTAGCCAGCTATATAATATACACCATCAATTTCTCAGGGGTGCAATAAAATATCGGGATAATCCCGCTTTATGCGGGACTAGCTCTGCTTTGGCACAGATCAAACTGTGAATGGATGAATAGGGCAGGTTAAATTACTAAATTTCAATTTTTGTAAATCTCAAGATTAAATATAGTTTTGTTGAAGGTAATAAATTATGTGGTTTTCTAATTGTTACAGACTATTTAAACTATAAAGTAAAACTTCAATTATTCTTTTTAACGTATGCAAAATCAACCAAAAATCGTTGATTGTAATATTTTTCAATATATTTGATTCCTTATAAAACACCTGTTAATGGATCAATTCTCTGATATAGAAATTATAGAGGGAATCAGGAATCATAATAATGTAATCCTGACCTTTGTCTATAAACAATATTATCCATTAATAAGGTCTTATATTACTTTAAATAGAGGCAGCGATGAGGATGCCAAGGATATTTTTCAGGAAGCAATCATTGTAATTTTTAAAAATTCAAAACAATCTGACTTTTCAATTAACTCTTCGTTTAAAACCTATTTATATTCCGTCTGTAAGATTATATGGTTAAAGCAGTTGCGCAGCCGGAATATCCATCTACGCAACCTTGTGGAACTGACAGAATTCGTGGAATTTTCGTCTAAAGATCAAAAATCATTTGAAGACAGTCTGGAGTTTCGGATTTTCAGAAAACATTTTGATAAGCTGGGAAAAGATTGTCAGAAAGTGTTGCAGATGGCGATGAATAAGATTCCCATGGAAGAAATTGCCCTGGAAATGGGGTATAAATCAGAAAAATTTGCCAGAAACAGGGCCTATCGATGTAAAAAAATGCTGCATAAAATGATTACTGAAGATCCTGAATTTCGTAACCTGCAAAAAGATTAACGTAATTTATTTTTCCGGATTTGTTGGAAGATTAATACTGCCCCTCCTGCAAATAATAATAACGTAAGTAATATAAAGGGTTTTCTTTTAATAAATATAGGTGTGGAATCGCCTATTGATATATATGCTGACCAAAAATACGGATGAGCAAGCAGGTCGTCTGCTTCGTTTAAAAATTTTAGTTTTGTTTTTTGTAATGAAATACTTTTTGAGTTTCCGTTTTTTAATTGTTTATAAAAGTTTTTCATCAGGTGAAT
>JAFGSZ010000085.1 GCA_016934395.1 Bacteroidales bacterium
AATATTAATTTTTTAAATAAGGATATTTTAAAAAAAATATACATTGTTAAAAACAACGATTTGTCAAAATCAATTTTTCTTATTCAATCGCCCCCTTACCGGACAAAATTAGATAGAGCAGCCCTAGTTGGCAAAATGTTTAACCATGTATCCCTTGATATACATGTAGGCAGCATCGCCATAAAGAATTTTATAGAGGCAAAACAACCGCTTATTACATTACACGGACACATATACGAATCGGCCAGGTTAACCGGAAGCTGGAAAGACAAATTAAATAACACTTTTTCATTTACAGCTGTACACTACGGGCATGAACTTGCACTTATTAGATTTGATCATAAAAATTTACAATCTGCTACCCGTGTATTAATCTGAAGCTAAAATATTCTTGTTATCTTTTCCCATACTAAGCGGAAGGGCGGTATCGTTTATAGCTCCGATTTTGATTGCATAACTAGTACGGTTCTTAATATCTTCATCGGTAACTATATGAATATCAAGTAATCTTTCGGTTTTTGTGCCCGTTCGCAAAAAATTAATCCTGCTAAGGCACAAACTCCAACCTTCTAACCACAATAATAATTCTTTACGCTGATTTTCAGTCCCCCTAAAATGTAAAAGCAGGTCAATATCACTGGCAGGGCCTGCTGTAGCATTTTGAACGCTCCCAAAAACATAAAATCCTATAACCCCAAATTTTTCAGGATCTAACTTTGAAGCAATATGCTCGGCGTAACTTAACCGCCAGCGCCAATGAAAGTCTGGATTTCCTGTTGTATGGATAATATCTTTTTTAAATATGCTAAAGTCATTCTGCTGAAGAGGTTCGGCAAGTATTGCAAAAGCCATTTCTTCATTAGCATTCATCAATACATGCAAAACATTCCCATCTGCACTTTCTGGAATATCAATTACTTTTATTACTTCAGAAAATGATGCATAGTCTGGAAATAAATTGCTTAACCAGTTTTTTGATTCGGAAAAAAACCTTTCATTAAAAAAAATACCAGCCTCGTCTGGATACAAAGGCAGATAACGAATATTTGATTCCACGAGATCCTGAAAAAAATGTGTCCCAAGTGATAGTTCAGGCACATAATTTTTCTGCTTCCGCGCAATTTCAATCAACATGGCCGTATTATTAATATCTGAATAGGCCACATTCACCCCCAGCTTAATATCGCCCCTGCTTCCCCATCGGCCAGGTCCCATTAAAATGAACTGGCGTTTAGGTAAAATTTTATTTAAACCGCCAACAACTCTGCCAACAGTGGCTAGTTTTTCATAACTTTTTAATTCACTATATTTCAACGGATCTATATAAACTATATGTGATATATTTGAAACAGTACCATTTGAAATGAACTTGTTAGCAGAAAAAATTATTTTTTCCTCCGATATATCATAGGGAATCGTTGCCGGAATGCCTGTGAAGCCATGACTCTGAGGCCTGCACTGAAGAAGGTAAAAATTTTCATCGTCGTGGGCAAATTCTATATCAACCGGACATCCGTACTCTTTTTCCAATAAATTCAATATTGAAAGAATTTGAGCAGCAAAATCTGTATTATTTATTAATCCGTCGAATGTAACCACGTAATGTTCCTTTTCAAAATTCATTGAAAGTTTCTGGGGTTGTTGAATAAAATCTTCGGTAAGCCTCGATAAAATATGGTGTATTTCAGGATAATCCTTTCCCGATTCAGTTAAAAGATTTTGTATTTCTATGGTTTCGAAAACCCGTTTTTCAAGGTTTATAACATCAATTTTTTTTGGAGAATACCTTATTATCTCTTCAATTGCAACATTTACACGCAACTTAGGCTGTCCTGGTGCAATAAGGATAGGATAATCATCGCTTAACCTATCCACTGCCCGGGTTCCTAAACCAGGCACCATCCTGATGAGCCCATCCTCTCTCTTTATTCGATTCGACCAACGGAAATCATTTTGGCTGAATGCTACACCTGAAAATGAAGGAAAAAAGTATTTTCCAACCTTTTTTCCAATTACTTCCTGAATTAATATGCCCATTTCCTCATGATAGTCCAACAGGCCATGCTCTTTACGGTATTCAATGGGATCGGGGCTAAAAACAGAGGCATAAACTTCAGCTATTGCATCCATTACCTCCAATAACCTTTCTTCTTTCGAACCCTGATTAGCAATGAACAAACTTTTATATTTCCCGGCAAATGCTGTAGCCATCCTGTCTTCAAGTAAACTGGAACTTCTTATTATCAAGGGTGTTTCACCGAAATCATCAAGGGCATGCGATAATTCTTTAATCATTTCGGGACTGAAAGGTGAGTTCTTAAAAACATGAATCACATAGGGATATTCTTTTTTAACCTGTTCAATGTCCTTATAAGGCTGCTCCATAATATCCTCAAGTTCATTTCTTTTCATAAAGTTAATGATACCATCAGAAGTAATATACCAGGTTTTAGGTACTTTTATCCGGCTAAAAAAAGAATTTTTTTCTGCTGATTTCCATAAAATATGGCTGGATAAAAACAATCCGGAACTTTTACCTCCTAACTTTCCATAGCTGCCAACAGGTGAAATGATTTGCTTAAGCAGCTTATAAAAATCGTTTACATCTATAAATTTTTTCGCTATGGTTATAAAGTCAGCCTGATCAATAAGCAAACGACGAATGAGAGCTATTGTTAAACTTTTCTTTCTCGTTGATGAGAGTTCCAATCCTTGTGGCGACAAGTGGTGAAACCTCTCAATGGCAGTGCTGATTTCAGATAATGACGAGATGTCATTTTCAAGAATATTGACTAAAAATCCTGACCGGTCTTCTTTTATCCATTTATGAATACTGTTAATTATTTCTTTCTTATCAAGATATTTATCGGCTAGCTCAAAAATCTCATAACTTGTTGAGATAAGGTCATTCGGAGTGGCTTCCTGGTAAGGACGATTATCGCCTTCTTTTAAAAGTTCAATTTTATCTTTATAGGATGGAGTGAAATGTTCAAATAAGCTTTCGGCTTCCTTTATACCGCTCCAACAAAGATAGTTAATCATTTTTCGAGAAATTCGAACAAGCAATTTTGGATTAGTACCTTTAAGCATTTCAAATATAGTAAACCATTCTGGCTTTGATTCTTTGATGATATGTCCACCCTCCTCAAAAACTGATTTTAATTGTCTGTGTAAAAGATATGCTCCTAACTGCTCAGCAATTGTAGTAATCAGTTTTTGTTCTTCTTTTAAGAACGGGCCAGTGTATTCTTTTGGCCTTTTTTCTATATAATAAATATATATAGCCCCTACAACTTCATCCTGAACAGGAATATTCTCTTTTAACGCCCATTTTGATTTTTTAAAATCATTTGATTGAAATATAGCATCTCGATAAGTTACCTGCGCTTTGCATATATCAGGGTACTGCCATCCCTGTGGCAATATTTTTACGATTTCATTGAGAACTTCATCAACACTTTTATCCTTATCATTTAAAAGCTCCTGCACCATATACAGGCAGTTAAGCTCTTTAGCCCGTTCTTTCAGCTCATTGGTAAGGTTATTTACATGTCTTTTTGTGCTCATTTTTTAAAAAATTTTAATATCACACCCTGGCTAGTGCGACCATTTGCTTTAACAAGCAGGTCGTTTTTAATCCTGATATGCTTAACAAATTGCCTTTTTTCAATTATTTTTTGTTCGCTAAGCCAATCCCTGTCAAATTTATCCGTTGGATATGGTTGTATTGAAAAATAGATTATTTTAGAACCGATAATATTATGAAAGAAATGAGAACCCTGGCTCATTTCAATATATGCTCGTTCAACAGGGGCTTCAACTATCACTTTAGCCCCCGAAATCTGATGCCACTGAACAGGAATTCCTGCTGAAGGATCTGAAGTGCCCCATCTGCCATATCCAATCAGCAGGTATGAACGGTTTTCATCAACAAGCTTTCGGTTTAACATTTCAATTTCACCGGCAATCTGAACAGAAGCTTTTAAATTAAAATTTACAAAATCAACATAAACTATATCCCGAATTGAATTCAATACGCCGTTGCCCAAAACCCTGCCAGATGAGATAAATACCCCGTCCCCGGTTTTTTCTTCAGCTTTAATGCACGTTTCATCCATGGAAACGGCTATTGGTCGAACCTGTAAAAACCCGAATTTCATTATACGATTTGATAAGGTTAAGGCAAATTCTATTTCCACTGGTAATTTAAATGCTGCCTCACAAACTTTAAGGATTGTTTTCAATAATTTATTCAATGGATAACTTTCTCCAGTCAGAATCGGAGCAAAATTAAGGATACGGGGATCATTCCCATTTAAGCCCATCCATATCCTGTCAGATGAAACATCGTATGTCGAGGCAATATCTTTAAGTGTATTGTCTGATTCAGCGCATGACAAGTCATTTTTAACCATATATTCTATCTCACATATGGGATCATATTCAGGCGGATCGCCCATATTTATTGCCCAGAATTCTGTCTGGGTAAATTTAAGCATATCACCTGTAGAATTAAAAGGAGGCCCAGATTGCGGAAATGATGGAGAATATGACCATGAGAATCCGCCGTCAACAATTGTTTTTCCTAATCCAAGAGCCAGGTTTACAACGCCTTCCTCAGGTTTCGCATTGCCGATAGGATAATAATTATAGGAACGGGCTATACCTGAAATTTCAGGATAAAACCTGCCGTTATGCCTTACCCCTATAACCTCCTGGATAATTATCGCCATTTTTTCATCTTCTGTTTTATGTCTTGTAGTTTTAATATAATCTTTAGCAGCTCTGAAATAAGTAGAAGCATATACAAACTTAATGGCTTCTATAAGTTTCCGGAAACGGGTATCTATATCGGGCTGATTATTTGGAGTCATTTTGGTGCCGTATATACCGGCAAAAGGTTCAAATATAGCGTCTTCAAGCAAGCTGGACGACCTGATTGCCAGCGGGCTGTGAATCTTTGAGATAAAAGTCCTTAAAATACCGGGAATCCTGAAAGGCAAATCGGCTTGCTGAAATGCCATAGCAATCCTCTCGTCAGTTGTATCAGACAAGGCTATTTCGTAAAGATTATTTTGCTGCATAAAAATATCGAAGACATCGGAAAGA
>JAFGSZ010000086.1 GCA_016934395.1 Bacteroidales bacterium
GGATTAAACAATTGTAACTTCCTGTAAAATAGAATGCCGATTTCAGAGAAGTCGCATCAAAAACAGTACATTAAATGTAAGTCAATGATATAAATCACCAAAATACGATTAACTCCCGATTATATCAGTAAAATCCGATCTTTTAACTTTGATTCAGAAACAGAAATTTTATATTTGTAATAAAATATAAAAACTATGATAAATAAGACTTTTACATTGCCGTTTATCGGCCGGTTGGCAATAATACTGATTGCTGTATCAATATTATCTGCGTGTGAAAAAACCTCAAAAGAAGAGGGATTAAAGATTGGAGATCAGGGTTATTTTGAGATGCCCGGCCTGAATGTACTGGTCTTTAATAATTCCTATTCAGAAGGGCATCAGGGAGGTGTTGAAATTATCCAACACGGTACACGTGTGGCTACAAATGGCACATTAACACTTAGCCCCTCACCCGGGCAATGGCAGCCTGTTCCTAAACTTGGAGAAGGGTTCCAGAAGATTGGATGCAGCCCTCAGCAAATCGGTTTGTTCAGCAGGGTGGTTGATTCCATCAACAATGAAATCAGTATGCCTTGTTCTTATCCCGATGAAGGCAGATCCCGCAAAGGATTTAATCCAATTATTTATCCCGATCTGGACCTTAAATATAATGTAAAGGTTAAAGCCGAAGGAAAATCTTTTACAATTACTGTGGATATGGAAAATCCAATTCCTGATGAATGGGTAGGCAGAATCGGTTACAATTTTGAATTGTTCCCTGGCGACCTGTATGGAAAGACTTTTTTTATGGATGATACTCCGGGTACTTTCCCCAGACAGGCAAACGGGCCCACATATCAGAATTCTGAAGATGAAGCAGAAGCAGAACCTCTCGCAAAAGGAAACAAGCTTATTGTTGCCCCGGAAAGCGAAGAATTCAGAATTACTATCGAAAGTAATAATGGAAATCTTGAACTACTGGACGGTAGTCTCAAGCATAATAACGGCTGGTTTGTTGTTCGGTCACTGGTACCTGCAGGTGCGACAAAGGGCGCTATTCAGTGGAAAATTACCCCGAATGTAATCCCCAACTGGAAAAGTGATCCGATCGTGCACATCACACAGGTAGGGTATCATCCAAAACAGGAAAAAGTTGCATATATCGAACTGGATAAAACTGACAAATCAATCCAAATTGCAACCTTGCTAAAACTCAATAAATCCGGGGAATATGATGTAGTTAAAGAACAGAAACCCGAATTGTGGGGACAGTACCTGCGATACAAATATGTTAATTTTAATTTTTCAGAAATTACAGAGCCGGGAATGTATAAAGTTAAATATGGCGATGTTACCTCCAATATATTTAACATAAGCCCCGATGTGTATAAAAGACATGTGTGGCAACCTACTCTTGAATATTTCATTCCTGCTCAAATGTGCCATATGAGGGTCAATCAGAAATACCGGGTTTGGCATGGCGCCTGTCATCTTGATGATGCATTGATGGCCCCGCTCAATATTGCCCATTTCGACGGGTATAACAATACTGCAGAAACTTCCACATTATCCCCGTTTAAACCTCTTGAGCATGTTCCGGGAGTTGATGTTGGCGGCTGGCACGATGCCGGAGATTATGACCTGAGAATTGAATCACAGGCCTGGACAGTTATTGCCCTGGCCCATACATACGAAGAATTTGGAATTACCTATGATGAAACTTTCATTGATCAGAAAAACCGCCATGTTGAAATCCACCACCCCGACGGCAAGCCTGACCTGCTTCAACAAGTGGAACATGGTGTGCTCACCATTTTAGGCGGATACCACCAACTGGGAAGGTTATACAGAGGTATTATTGCTCCTTCTCTCAGACAGTATGTACATCTGGGAGATGCCGCCACACATACTGACAATAAAATATTTAATGACCCAATAACACTTGCAAAAGCAGCCAAAATTGATGAGCTGTGGTATAAAAAGGTAGCCAACCGGTACTCCAATACTTTTGATCCGGAAATGAACCTTGACCAGGTAGAACTTTATGCTCCGGAACTCGATGACCGCTTATTATTTACAGAAACCGATCCCGACAGACAATTACTGGGTGCTGCAAGTCTTGCCATTGCTTCAAGAGTATTAAAATTTTATGATGAAAAGTTATCTCAGGAATGCCTTAAAGTTGCTGAAGAACTCTGGGTAAAAAATAAAGATGTAAAAGGCGCCAGAGTAGATGGACAGAAACTTCATACACTGGCTGAATTAATTCTTACAACCAATAAAGAAGAATATAAATCGGAACTTTGTGCGTTAAAGACTGCCGTGAAAGATAATTTTGACAAAGTCGGATGGTCCCTGGGCAGAATTTCTGACCGTATTGAATGTCCCGAATTTAAACAAGCATTAGCAGAAGCAGCTGCAAGCTATAAACCACAACTTGACAGTATAATGACGGAAACTCCGTTTGGCTCTCCATTAGAGGATACCGAAATTCTAGGATTTAAACAGTATTTTTTGAATCAGGCATGGCCCGATCTTTATGGCACTGATCATTTATTTAATGTTTTAAATTACCTGTTGGGATGCCGGCCGGGATATACTACCAATAGCTTGGTTTCAGGTGTAGGAGTAAATTCACCCACTGTGGCTTACGGAACCAACAGGGCTGACTGGAGTTATATTCCCGGAGGTACATTCTGGAATGCTGTTAACCTGGTAAGCCCCGATTATGCTGAAGATAAAGTATGGCCCTTTATGTGGCAGGAACGGGAGTACATCATTACTGCACCCTGTTTTTATATGTTCTCGGTAATTGCTGCCGATAATCTGCTTGAAAATATGTAATAACTAAAAAACAGCAGCCTGATGTGTTTCTTAAAATCTGGCTGCTGTTTCTATTTTCCATTTTTTTAATTTCAAAGGACCAATATATTTAAAATCATCTGTTTCTTTTAAAATCAGAAGATTATTATTCATTGCTAATTACCTCTGTTATATGCCATTCACCAATTTATTGATGGTGTTTATCAATTCTATTAAACTACTTATCAAATAATCTAAAAAAAAAATAATAGATTTTAAGCCATCCGGCTTTCCTTTTGTAAATTATTTGATTATTAACCAAATAATCACAATTTATGAAAAAACTTATCGGATTTATTGCTCTGCTATACCTGAGCAAGATTATCTTTTGTCAAAGTCTGTCCCCCGAAATTATTTCCTCCTCCGGTGATGATAACCAGGGAACAGAAGTATCTCTTAGCTGGACCATTGGGGAATGCCTTACTGAATCTTATACTTCAGGAGAATACATTCTTAATCAGGGATTTCAGCAATCCTTTTATCAAATTAATACCCTGGAAGAAAACCTTTCTACTGATCAATCTATCAGAGTTTACCCTGTTCCCACTTCTGATTATATACAAGTGGAACTGAAAATTGAAGATTGGTCTCATCTGAAAATCTCATTATTTAATCTTGAAGGTAAATTAATTTTGAGCCATGAAGCAAATGGTCCAACAAGTTCTATAAACCTTCAACACCTCCCACCCTCAGAATATATTCTCAACGTAGTTGATCCAAAAAACAACATTTTAAAATCGGTCAAGATTATAAAGAAATAATATTCTAAACCCTAAAACACCTTTAAATCATGAAATTAATATTTACATTCCTTATGGCATGTGCATTATTGTCATTAAGTAATGCACAAAGCCCCGAATCTTTTAAGTACCAGGCAGTAGCCCGGGCAATTGACGGAACCCCTTTGGCAAATGCCAGTGTTAATTTTCGCATCAGTATTTTACAGGGAAGTGAAACCGGCACACCTGTATTTGTAGAAACTCATTCCGCTTCTACAAATTCACAAGGTTTAGTTACTCTTAATATCGGTGGTGGAACGGTTACTGATGGGACTTTTTCTGCCATTAGCTGGGGAAGTGATTTGTATTTTGTAAAAATTGAAATGGACCCTGATGGCGGAACAAGCTATGTACATTACGGTACCTCGCAATTATTATCGGTACCCTATGCACTGCATGCTAATACTGTAAGTGAAATAGAGGATGGTTCTATTACCGTTGATGACCTTAATGATGGAACTGCACTTGATGAAATCACAGATGATGATGGTCCCGGATCCGGACTTGATGCCGATCTATTAGATGGTCAAGATAGTGATTATTATTATACCCCTAAAGTTTCCTTCTTTGCAAAACTTACATCAGCATTTATTGTTAGTTCAGGTACAATAACTCCAGTAGAATTTGTTGAAATACATGACGATGGCGATATTTATAATGCCGGAGTTTTTACTGCACCAGTGACAGGGGTATATCATGTTTCGGCAGCATTACAATATTCTTCGCTTGGTAGTGCCAGTAGAGTGAATTTATATTTATATAAGAATGGCGGATATTTTATAGTCGACTATGGAGCATTCTATTATGCCTCTGATGAGGCAATAAACAGGAGTGTATCTGCCACAATTAAATTGGATGCGGGAGATGAACTGGATGTAAGGGCTTATCAAACCAGTGGCTCTAATGCTACAGCAGTTGCAAACTATTGCTATTTTTCTGCTCATCAGATATATTAGTTCTAAGTAAATTTTACCAATTTCAAGTTCAAAAGTTATATTATTAAAGGTGAGGGTAATATTTAAAATACCCTCACTTTGTTTTCTTAGATTACCTGAAAACAAACATTTTTTTCATTAATATTCGTAAGTTTCATTAAAACACGGGGCACGGAATCGATGCCATTTTTTTCTTTTTCTTAGCGCGGCTGCTTTGTTTAATAGTATATTTCATGGCTATTTCATGTGCGCCTCCAATGGATGCAATTAATTGTGAAACGGCCATATCATAACTGTAGCTTATGGTAAAATCTTTAAAATTATAGCCTGCCGAAACGGTCACTGCATCCAGTCCCGGTCTTTCCTTTAATATCGGCATTCCGCGAAACCAGATACCCACCATAAATTCTGCATAATTATAATACAACCCTAAATCAACCTGCTGGTACCGGTCTTGTTTTTTGTAAAAAAAGGCTGCAGAAATGCTTTGATCAGGAACCGTAAGTTTCCTTGTGGGAAGGGAAAATTTTCCTCCGCCATATACAGAAATTTTTACCGGAAGGTATTCCCCGGTTTCTGATAATACATTACTCAAACTCAACATATGATCCATACTTGCCCCCAGCCAGAATTGTTTATAATAAGCAAGCAGGGAACCTGAAAAATCGTAATGCTGTATATTTTCAGCATGTGAATTTTCAATGGTGGTTGATGCATCCCGGTATATCTGATCGGTAAAATATAATGCGTTTTCCGAAATTTTTCTTTGAAAAGATTGAAATTGTAATCCCGGTCTTATAGAGAAATTTTCATTAATGGTAATGTTATAAGAATACAGAAGACCAATATTTGTGGTTGTGTATACGCCTCCCCCGGCATCATCGCGCATTACCAACAAACCAAGCCCGCTTTTATATTGTTCAAAAAAATGATCGATAGAGAATGCATAGGTTATAAATGCCCCGGGAAGCTTCGGCCATTGATCCCTAAAGTTCACGATCATACGGGTACCTTCGCCAGAACCGGTAAGTGATGGGCTCAGATACAAAGGTGAAGAATAAAACTGGGAAAACTGCGGATCCTGGGATTGTAAAGGAATTACAAATACCAATGCAGATAAAAACATACACAATCTCAGCATCCACATATATAAATTATTTAATGAAATTTTCATAACTGCTTTTTTTCACAAATTAACTAATGCAATAACATTACTGTTCCCATTTTCTCAAAAGGTTTCCCATTATTAAATTTGCCGCTTACCTTCCATACGTATACACCTTTTTCAATAATTTCACCTTTATAATATCCATCCCATCCTACAGCTAAATCGAAGCTTTCAAACAGAAGAATTCCCCAGCGGTTATAAATTTCAAGATGATATTCCTCCACACCTTCACCAACCGGATGAAATACATCGTTACTAAAATCACTGGCTGAATACGATCCATCAGACGGGCCGCCCAGGTTTGGAGTAAAAGCATTCGGGAAAGTAATTCCACCGGATTCTTCTGCTATTACTGCGCTATATCGGGTCACAGAATCAAAACACATATGTTCTGTCCAAGCATATAGTGAAATATCATACGCCCCTTCAACTGAATACTGATGTGAGGGATGCATTTCTTCAGAGGTATTGCCGTCTCCAAACATCCATAAATAAGCTTCGGCATTTACACTGGTATTTACCAGGTTAACCTTCTGATCAGGTAAATATATTTTTTCTGGATAAATGTCAAACGAAGCTTGTGGTAATTCATGAACCACAATTACCGTATCCGATGTAACTATTTCACCGGCATTACCTGTTACTGTAAGACTTGCCATATATTCGCCCGGTTCAGAATAGGTGTGTTTCACGGTAACTTCAGAAGAAGAAGTTCCATCACCAAAATTCCAGGTAAAAGGCAATTCATCCAGCGAATTATTAACAAAGTACACCTCCAGCGGCGGACAACCTGCATATTTATTGGCCACAAAGCTTGCAATAGGTGGAACATTATAAATTACCGAAACATCATCGTACGATATACAACCATTAATTGTAATTGCCCAACGAAAGGTATTTAAACCGGAACCTAAGCCCGATACTTCGGTTATAAAATTATTTGTTTCTGAAAAGGATCCGGAACCACCGATAACCGACCATATGCCGCTCCCTATGGTAGGATTATTTGCCGCCAAAATGGTTGAAGATTCACCAACTGTCTGGTCAATTCCCGCATAAATTTCCGTTTGATTATTGGTAATTATTATTTCATCGGAACTTGAACATTCACCAAAATTTAATGTCCAGCGCAATGTGTTTGCCCCGAAACCCAATCCCGAAGCCTTAGTATTATAATTTGTTGCGTCCGTAAACAGAGCAGTTCCGCTGATTACAGACCATTGGCCTGAACCTCCCAAAGGATTGTTGGCATAAATATCCACGGCTTCACTGCAGACTTCAATATCCGGACCGGCATCGGCTACAAAGGGAAGATTATTCCTGATAATAACATCATCAAAAAAGCTGCAACCATTATTTGTTATTGTCCACCGCAACCTGTTATCACCGGCATTTAATCCTGAAACAACAGTATTGTAATTGTTTGAGTCTGCAAAACTTCCGGCCCCGCTAATAATGCTCCAATTGCCCTGACCCACTACCGGTATATTGGCATGTAAACCTGTTCCGTCACCACATATAGCCTGATCGGATCCGGCAACCGCCTTTGTGGGAGTATTGTTTGTAATAATTACTTCATCAGAGGAACTGCAATTCCCATCAGTGATTACCCAGCGCAATACATTGTCGCCCTGGCCAAGATTGGTTACTGAAGTATTAAAATAACTGTTATCTTCAAATGTGGCTGATCCTCTTACTACTACCCAGTTAGTCAAACCATTTGAAGGAACATTACCATAGAGTGTTGTGGAATCAGAACATAATACCTGATCTTCACCTGCCATACTGGCCACAGTAGCGTTGTTGTTTATCAAAACCTCATCGGATAATACACATCCCAAATTCCTGATGGTCCATCTTAATAGATTAACTCCGGTATTTAAATTTGTTATTGTACTATTGGCAATAGCAGGATTAGCTAAAACTCCCGAACCGCTCAGGATAGTCCATTCCCCGGTACCCACCTCCGGTGTATTCGCCTGTAGTGTTGCAAGATCTGCACATAATGTCTGATCGGGCCCTGCAAAGGGCTGCGTGGGTAAATTATTGGTAATGATTACATCTGAAGTGGAAACACAAATTTCATTTTCAATAGTCCAGCGCAGGATATTATTCCCCTTTGAAAGTCCGGTTACCCGGGTATCGGGTTGGTTTGGATTTTCGAAAACTGCTGAGCCAGAACCACCGATTATTGACCAGGAGCCTGTGCCCATTTCCGGGTTATTCGCCTCCAGTATAGTGCTTGTTGCGCATAACACCTGATCGGTTCCGGTCAAAGCCTCATCAAGGGCATTGTTAACAGTTACTTCATCAAATGAAACACATCCGTTATATGAAATAGTCCATCGTAATACATTCAGATCCTTACCAATATTGGTTACTTTGGTATTTCCCTGCGTATCATCGGCAAAAGTTAAAGACCCGCTTTGAATTGTCCATTTCCCGGTCCCAATAACCGGATTATTTGCTGCCAGGGTTAAAGAATCATAACAAATCACTTTGTCTGCACCTGCGTTAGCTGTTGAGGGTTTATTATTTGTAATTATAAGTTCATCATATGAAGAACAACTGTTATTGCTGATGGTCCATCTGAGAATGTTGTCTCCGGATGCCAGCCGGGTAACATCATTGCCGGTAAATGTGCCCGAACCGCTTATTACACTCCAGTTTCCGGCACCAACAGTTGGAGTATTCGGTAACAGTGTTGCATAATTTGTACAAACAACCTGGTCTTCACCGGCTTGAGCAAGCGTGGGAAGATTATTTGTAATTTTTACTATGTCGCTTAAGATACACCCCTTATAATTAATCGTCCATTTTAAGAAATTTTCACCTTTTGCCAGGCTGATAACCTTTGAATTGAACAGGCTGCTGTCTGCAAATGTTGCTGACCCGCCAACTACTGTCCAGACACCAGCGCCGATTATCGGATTGTTGGCCGCTAACATTGCACTATCGGCACACATGGTTTGATCGCTGCCTGCATTTGCCATGCTTGGTGCATTATTCGTAATTACTACATCATCAAAGGTGTACCCGTTTTCCCACACAGTCCAACGCAAAATATTATCTCCGGGTGCAAGACTTGTGACTTTTGTATCGAATTGACTGTTATCCTCAAAAGTTGCTGCGCCCTGAATTACTGACCATTCTCCAAAACCATACAAGGGCTCGTTTCCTTCAAGAATAGTATAGTTTACACAAAGTGTCTGATCTTCGCCGGCATTGGTGGTATTCGGCGTAAAATTGGTAATTATTACATCATCCGCAGAAATACATGAATTATGGGCTATCGTCCACCGGAAGGTGTTTTCACCATAGTTTAATGCAGAGACATTCGTGTTGTAAAGGCTCGCATCAGCTATTACTGCCGATCCGCTGATAAGCACCCAGCTTCCGGCACCAATTGTTGGAATATTTCCCTGCAAGGTAGTATAATCCACTGTCAGCACCTGATCATCTCCTGCATCTGCAACAGTTGGCAAATCGTTTGTAATAGTAACGGTATCATAGCTCAGGCAACTGTTGTGATTTACCATCCATTGTAAGGTATTTATACCCTGACTGAGTCCGGTAACCTTGGAATCCGGAGCATTGATATTTACAAACAATCCAGAACCGTTTATCACCGACCAGGTTCCTGTTCCGGCAGAAGGAGCTGTCGCTCCCAGTGTTGTGGTACGGTCGCAAATTACTTTGTCAATGCCTGCGTTAACATTTACTTTATTATTTGAAATGGTAACTTCATCAATTGAACTGCATATACCGTTGGAAATGGTCCATCGCAAAATATTATCCCCTTTGCCCAGATTTTTAATCTGGCTATTATAGGATGCAGGATTTTGTATAAATGCCGAACCGGTAATAATAGTCCATTGCCCGGTGCCGATTGAAGGCCCGTTTCCGGCCAGAATTGTAGAATCTTTACACAACGACTGGTCGATACCGGCATAGGCTATGGTTGGCATCTGGTAATTAATGGTAACCGAATCGGTGTTAATACATCCTGATTTGGAAACCGTCCATTTTAATTTATTAATTCCTGAACTGAAACCTGAAGCATTCGTAGCCGGGTTGGTGCCGTCAGCAAAACTTGCCGAACCTGAAACCACAGACCAGCTTCCAAAAGCTCCAACCGGTACCGGTGTTGCCTGTAGATCGATATTACCGGCACAGATAGTGAGGTTACCGCCTGCATCAATAGTCGTAAGATTATTATTTATCACAACCGTATCAATAGCACTGCAGCCATTTTCGGTTACGGTCCAGGTGAATTTGTTTTCACCCTGACGCAAGTCTGAAACGGTTGAATTATATAAAGTTGTATTTTGAATTACAGCCGGTCCGTTTACAGCAGCCCAAAGTCCGTTGGCTATCCCCGGGTCATTCCCATTCAGGGTAGCAGTACTTGCACACAAGTTTTGATCTTCATCGGCATTGGCAATTGGTATAGGGTTGGCCACAACGGTTAATACCGGAGATTCCGGCCCTGCCCCGCAAACATTCTCTGCATATACGCTGATTGATCCGCCAGACTCGTTAAGGGCAAAGGAAACTTCGATCAAACGACTGTTACCCCCGCTTGTAATGTTTACTCCCACAGGTAACGTCCACACATACGAATCTGCATTGGATATGGAGGTTACTTCGTACAATACCTGTTGTTCTCCCTGGCAAACACTTGCTGAACCTGTTATTAAACCGGCCGCATTTGGATATACATTTATTACGAGATCGGCTGGATCGCTATACACTGTGTTGCATGTACCTGTAACCACACACCGGTAGGTACCGGCATCAGAAGTGGTTAATCCGGTAACTGTAAGTATGGAATTATCCACTCCGAATATATTTCCCCCGTTGGATAATGATACTCCGTCTTTTTCCCACTGATATGCCAGGTTTGCACCTGAAGCAGTAACCTTAAAAACAGCCATATCACCGGTACACAAAGATAAATCCAAAGGCTGATCAATAATTGTTGTGTTCTTATTTACCACCAGCCTTGCAGGCGAACTGTTTTCATTACCACAATATCCCGTAACCAGGCAGGTATACATACCGCCTTCAATTGTTGTGGCATTATTTATTTGTAATGTAGAAGTATTCGATCCTGAAATATTGCCTCCATCCGTTAAGTTTACTCCTTCTTTTTTCCACTGGTAGCTTAAACCCTGTCCGGTGGCAGTTACCGCTAAAATGGTCGATTCTCCCTGGCAGATTGTATCCCCTGAAGGTTGTCCGGTAATCGTAACATAAGAATTAACCGCCAGATTTGCCGGATCACTGTTTAAGGTTCCACAAGACCCGCTTACAACAGCGGAGTAGGCTCCTGCATTCACAGGCAGAATTCCGTTAATGGTTAATACCGGTGTTGTTGCACCTGAAATGGTTCCGCCATCAGCAATATTCATCCCGCCTTTTTGCCATTGGTAATTTAAATTTTCACCATCAGCCAACACTATAAAGCTTATATTATCCCCGCTGCATCTTGTATCTCCGGCAGGATGACTGCTTATTGTTGTAAGCGAATTAACTGTTAATTCAGTAAGATCGCTGTTTTCATTTCCACAGCTACCCGATACCAGACAGGTATAAAATCCTGCATCACTTAAATTCACGCTCGAAAAAATCAGGTTGGGTGAAGTAGCTCCTGATAAATTTCCGCCGTTTGACAGGATTACACCGTCTTTTTTCCACTGGTATGAAAGGTTATCCCCTGAAGCAACCACATTAAATGAAGAGGTTGTTCCCTCACAAACCGTTTTATCCACCGGCTGTGATGTAATTAAAGTATTTTGATATGAAGTCAGTACGGCAGGATCACTGTTATCTGAACCACAAACACCTGTAACCACGCAGGTATAGGTGCCTGCATCTCCCGGTAGGGTTCCGGCAATAGATAATATATCCGTTAAACAACCTGAAATTGTGCCACCGTCTGAGATATTTGCTCCGTCTTTCTGCCACTGGTAAGCTAATCCGCTTCCTGTAGCAGCAATGGCAAAACTGACATTATCACTGCTGCACGCTGAAATGTCAACAGGCTGTGCGGTAATTGTTGCCGACGGATTTACAGTTACAATAGCCAGGGTGCTGTTTTTTGTGCCACAGTTGCCGCTTACCTGGCAGGTATAACTTCCGGAATTAGCTTCAGTCGCATTTACAATAGTAAGACTTGCTGATGTTGCCCCTGAAATATTTCCTCCATTAGTAACTGTTACACCGTTCCTTTTCCAGGTATATAAAAGATTATCCCCATCGGCTGTAATGTTAAGCGCTATTGTTCCGCCCTCACACAAAGTCTGGTTTGCCGGCTGCAGTGTAATTACAGTATTTTTATAAGCAACCAGTGTGGCCGGATCACTGTTTACGCTTCCGCACGTTCCGGTTACTACACATTTATACACTCCGTTATCTGTTGGGATTATGCCCGAAATACTCAACACATCTGATGTTGCTCCGGAAAGTGTACCTCCATTACTGAGATTTGCCCCGTCTTTTTGCCATTGGTAAATTAATGAAGTTCCCGATGCCTGAACCGAAAGCATTGCCAGATCAGTTTCACATAAAGAAGCGCCCGCCGGTTGTGTGGTAATACCCGTATTTTTATTGACTGTGAGGATTGCCGGTGCACTGTTTTCACCATTTACCATACAGGTATAGGCGCCCATATCACTCACCGCTGCAGATCCTATTGTTAGTGTTGCGCTGGTTGATCCTGAAACATTTACGTTATCCGTAAGGTCTGCTCCGTCTTTTTTCCATTGATAACTCAAACCGGAACCTGAAACAACTACCGAAAATCCGGCACTCTGACCCTGACATTTTGTTATACTGGCAGGTTGAGTGATAAAAATTGTTGTGGGATTTACCGTTAGATTTCCCGGATTACTATTAGCCGTCCCACAAGTTCCGGTAACTATACAACGATATGCCCCCTCATCCGTTTCACTTACCCCGGTCAGTAACAAAATGGAGGTTGTGGAACCTGAAATTACCCCGCCATCCGACAGGTTGATCCCGTCTTTTTGCCACTGGTAGGTTAAACCATTCCCTTCAGCAAGAACAGAAAATTGTGCATCTCCTCCCGAAACAATAGTATAATGTGCAGGCTGCTGAGTTATAATTGTTGCAGGATTTACATTAAGGCTCGTTAAATTGCTGTTTTCCGTTCCGCAATCTGTATTTACCCTGCAGGTATAAATACCCAGATCGGAGGGTATAAGATTGTTGATTATTAAATTATCTGTAGTTGCTCCTGAGATATCACCGCCATCTGCCAGGTCTGTTCCGTTTTTTGTCCATTGAAATAATTTATTTGTCCCTGTGGCATTCACTTGCAGATCAAGATTATCCCCCTCGCACAAATTTACATTTGCAGGTGGCTGAACAGTAATTAAAACTGCTTCATTCACCGTTAGTATTGCCCCAATGCTTGCTATAGTGTTACAATCGCCGGTTATTATACATGTATAAATTCCCGCATCTGTTGCATTAATATTGGTAAGTACTAATCCTGTACTAATTTCCCCGGCCATGTTCACACCATCTTTCTGCCATTGATAGCTCAGGTTTGTTCCTGTGGCTGCCACACTAAAATTTGCATTTTCACCAGGGCAGGCGGTCAGATTCTGAGGTTGGGCAGTAATCACCACATTTTTATTAACCACGAGGTTTGCCGGAGCGCTGTTTTCTGTTCCACACGAACCGGTAACTTCACAACTGTAAAGACCTGCATTACCGGCAACTGCAGGGTCGATGCTCAGGCTATTTCCTGTTGATCCGGAAACAGCCCCGCCGTCGGATAAGTTTATTCCGTTGCGTTTCCATTGATATGTAAGGCCTGTGCCCGTTGCTGAAATCGTAAATCCGGCATTTTCTCCTTCACATATTACCGCACCCAGCGGTTGCTGGTTTATCGAAATATCCTGGTTCACCGTTAATTGTGCGCCATTGCTTATTAACGATCCGCAATCGCCAGAAACAATACATCTGTAAGTTCCTGCATTTGCTGCATTGACTGTATTTAAAATTAATCCTGAGTTCGTTTCACCAGCCAGATTGGCCCCGTTTTTTTGCCACTGATAAGTGAGATTCGCCCCCGAAGCTGTTACGCTGAATATTACATTCTCTCCCGGACAGGCTGTCTTATTCTGGGGATGTCCTGAAATGCTTATATTTTCATTAACAATCAAATCCGCCGGATCACTGTTTATTATACCACAGGTTCCGGTAATTTCACATGTGTAAATTCCGGCATTCGCGGTAGCGGCGGGATTAATGGTAAGGTTATTCCCTGTTGCTCCGGTTATGGAACCTCCGGTGACCAGAGATACTCCGTTTTGTTTCCACTGATAAGAAAGGCCTGTTCCATTTGCAACAATTACAAAGCCGGCATTTTCTCCTGCGCAAATTTCCATATCTGCAGGCTGTGTTGTTACGGAAACATCAACATTCACAGTAAGCGATGCCCCATTGCTTATTACGGCCCCGCAATTCCCCGTTACAATACATCTGTATACACCGGCATCGGTAGCATCAATCCCGGGAATAATTAATCCCGGATTGGTTTCCCCGGCTATATTGGCTCCATCTTTTTGCCATTGATAGTTAAGTAAGGCGCCGGTTGCCGTTATATTGAAACTTGCATTTTCACCCGGACAAAGAGTTGAATTTACCGGATGTTGAGTAATAATAACCTTTTCATCAATAGTAAGGTTAGCCGGATCGCTGTTTATAATACCACAATCTCCCGATACCTCACAGGTGTATACTGCAGCATCTGCTGTTGTTAATAATGATAAAACCAGGGTATTGCTTAACGCACCTGAAACATTACCTCCGTTTGCCAGATTGATTCCGTTTTTCCTCCACTGATAACTAAGATTTGATCCGATAGCCGTAACAATAAAAGATACATTACCACCTTCACAAACAGTTTTATTAACAGGCTGCGAAGTTATTGAAGTATTTGTAATTAGGGTTAAATCGGCAACTTCACTGGTAACTGAACTACCGCATGAATTATCCAATACACAACGATAAGCTCCCACATTTGCAGCAACTATTGAATTTAAGGACAAGGTTGGATTGGTTTCACCCGGAATATTCACTCCGTCTTTTTGCCATTGATAATTTAAATTAGATCCTGTGGCAACAACATCAAAACTGACATTATCTCCTGCACAGGTTTGTAAATCCTGAGGCTGGTTAGTAATTACAATATTATCATCCACAAGCAACTCAGCAGGATCGCTGTTGAGTGATCCGCAGCTTCCGGAAACCACACAAAAATATGTGCCGTTTTCAGCTGAAGTTAGATTTGACAGGAAGAGTGTATTGCTCTGTGCTCCTGAAACAGTTGCCCCATTAGCAAGATTTACTCCATCTTTTTTCCATTGCCAGCTTAGATTTGTTCCGGTAGCTGTGATGCCAAAACTTACATTTTCGCCTTCACACTCTACTGCATCTGAAGGTGCCGATGTTATTATTGTAATATTATTAATAACCAGATCCACCATGTTGCTCGATAAGGTTGAACCGCACGAATTGCTAATAACACAATGGTATATCCCTGCATCACCGGCAACTATGGAATTTAAACTCAAGCTTGAATTTATAGCTCCCGGAATATTTATTCCATCCTTTTGCCACTGATAGCTCAGGTTACTGCCTGTGGCTACCAGATTAAAATTAATGCTTTCTCCAACGCAGGCTTGTTTATCCTGAGGCTGAGTGGTTATAGTTATGGCATCATCCACAACCAGATTTGCCGGATTGCAGTTAAGTATACCGCAACTTCCGCTTACCTGGCAAATATAAGAACCGGCATCTGCAACTGCCAAACCTGTAATAATTAGTTTATTGGTAGTTGTCCCTGATAAACTTCCACCATCGATTAAATTTATTCCATTCTTTTTCCACTGATAAGTCAACCCTGTGCCTGCAGCCACAACGGTAAAACTTGTATTTGCACTCAAACATGCAATAACACCCGCAGGATGACTACTTATGACAGTAGTTAAATTTACTGTAAGAATTGCTGTGCTGCTTATAATTGATGCCCCGCACGGACTGCTTACTACACAGCGGTAATTCCCTGCATCTCCGGCAGCTACTGAATTTATTACAAGGCTTTGAGTGTTTTCACCCGCGATATTAATCCCGTTTTTTTGCCATTGAAAAGATAAATTGGATCCCGTAGCTGTAACCGTAAAGCTTATATTGCTTCCCGGACAGGCCTGTTTATTGGTGGGTTGGCCTGTAATTACAATCGATTCTTCAACACTAACAGTTGCCAGATCACTTTCAACAATTCCGCAGCTTCCTGAAACTTCGCAGGTATATACTCCATTATCTGCGGTTGTAGTATTCAGAATTGAAAACAGATTAGAAGTTTCACCGGCAATATTAATCCCGTTTTTCTTCCACTGATAGGTGAGTCCTGATCCTGTGGCAGCAATGCCAAGATTAAGATCTTCATTAAAACATAAATTTGCCCCAACCGGTTGTGTGGTAATAACCACCGGACTGTACAAAGAAAGGCCGGCGTTGTTACTTGTAAGCGGTCCGCCGCATGAACTTGAAACTATGCAGGTATATGTTGCCACATCCGCAGCTGTTACGCTGTTTATGTTTAGAACCGGATTTATAGCCCCTGCAATATTTACCCCGTTTTTCTGCCACTGAAAAGACAAATCCATTCCGGCAGCATTTACACTGAAGCTGGTATTTACGCCCGGACAAACACCTTTGCTCACGGGTTGTGTGGTAATTGATACCGGTGGATTCACAACAATAACAGCACTCCCCGTTCCCGTATTCACACAACCGTTGTTGTCTGTAATATCGAGTAAAGTATAATTAAGCGATGAACCAGGAGAAACATTAGTAGTAAAATTATCCGTGGCATTTGCCGGAACATTAAAAGTTCCCACCCCATTTGTATAATTAAAATTATAGGGAGCAGTACCCGTTAAATCTATATTTATTGGCGTTGGCGTACCTGAACAGATTGTAGCGTTTCCTGAAATAACCCCGGTAGGTAAAGGATTCACAATTATCGTCTGAATATCTGAGAAATCAGAGCTGCAGGTACCATTTGCCAGTACTGCCCTGTAATCTGTATTTACCACTGGAGAAACAGTAATATCAGATAATGTTTGTCCTGCTATTGTGCTCCAGGTATTCAGCCCTGCAGGTGAAGATTGCCAGGAAATAGTACCCAGGTAACCCGAAAGTGTAATTATTGTGCTGTCTCCGGCGCAAATTAGTGCATCGGCAGTAGCCGTATTCCCGCCAACTGCATCCAAACAAGGATCTATTTGAGCAAAAAAGACGTTGTTTTGTCCATCATCGGGCAACGAGATCCCGTCAAAATCAATTAAATTTTCATAAAATCCGCAAACATACAATTTATCTGAAGAGTTTGATGAAATACCAAATCCATTATCGTTTCCGTTGCTGCCTGTATTTTTTGCCCATATAAAATTGCCATCATTGGAAAAGGATACGATAAATATATCCTCACCGCCATTTGAAGATATTGTTGTTCCTGCAACATCCAGATCTCCCTTGAAAACACCGGTAACGAAGAGGTTGTCGTTGATATCAGCAGTTATAGCATAACCTACTTCATTACCTCCGTCGGTGCAGGGAAAAGATTTAACCCATCCGGTCTTTCCATCCGATTTTGCATGAGAGGAAATAAACACATCTTTATTGCCGCTTGAGCTTAACGGGTTATTTGCATATGAAGGGAAATTAGCATTATTCCCCATACCACCGGTTAAGTAAATGCTATCGCCCACCAAAGTCAGACTGTGTCCTACTTCATCAGTATTTCCCCCAATTCGTTGTATCCAGTTATATGCCCCGTTTACTGTAAATGATAGTAAAACCATATCCGTACGGCCACTCTGGCTGTTTGTAGTGCTGGCAACCTGCGTATTTGAAGTATTAAAAACATCGAGATTATTTCCTTTAAAGGTGCCTAAAATAAAAACATTACTCCCATCTGTTGCCACAGCTTTGAAAAAATTATCCAATGTAAAATCCGAATTATTTACTTCGCCCCGAGCAGACCATAGTTCATTCCCGTTGACATCATATTTTAGAGCATAATACTGATTCCGAACCCCCAGATCCGGGATGGTTATAGTACCAAATGTTATATTATCGTTATAATATCCAACAATATACACACCACTGTTGTCAGCAGCAATATCCAATCCTTCAGCATCTTTAGTACCTGTTGACTGGCGAACCCACAACAATGCCCCGTCTGCGTTATATTTGGCGACAAATACATCGCGTGTATTATCGGTATTTGTAAGTGATGTGGTCCCTGTTAATGCAGATACACCTGTAAATTGCGCTGTGTTATCTTCAAAATAACCTGTAATATAAATATTCCCTGAAGGATCAAGCGTTATAGCGTTAATCCTGTCTTCTCTATCACAACCTGTTTTAAAAGCCCAGATCAGATTGCCCAGATTATCATATTTGGCTAAAAATCCATCAGAATTTCCACCATATAGCGTGGTAAAATTTGTACTTGATGTACCTCCGGTGGGGAAAAAAGCACTTAAATCATCTTCGAAATAGCCTGCAATATAAATATTTCCTGTTACAGGATCCTCAACGATATCATAGGCCGATTCTTCCTGATTTGTATGAATAGAATTTGCCCAATTCCATGTGGGGGATTGGCCCTGTAGATTAAACAGAATGAAAAATAGAATTATAAATAGTACACCTGGCCTCTTTCTCATTTTCTAAAAATTATACGTTAATCATTTAGGTTGTTTTAAATTCATTTATCTGCTTTTACACTTCTTTCAATTGTTTGTTAAAACAAAAAAATCATTATACTATTCAAAATGAATATTTATCAGTTAGATATTGTATAATCAACCAAATGGTTCATTATACCATACTATTCATTTCAATTATTCAGAATATAGACCGGAATAAAAATCCCCTCTAAATTCCTCGTTCATTCATTCAATTGGGCAGAAATGTTTGATAGGATTTGATTCAATGTGAACGGATAAATCCAAAATTCACATGACTGTTATTACGTAAAAGGATGAATCGGGTTTGGAATTTTTTCAGGTTTATTTTTCAGAATATCGTAGGCTGAAGAAAAATTATAACAATAAAACTGGCAAATCCTTTAAATTATTTTTATAGAAATTAATCCGCCAAAAGTCACATGAGAAGAATATTTAATCCTTTAGCAAATCCCTAAGCACCACCGAAGCACAAAAGCATCCGAAAATTGCAGGCATATAAGAAATAGTGCCCACTGTAGAACGTTTATTGTTTTCACCATCAGTTGCCTGAATTGCCCTTTTCGGAGCAGGTTCGGACGAAAATACCACCTGAATTCCGGAATAAATTCCTTTGCGGTGAAGGTATTTACGTACAACGTAGGCAAACCTGCAATGATGCGATTTTGAAATATCGGCAATTTCAACTTTTGACGGATCCAACCGACCTGCTGAACCCATGGAACTGACAATCCTGAATTTTCTCTTATATGCTTCTTCTAACAATGTTACTTTCGGGGTAAGTGTATCAATGGCATCAATAATAAAATCGTAGTGACTATTCAGGATATCAAAAATATTGTTTTCATTCACAAAAATGTCTTGGTCATGTATTACCAGATCCGGATTGATATCCAGCAAACGCCTTTTTAATGTATCGGTTTTCTTTTGCCCTTCAGTGCTTTTTAATGCAATAATCTGCCTGTTTCTATTGGAGGGCTGTATAACGTCACTATCCACCAGGGTAAGTTTTCCAATTCCTGCCCTGCATAACTGTTCGGCTGCATATCCGCCTACACCGCCCAGACCAATAATAAGAACATGCGTCTGTTGAAGTTTTGTGATATTTTCTTCACCCAGTAACAATTGTGTCCGCTCCTGCCAGTTTTCCGAATTCATAGTATCTCTTCGAAACAGGTTTTAAAATTCGACAAAATGATTTGCTTTAACTTTTCAACAGTTACATTTCTTATTGAAGCCGCCTGCTGGTATACCTCAATAATCGAAAATCCGGCATCGTCGGTTTCTAAAAATAACCGGTTTAAAGGGATATCCCGAAATACAGAATATGCTTTGCTTTGATCTTTAAAAAGCATGTGCCCGAAAGAAAGATAACAATTCTTGCTTATTAATTCCTTAGCCGTTTGTAAACTGGAATTAAACCAGTGAAATATCCAGGGAATTTCCAACCCAAATTGTTTTTTTAATCCAAGCATTTCAGAATACGATCGCACACAATGTATAATTAAAGGTTTTTTTTGTTCCCGGGCAAGATTAAGATGCCGCTGAAAAACTTCCAGTTGTAAATTATAATCCACACTTATGGTTTTATCCAGCCCGGTTTCACCAATGGCAATCACCGCAGGATCGGCAGACAGCTTTATCAGGTCCTGAAAATCTTTTTCCAGTGTATTTATTTCTATATTCCAGGGATGCAGCCCCGCAGAAGAAAAAGCAGACTGGCCAATATTTTCGGCCTGATTGGGATACAAATTCTGAACCGTTAGTACATGAGGCGTATCCACCTTACTATGCCTGTGAATATCGATGTACATATTATTATACTATGGTTTAATCTCCTTTAAACCCTTTTCAATCCTGTTGATGGTTTCTTCTTTTCCGATCATTTCCATAATGTCGAACAAATGCGGCCCGAAACTTCCGCCTACCAATACAAGACGCATGGGATTCATTACCTTGCCAAAACCCAGTTCGTTTTTTTCTATATATTGTTTTATGGCTTCTTCCAAAGGCACAGCAGCAAAAAACCTTGAATTCATCAGAATTTCTTTTACATCTGAAATAATTTGCGTTGTCTGTTCTTTCCAGAATTTTTTAATTATTTTTTCATCATATTCTGTTGGAGCCTGAAAGAAAAAAAATGACTGGTCCCATAAATCCTTAGTAAAAACTGCGCGTTCTTTCACTAAGCTGCAAACCCTGGAAACAAAAGAAAGTTCTGATTTAATTCCTTTATCGTTTAAAATGGGAATAAAAAGTTCTGCTAACTCTTCATCCGGTTTATTTCGTAAATATTGCTGATTGTACCATTTAGCCTTTTCCGGGTCGAAGCGTGCACCTGCCTTACCTACACGGTCAAGCGAAAAATCTTTAATAAGCTCTTCCATTGAAAAAAGTTCCTGCTCGGTTCCCGGGTTCCAGCCCAAAAATGCCAGCATATTAACCACGGCCTCCGGGAAATATCCTGATTCACGATAGCCCATGGATATTTCCCCTTCGGATGAATTCCATTCTAATGGGAACACAGGAAAACCGTCCTTATCCCCGTCACGTTTACTTAGTTTTCCTTTACCACTGGGTTTAAGAATGAGTGGCAAATGTGCAAATTCCGGCATTTGATTTTCCCAACCCAGGGCTTTGTATAACATTACATGTAAGGGTAATGAAGGCAGCCACTCCTCACCGCGGATTACATGGGTAATTTTCATCAGGTAATCGTCTACTACATTAGCCATATGATAGGTAGGTAAGCCATCTGACTTAAACAATACTTTATCATCAAGCGTAGAAGTATTCACCGAAACATCTCCCCGGATAATATCTTTCATAGGAATATTTTCATTTTCCGGCATTTTGAACCTTATCACATAAGGCGCTCCGCTTTTGATTAGTTTTTCGGTTTCTGCAGGTGACAGGGTTAAAGCGTTTTTCAGATTTATCCGGGTAGAATAATCGTAAGCAAAAACCTTTTTTACTTCTTCCGCTTTTTTTCGGACAACCTCAAGCTCTTCGGGTGTATCAAAAGCATAATAGGCTTTATCTTCGGCTAAAAGTTGCTGAACATATTTTATATAAATTTCTTTCCGTTCTGATTGCCTGTAAGGTAAAAATGGCCCTCCGGCAGAAACTCCTTCATCCACAGAAATCCCGCTCCACTTTAATGATTCCAGGATATATTCCTCGGCTCCATTTACAAACCTTGCCTGATCGGTATCTTCAATTCTTAAAATAAAAGTCCCCTTATGTTTTCTGGCAAACAAATAATTAAATAAGGCCGTACGCACTCCTCCTATATGCAGCGGGCCGGTGGGGCTTGGTGCAAAACGTACCCGAACTTTATCCATAGTTAAATATATTTTCGGCAAAGATAAAATAAAAAACCGTTTGAGACTTTGTTTGCAATTTTCCCGATGATTATGCTCATTGTTTGAAATGGAATAAAAATCTACCTTCGTTTAAAAATTATCTTTCATGGAAAACATTTTGATTATTGGAGCTGCCGGCCAGATTGGTTCGGAAATTACACTCGAATTACGAAAAATATATGGCGACAGTCATGTGTTTGCCACCGATATTAAAAATGCCCCGGCCGATATTCGCGATGGCGGGCCCTTTCAGTTATTGGATGTGATGGATGATAAACGCCTGATCCATTTTGTAATTCGCCACAAGATTACCCAGATATACCATTTTGCTGCCGTACTTTCAGGGAATGCTGAAAAATTGCCCGTTCAGGCATGGAAGATCAATATGGACAGCCTGATGAACATCCTCGAAGTAGCCAAACTCGTGGAAGAAATTCATAAAGTTTTCTGGCCCAGCTCCATTGCCGTATTTGGGGAAAGCACACCCAAAACATTTGCCCCGCAGGTTACCGTTATGGAACCTTCTACGGTTTACGGAATCAGTAAACTGGCCGGTGAACGCTGGTGTGAATATTACTTTAAAAAATTCGGAGTGGATGTTCGGAGTATTCGGTATCCGGGCCTTATCAGCTATAAAACCGAGCCGGGCGGCGGAACCACCGACTGGGCTGTTGAAATTTATTACGATGCAGTAAGAAAAGAAAACTACACCTGTTTTTTAAAAGAAGATACTACCCTGCCCATGATGTTTATGCCCGATGCTATTAAAGCCACCATAAACCTTATGGAAGTTGAGCGGTCGCGTTTGAAATTACATTCAGCCTATAATATTGCAGGCCCCAGTATGTGCCCGAAGGAAGTCGCAAAAGATATCCGAAGGCATATACCCAATTTTAAAATACAGTATGAACCCGATTTCAGGCAGGAAATTGCAGAAACCTGGCCTGAAAGTATAGACGACAGTCTTGCCAGGACCAACGACGACTGGAAGCCGGAATATGATCTGACTCGAATAACAGATATTATGCTGAAGGAAATTCGGGAAAAAATAAACAATTCTGCTCAGGGCAAATGATTTTCAGACCAATTGAATAGCAGAAATTAAAAAATAGTAAAATCCCTGAATAATTGAGTATCAGATATTATTCTTTAAATGGGGTTTATCGAAGAAATAATATCCAGAATTTGTTTATACATATCTCCTCTTTTTTGCTGTCTTTTATAATCGGCAAGCTCTTTGGCCTTATCCATACCTCCGAGATAATACCGCTGATACCATGGTAGTATGCTAAATGCAGCATCCAGAAAAGTGTATTTATAAGCAATGTAAACACCAAGAGCTAACAGGGATTCCGTTAAGATAAATGAGTTCAGGCCTTCTTTAATATTTCCGCCATAAAACTGTCCAATCCCAGGCAATATAAGGCTTAATGTGGAAGCCCGGTTCGGGTTGGGTTTCATGTAGAGTTTACGGATAGTGAATAATGAATCGATTTTTGCCACGGTTGACGGAGAATCTTCCACCACCCTGATAAAATGATTTTTTGATTTGTCAAAGTCTTCGAGCCCGAAATAACATATTGCAAACAAAAGATTAATTTCATCGGTGTAGGACTGAAAGGTTGTATCACTTAAGTTATAAAGTTCAATAAGGGCGTAGCTGTAATTTTTTTCAGCAATCAGGGCCGATATTTTATTAAATACGGCAATTGATTTTATGTCTGGGTTATCTGAAAGAAAAAATGCCCTGTCATAAAAACTTTTTGCTTTATTGTGGTCACCGGCTTTATAATAGCAGTCGCCAAGTTTTAGCAATATTCCGGGATTTATCGTATCGGTAAAATACATTACCCGCTGATATTCTTTTATCGCCAGTTCATATTGCCCTGATAATGTTGATTGATCTGCAAAATCAATGGCATTTTGAAGAGTATACTGCCCTTTCAGAAGTAAAATATTAATACTTATCAATAAAATAGTCGCCAGCTTTCTTAACATAAGCGTCTTGCAGATTTGTATTATATAACTTTGCCGATTTTACCGACCCAAATATATTCCCAACATAAAAACCAAAAGAGATACCACCAAGTACCCAGCCATAAACACTATCTGTACCTTTCTTATTAAATCCCCGGTATGCCTGGTAGCTGGTTAATCCAACAAATAAAAATGAAACCAGGCCGTCTTTCCAGCGTCCTGTATAAAATTTTCCGGCACCGGGTATTACGGTTGAAAAAGCTCCGGCCGCAAAAGGACTTTTATATCTTATATCTGAAATTTCTGCCGATAACTGAATTAAACCTGCATTATATCCAGAATCGTTTTTTTCAGGAAGATTATCCCAGTTTTTTGTAATTAAATTATAAGTAAGTGTTATATCCGGTTTATATATATTTTCATTGTTGAGTGTTTGAAGGAGTGAATAAATGCTGTCTGCATATCCTCCAAGAATATTTAATTTAACATACTCTATAAGAAAAATATCACCCATATTGTTATCTTCCGACACAAAAAGCTTATATGTTTTAAGTCCCTGAAGGTAGTCTCCGGAATTCCGGTAGGATAGTAATAATTCTTTTTTATAATTTATATTTTGCGGATTCAAAAAAATTAAACGTTCATATTCCTGTGCTGCAAACTTATATTGTTTGGTGTTTAACAAATATTTTGCAAATGATTCTGTGTTTTCTGTATTTAATAAATTCATCTCCTGGCTGAATCCGCAGAAAGCAGTCAGAATAAAAAAAATAAATAAATATAATTTAAGGTACCGGATCATATAATTTTTTCGTTTCAGGGTCTACAGGGTAATATTCCGCTGCCATACCATGACATCGGGTCATTCTGTCGAAGGCATTTAACGCGCCTTTTAACATTCCATATTTTTTTACGGATTCAATGGCATAAACCGAGCAGGATGGATGGAAAACACAGGCATTAATATCCTGCGATGAGATAAAGTGTTTATAAAATAAAAAAAGTGAAGAAACCACCTGCCTGATTTCATTTTCATTGTTAGCATAATTCAAAAAATTTTCTCTGTGTTCAGACACATCAAACTGATGGTAATGTTTCTCAACAATAAATTTCTGACCAAATAAATGAGAACTAATAAGAATGGATAAGATCAGTGTACCGAATATAGCTTTCAGGAACATCGTTTATAGTTATATTTTTATAGGTGGTCACCTGAATAATTTCTTTGTTGTTAACATAAGCAATTTCAATAACCTTTGACGGGAAAGATAATCCCATGGAATTCACGTATTCTTCAAAAAATTGTTTTTTGATTACGTTCTCCAGGTTGTCAAAAAATACAATTCCAAACAGCTGTTTATTTTTTGTGGAAAGCAATATTTTGCCAAAATTTTTCTTGAAATTTTTATCGGGTATCCAGGTAGAAATAACCAGGTCATCTTCTTTGTCAACATTTTCAAGTTTATAAATGCTTCCTTCAAGACCATAATTTGAAAGTTGCTGGTTAAGCGCCAAATGATATATTGAAAAATGTGTTAAGTCAGGAATAGTTGTTCTTGATTCAACTTTTCCATTATTAATCTGAAACAGGTTTGTATCGGCAGTTACATATACTTCTTTTTCAGGAAAAGAATTTTCATGAACTATATATTGATCATTGATATTATAATAGAACCTTCCAACAATCAACTGACTGGCACCATCGCTTTTATTCTTTACCGTATATTCACCCCCGATACTATAGAAGTTCTGGCTGCTGGCAACGTTGCATATTATAAAAAAGAATAAAAGTACGGTTACTTTTTTCATTAATAAAAAATTTTGATGGATTAACCCGAGCTAAAATAAATATTGCTCCCAAAGGGGAGCAATATTATTAAAATTTCTTGAATATTAAAAAGTGCTATTAATACCAGGCCACGGAATTCCAGGCAACAAAATAAAGCACTACATATACGGCAGTATAGGCCAGTGTACCTACAACACAACCTTTAAATGCTTTTGTGGTTTCTTCTTTATCATCAGCAACAAAGTATACTATTGCCACACCGGCAATACCAAATACGCAACCCCAGATAAATGAAGAAATTCCCAAGGGTGGTTCACCCATCATGGAATTATAAAAACCGGTAGGTATTAAATTCATCTCATTTACGAGTGTATTTTCCTGATTTTGTAAATCTGTCAGAGTAATTGTCGGATTTGCAATAACAAAGTCTTCTAACATTTGTAAACTGGCAAGTTCATCGGTAACCTTTGCCTTATCATAACTGAAAAGGTCTGCATTGCCCGCCATTAATGTGCCTGTAAATACAACACTAACAATTAAAAGTAATATTTTCTTCATATAGGTAAGATTAAGGTTAATTAACATCAAATATAAAAATATATTTTTATATTTCAAGTAACTATGGAGTTTTGAGTATTTTTTTATGCTATTTCATTAAATTTTGAACAAAATAGACTGATTATTCAGGGACACCCCGATTATTTTAATCTAATAACAATTTGCGATAAAAATCATTTACAGTTGATACCTTATCTATTAACTTTAGGGTGAATTAAAATCGGAATTATGTACGGATCGATTAAAAACCACCTCCAACTGGAGCTGCAGAACATCAAAAATTCGGGTCTTTATAAAACTGAACGTATTATTACCTCTCCGCAACAGGCTAAAATAACCCTGGACAGCGGCGCTGAAGTGTTAAATTTTTGCGCCAACAATTACCTGGGATTGTCGGCCCACCCTGCCCTTATCAATGCGGCAAAATCGGCCCTCGATACTCACGGTTTCGGAATGTCTTCGGTACGGTTTATTTGTGGTACCACAGATCTTCATAAAACCCTTGAGAAAAAAATTGCCGCCTATTTCGGAACGGAAGATACCATCTTATATGCGGCTTGTTTTGATGCCAATGGCGGAATTTTTGAACCTCTGCTTTCTGAAGAAGATGCCATAATCTCCGACTCATTAAACCATGCATCAATAATCGACGGGGTCCGTCTGTGCAAAGCCCAGCGCTACCGGTATGCCAATGCCGACATGAACGATCTGGAAGTACAATTAAAAAAAGCAGGCGCCCAGCGTTTTAAAATTATTGTTACCGATGGTGTGTTTTCTATGGATGGCAATGTAGCGCCTGTAGATAAGATCTGTGAACTTGCAGAAAAATACGATGCCCTGGTTATGGTGGATGAATGCCACTCTGCCGGAGTGGTAGGCGATACCGGAAGAGGTGTTACTGAACTTTACAATATACGGGGAAAAGTAGATATTATAACCGGTACCCTGGGCAAAGCATTTGGCGGCGCTATTGGTGGTTTTACCACCGGACGAAAAGAAATTATCGAAATGCTACGCCAGCGGTCGAGACCTTACCTGTTCTCAAATTCATTACCTCCTATGATCGCTCAGGCCGGGATCGAAATGTTTGATATGATGGATAAGACGAATGAACTGCAAGATCAATTGCATAAAAATACCAACTATTTTAAAGAGAAAATAAAGACTGCTGGTTTTGATATTAAACCTACCCAATCGGCCATTGTGGCTATTATGCTTTACGATGCCAAACTTTCGCAGGAATTTGCCTCCCGCCTGCTCAATGAGGGAATTTATGTGATCGGATTTTATTATCCTGTAGTACCCCAGGGCCAGGCCCGGATACGGGTTCAGCTGTCTGCCGCCCATACTCAGGAACATCTGGACAAGGCCATTCAGGCTTTTGTTAAAATCGGAAAAGAACTGAAGGTTATTTAATAATAACCCGGGGCTTAACACAGGTGTTTAACTCTGGAGCGCGAATGTTTTCGCGTGCATTTTTTCACATGCCAAGTTTTTATCCCGCACAAGTTTTTAAAATCTGTGGTGTCAAACAAACAACTGATTTAATTCTTTTCTAACTTTAGTGGGATATTTTTGAACATGACGGACAACGAATTAATACTTCAACTTAAACAAAAAAACCACGAAGCGTTTAAGATTCTTGTCAATACTTACCAAAAATTAGTTATTAATACCTGTAATGGTTTGTTACTAAATTATGAAGATTCTCAGGATGTTGCACAGGAAGTTTTTATTGAAGCTTACAAATCCATTCATAATTTCAGAAACGAATCGAAGATTTCAACCTGGCTGTATCGTATTGCCATTAATAAATCACTAAATTTTATCCGAAGTAAAAAAATCAGCAAGTGGGTTTCCCGGCTTGAATCGCTGGCAACACTAAAAGGATCGGACCTGAGTTCCATTGCAGGTAACAGCAGTGATGAACCACAAAGCAATATTGAAGATGAACAGCGAAAACAGATACTGCACAGGGCCCTGGAGGCACTACCGGAAAACCAGCGAATAGCATTTACTTTAAATAAATACGAGGATTTATCTTATAAAGAAATTTCAGAAGTGATGAATATCTCGGTATCAGCCATTGAGTCGCTTTTATTCAGGGCGAAAAAGAACCTGCAGGAACGGCTAATCCGGTACTATAAAAATAATACGCTTTAAAACGCAAGTTTTAATTTTAATATGTGTCTTACCAACAAACAGATATAAAATGAATTGCAAAACTACTGAAAAGAAACTGCTTTTTTATCTGGAGAATAATTTGCCTGAAAGTTTAATGCCTGAGGTAAAAGAACATTTACATAACTGTTCGCATTGTACTCATTTGCTTCATCAGCTTGAACGTTCAATGCAAATAATTGAAAATGAAAAAAATAATCCGGTAAATCCTTTCTTTTTTACACGGGTGGAACAAAAACTGAATGAAAGTACAATTGAAAAAATTAAATCACCTGCTTTTGTCCGCATAACAGTGAATTCGCTTGTTTTTGCTGTGGTTATTGTTATCGGACTCTTTGTAGGGATAAACCTGGGGGTGCCTTCCGGAGAAGTGCTTAATACTAAGGCAAACAGGAATATTCAGAATTTATCTGAAAGTTACTATTTTAGTGATATCGATCTGGAATATATCGAATCGGCTTTGGCATCTCAAGAATAGGGGGAATTATGAATTATTTTACAAAAAAAAGGTTGATTATTCTGGGCATTGTTTTGCTGGTTGTTCTCAATCTATCTTCTTTGGCAACCATTCTTTACCATAACAGGGTTGGCAAGGTAGCGGTTACCCTGAACCAGGATGATGAAATATTATACAATAACCTGAATCATTTTCTTCAAAAAGAACTTAGTTTAACCGATGAACAATTTTTATCAGTAGAAAATCTGCGTCGTGAACATTTTATCCGCACAAAAGAAATAATCGTTCAATTAAATGATAAACGCGATGAAATGCTGGTTGAATTCCGAAAGGAAAAACCCAACCACCGTAAACTAAATAACCTTGCCGGTGAGATTGGCAATTTACACCGCGATCTTAAAATAGAAGCCATCGACCATTTTTTAAATTTGAAAAAATTATGTACTCCTGAACAACAGGAAAAACTAAATATCCTTTTTGAAAAAATACAACGCTTCGAAGATCGTAAAGGGAAAAGCGGTCATCATCGTAAAGGTCCGAATCACAGAAAAAAAATGAATGAAAATATCCCTGATCAGGAAAATTCAAATTAAAAGTAAAAGTAATGTTAAAATGTAAAATTATGAAAACACAAAATAGAGTTTTATTAAAAATAAGTTTGGTCACCCTGTTATTGGGTGCATTTCTATGGATTAGTGCCCAACCGGGACCGGGCCGTGGTGCAGGCTGGACTGATCAGTGCCGCATGCTTCCGGATCTTACTGAGGAACAACAGGTGCAACTAAACGATCTCAGAATTGCGCATTTAAAAGAGATGGCTCCCTTGCGCAACCAGCTTAATGAAAAAAAAGCACATCTGCAAACTTTAAGCACAGTGGAAAATCCCGACATGAAATCCATAAATAAGACAATTGATGAAATGGGAAGTATTAAAACACAGATGATGAAGAACAGGGCAGCTCACCAGCAGCAAGTTCGCAACCTTTTAAACGATGAGCAGAAACTGGTTTTTGATTCCCGAAAACACGGACCGGATTTCAGAACATATTGCGATGGATACGGACGCGGAAAACATCAGGGAAGAGGTCAGGGAAACGGCCCGGGTAATGGGCAAGGATACGGCCGGGGTTTTGGACCAGGAAACGTGAATTAATTATAATTAAAAATTAATATACAACAATAACTCAGGGTAAGACAGATTTTATTTCCCAGGTCATAGGATTAAAGACTAAGTTCATAATTACTGCCCGGTAAACTATTGAACTTAGTCTTTTTTTATTTTTCACATTCACAACACCCAATCTGCTTTAATTACTATGCTGAAATAAGCAGTTATTGATATTTCCCGTAATATTTTTCATACATTTTATTTTCAAATAATTTGCTGCAGATCAAAAGCATAAGAATTTATAAAAAGAAAAACTTGTCATTACAATACCGATTTTTTCTTCTTAACTATTATAGCGGCACGTGAATTGTTAATTGGCTAGATAAAAAATGTATTACAACAAAATACTTACTTAATTTCCCTGACTATGAGTTTGAAAAATTATTTATACCTGTTTATAATTATCATCCTTGTTTCCTGCCATAAAGAGGATATTCAAAATGATTATATCGGATTTAATACAGCAGATTTTAATTCACATAATTTCAGGGAAGATATTTTTTTTCATCTTGATTCCTTAATTAAAGTAGGAAAATTTGGAAATATAGACGGTATAATTATCATTCACGATAACGAGATGATTAAGGAACAATATTACCATGGATGGGATAGAAATGACCTGCACGAAATGCAGTCTGCCACTAAAAGTATAACATCTTTGCTTATTGGCCATGCAGTTACCAACGACACTTTGTCTGTTGATGATAACATGGTCTCATTCTTCAGTGACTATAATATCTTAAATAATGATTCCCAAAAATCAGAAATAACCGTTCAGCATATGCTTACAATGTCAACGGGACTTGAATGGGATGAATGGACCATCCCTTATGGTAATGAGGGCAACAGTCTTACAGATATGTACAATTCAACAAATGACTATGTCTCTTACATTCTGAATAAACCTGTAGCCGAACCACCCGGTACAAAATTTACATACAATAGTGGAATATCTTTTCTATTGGGGGCAATACTTCAGATCGTTTCCAATGAAAAAGTTGAAGAATATGCAACTTCAGTATTATACGATCTGCTGGAAATAAATAAAATTAACTGGCTGACGCATAACGGACTTGCCCATTGCGGAGGCGGACTGAATCTCAGGCCCGTGGACATGGCTAAAATCGGTAGTCTGATACTGAATAACGGAAAGTGGAACGGTGTACAGTATATTTCAGAAGAGTGGGTGTTGGAATCAGTGAAAAGCCGGCATAATGTAAATGATATCTGGGATTATGGATATCAGTGGTGGCTTTTTAAACCTCCATTTAAAATGCAAAATATAATCCAGGCCAGGGGGTATGGCTGGCAAAGTATTAACATTATTCCGGAACTGGATATGGTTGTTGTAGTAACCGGACAGAACAAAACCAATGAAACTGTTTTATTAGAATTAGATCTCCTGCTCGATATAATGAGCTGTTCACCAAAGTTTTATTCGATTATTACTGATGTTTATAATTATCAGATGAACCATCCGGGGACAAAAACTTTATCTGACCGAGAAATCAATACTGCCGGCCATTTTTTAATCCAATATCGTGAATACCAAAAGGCCAGTGATTATTTGCTGCAATTTATAAATGATGAATCACTCGGAAATAATTTATTCTATAACTTTAATTTAGGTGAAGCGCTTTTTAAAATTGAAAACTTTCCGTTGGCAAAAATTTATCTGGAAAAACATATCTCCTTGAATTTAAATACCAGCTTGTTTGAAAAAGATTATTACCAAAAGGCAAATAAAATGCTTGAGATAATTAATAACTTATAAGTAAATTCCTGCAAACCTTATATGATTTTTAGAATGAGAAACAGGGAAAGAACTATTGACAAATAGTTATGATACTGGCTAAGATTTTTATAAATTTATCGCTAATATCAAAAGAGAATACTTCCATCTTAATGGAATTATTTATAAGAAAAAAAATGGATTTTTAAATTAAATTCTACATATAAATTAACATTAGATGGAAAAACTTATATCCTGTTGTGGTTTAAATTGTGCTACATGCGATGCAAGAATTGCCACTATAGCAGACAACAATGATTTGCGGGCCAAAACAGCCGCAAAATGGAGAGATCAGTATAATGCCTCCGCTATTACTGCCGAAATGATAAATTGCACCGGATGCCGGGAGCCCGGAGCTAAATTTAATCATTGTGAAGTATGCGAAATACGGAAATGTGCTGTATCTAAAGGCTATCAAACCTGTGCCGATTGCGATAATTTGGATAATTGTGCTATTGTGAAAGGGGTACACCAATATGTTCCTGAAGCATTGGAAAATCTTAAATTTTTAAATTAATGTTTTTCCCGATCTATCGGGAAAATCCCCTATCCATATAATTCCATGCAGATTTTAATTGTACTAGCCCACCCGGATACAACCAGCTTTAACCATGCCATTGCCGCCAGTTGTAAAGACCGGCTGACTGAATCCGGCCATTCCGTAATTTTTCACGATTTATATAAAGAACATTTTGATCCGGTGCTCCATGCACCCGAGATTCCCAAAGACGGACAAATAGATGCTGTAATTAAACAACACTGTGAGGAACTGGCCCAAAGTGACGGAATAATTATAATTCATCCCAATTGGTGGGGACAACCCCCGGCAATTTTAAAAGGTTGGATCGACAGGGTTATCAGGCCCGGTATTGCCTATGAATTTGAAGACGGGGATTCCGGTGAAGGCGTTCCGAAAGGTTTGCTGAAAGCTAAAACCGCCCTGGTGTTCAACACTTCAAATACCAGCGAAATTAGAGAAAATACCGATTTTAAAGACCCGCTTGAAACCCTCTGGAAAAATTGTATATTTAACTTATGCGGGATAAAACAATTTGACAGAAAAATGTTCCGGATTGTTGTTACCAGCAATTTGAGGCAACGGCAGGTATGGCTGAATGAAGTCCGGGAAATGACGGATAAATACTTTTAAAAGCAAACTAAAACCTGTTAGACTTAATGGAACAACCTGATATTTTTTCCCTTTTGAACTCTAAAAATTAATGTCTCTAAAATTCAAGCCGCAACTTTTTCTTTTTTAAATGCATCTATATGAAAAATAAAAAGTTAATGATATGAAAACAAATATTAATTTATTAATGATTTTTGTTTTAATAGCATTTATTTGCGCAACCTGCGAGAAGGAAAAAGAAAACAACCCGAATCTGCTTTCAGGGCAACTGATAGATTATTCCACCTGTAAAAATGATTTAAAATCTGCTTCACTGTTAACAGAAACTCCTGATAGTCTGTCTTGTATTGAATATTCTTTTAATACAGAAAGTAACAAGCTGACATTAAAACATATAAACGCCGGATTCAATTGTTGTCCGGAAAGTTTATATTGTAATATTTCATCAGATGGTGATACAATTGTAATCCGGGAGTTTGAAGCCAATGCCTTATGTCATTGTAATTGTTTATATGATCTGGATTTTGAGTTGTCTGGAATTGAAACAAAAGATTACCATATAAAATTTATTGAGCCCTATGCGGAAGAACAGGCAGAAATTTATTTTACGATTGATTTAAATACCAGCCCGGCCGGTTCATATTGTGTTACACGAAAACAATATCCCTGGGGAGTAAACAGTACAATTAATTAATAGCCCGGAAAAAATCACCGGAACCAGGAATCCGATAATCAAAGCATACTTTTATACCAACCCGCACGATTAATTCCAGTTTATAAAATAATAGTTCCAAACAGAATATTTTGTTGTGGAAATAGTAAACCTTAAAACAGTCGGGAAAAAAACTTACCGGCAAAAAAACCTCATAAGACAATACTCATGTAAAAATTTACTAATTTCAGCACAAAATAGAGAACATGAAACAGGTCTTAATTCCGGTACTTTTTATTCTGATATTACTTGCATCCTCCTGCATGGTAAGTAAAGAACAAGTTGGTAACTATAATTCTATAGAAGGGAATCCGGAGGTTTATTCAAAAAGCAAGGATATCTATCTTTTTTGGGATGTAGTCCCCTTACGGAGAACTGATAAAAAGATTAAACTGACAGACTATGAAAAAGTGGTCAAAAGAAATTTTTTTGACAATGTAATATATTATGGAACCGTAGGTATATTTTCGTTTTACACCGTAAAAATTAAAATCAAAAAACCACCGGAAAAAGCAGAAGAATAAGAAAGGATTCCTGTAATTCTATAAACTTCGTGATATTTTTAAATTCCTCTTTAGTATACTGAATATTGTTCTTGAATTCCTTGTCTTTATATCATTTGAACTAAATAAATCTCAATCCATTTATTTTGTAGCAGATTGATTTTTACAATTGATGTAGTTTTTATTGGTAATGGAATAACATAGCTGAAAATTTACATTTTAACCCAATAATCCGGTGTAAAACATTTCCCCTCCTCCCTGGCCGGTAACATAAAAAGAACTGCCTTTTTTAGATTCCGTTTTTTTACTTAAAATATGGGGCAAGTTGGTGATCGTTAACAGTTTATTTTTTACATTTATAGGGTGGTTAGGGAAAGTGAGAAAGATAAACCTTTGATATTGTTTGGGTAAAGAAGTGTTTTTAAAGAAATAACTTTTTATTTAGAAAGAAAAAAGTTTTTGTTATATAAAAGTTTAGCTATTTTTTATTTTGCCTATGGTAAAGTATAAAGATTTTGAAATTTTTAATATTCCAGACATAATTTATAAATACTGTGATTATGAAACTGGAATTAAAATTATAGAAGACAAGACTTTAAAATTTTCAAATCCGAATAAATTTAATGACCCTTTTGACTGCTATGAGGAATTAATAGATAAATCCTTTACAGAGAAAGAAAGATGGAATTTTATACAGAAAAGGTTTTCAAATCTTTCAAGACCGGAGAGAAGAAGAAAAAATAAAGAATTCCGTAATGACCCAAACAGATTAAACAACGCTCTTGAAAATGCACTAAAAGACTTACGTGATCATGTCTATTTATGTTGTTTTAGTAAGATTAAAAATAATATTTTAATGTGGTCTCATTATGCAAATTATCATACTGGATTTTGTTTTGGTTTTAATTTCAAGCAGTTTGAAGATAATTTTTATTTCCATGAGGTAAAGTATAAACCTAATATTGAACCTATCAGATATTTCAAAGATAATGATGTTTCTATTTTAAATTGGGTATTTACTAAAGCCGAAGATTGGAAATATGAAAAGGAAATAAGAGCTGTCTACAGAGGAAAATGTTTAGAGTTAGTACCTTTTAATATTAATCAACTTCGAGAAGTTTATTTTGGCTGTATGATGAATATTAACAAAAGAAAGGATGCAATAAATAAATTGGAAAATAATGGATTTGTAGAAACAATAAAATTTAATATGATTAAATCAACCTCTAAATTTGAACTCAAAGATAAAAGAATAACCAGTAACTAACAGAGTGTCAAAGTGCATTAAAACGCATTTTAAAACAGATGTTGATGCAATTTAATGAAGTACTCAGGATATATCAATAAATATATGATTTCAATATCTGACCTTAAAACTAAATTTTTTAAAGTTGATACAAAAAAAGATCCTTCTACATATGTTTGGAGTCTAATAATAGACTTTTTCAACCAAGATTCACTTCTTCGATCAAGATCAAAAATTGTTGTTGAAAAGCTAAAAAAACCATTCTTCACTTTTAATAGCTTAACGGAAAAAGTATGTTTTAACTTAGAATCTATAATAAAAAATGAACCGTCACTTGTATACAATCTCCTTCTTGACTTTATGCAAGATAGATCATTATTGACAAAGTTAGTTGATATGACAAGAAAATCTAAAAGCTCTAACAATGAAGATATTTTATATAGGTTAGATTTTATTGCGGATACTTATGAATCTATTGAATTGTTAAAACTACCTGCCAGCATAATTAGCTATGATTCTAATAGAAGTCTTAGATTGAGCACAAAGGATTCTATACTAAAACATCTCAAAGCATTTGGATTATCAAAGAAATATGTTAATAATATTCGACTAATAAGAAATTCTCTAAAACATAAGTTTTACGTTGATGATGAGAATTTAGTCTTCGTAAATGGGGAAATTATCTCTCTCTTGGCTTTAAATAAATTATATGAGTTATTAGAAGATATTTTAAGCTGGTATACAACATTTATATTTCGAAGTATTTATCTGATTCCAAAATTCGGACTGATAATTATCCTTACCTTCTATTTGGAAATCAAAGAAAATCAAAATCATTGGGAGAAATATGGTATTGGAATTAAAACATTTTATAAGGATTTCTTAGATCAAATAGAAAATGAGAAAAAAGTTAACAGGAAAAAGAAAAAAAGTTTAAAAAAAAGGTTGAAAAGGCTAAGTAAAAGGTTCGTCTTTTATATTAAATATCGAGTTTTTAAAAGAAAATCTTTTAATAAAGTTCTTCCAGATATTTTTTATGCAAATTTTTTTCATCTCGTTGATAAGGCTTATTATCATACTAAAAGCATTTCAGATGAGTTACTGGCCCTAGGGAATAAGATGGACGATGATATTATTAAAGGCACCCTTTTAAAGATAGCAGATTGGTTTGATAAAAAATCATCTGATATTGAGTACATAAAAGATTACTTTCTCGAAAATCCAGAGAAAATTATAGATACATTTGAGAATAAACTGCCTCCAACATCACATCATATAAAAACAAACCCAACACCCCATGAAAAAAATTAAACCCCGGATTCCTGAAGGCGGAGCTATAGAAGACCAGCCTGAAATGACTATGGAGCAATACAGTGAGATTATGAAAAAACAACTGGGCAAAGAATATATTCGCTTCGCCAAAAATGTAATTGAGAAAGTATCTCCAAATCCCCATTCAAAAGTACTGGAAATTGGTCCCGGCCCGGGGTGGGCAGGAATACAATTATTATTAAAAAGACCCGATCTGGAGTTGAACGGACTGGAAGCTTCTGCGGATATGATCCGTGTGGCACAAAATAATGCAAAAAAAGAAGGACTGGCAGACGGCATAAAATATACAAAAGCTGTTGGCGAAGAGATGAAAGGGGTTCCGGATAACTCATATGATCTGGTAATTTCACGTGATTCTTTGCACCATTGGATCAACCCTGAAAAAGTGTTTTTACAGATCAAACGAGTATTAAAAGAAAACGGAAAGGTTTATATACATGACCACAGAAGAGATTTAAACCTGTTTGGGCGTTTAATAGTAAACATTATAGGCCCACTTGCGGCAGGAAAAATGGTGAAATACTGGAAATCTTCAATTGCTGCTGCTTATACTAAGGAGGAAATAGAAGAGATCCTAAAAAAAATCGATTGTAAAGACTGGAACGTTCAAACGGAATTGATGGACCTGACCATACTGAAAAAATAAGGGTGGGATTTTAAATGAATAATTAAGTACTCATATTGGCACTAAAAATATTAATAATGTCAACTTTCCCGGTAAAGGATCATCAATGGAAAACGAGATAAACACTAAACCTTGCACCTAATAAAATAAGAACCATCACCCATGATAAACATAGATTTGGAAAAATGTAATTTATGCGGATTGTGCATAAAAATTTGTCACGAATACTGCCTTCATATAGAAAATGATATTTTAACAATAGACTATAAATATTGCAGTACCTGCACACAATGTATTGCTGTATGCCCGAAACAAGCGCTTACCTGGGATAATTATAAACCGGAACCCTTCGATAAATCCTTATACCCGGATAGTAAACAAGTAGATGAATTATTTAAAGAGCGACGCACAATCCGGGATTACACCGATAAGAAAATAAATAAATCAATATTAGAAGAAATTACAGCCTATGCCATTTATGCCCCCACTCATAATTTTAATCTCAGGGCAATTATTATTGATGATGACGAAATAATTAGCATGATTGATGAATTAATCTACAGGATTTCAGTAAATATCTATAAATGGCTTTATAAGCCCAGGATCGTTCTATGGCTTTTAAAACTATTTGTCCCTGAAAGTGAATTTGAATTTCTAAAAGCCAAACCCAAACTGGAAAAAGCACAGGAAAGAAAACGGGGGTTTAAAACCAAACCTGCAGCAATAATTTTAATTGTCGGGGATAAAAGAGTGCCCTTGTCACTGGAAAGTGCTCAATATGCATTATATAATATTGACTTATATGCCCAGGTAAAGGGATTGGCCTGCAGGAATCTTGTGGGCAATCAAATGGCCCTGAACAGGAGTAAAAAATTAAGAAATACCCTGGATTTAGGTAATACCGAAAAGATATTTGGGACAATAACCCTGGGATATCCTGCCATAAAATTCAGAAACAAAGTGGTTGGAAAACACATGGATATTCAGTGGAATTCCATTAAAAATTAAAGTATTCATTGTCCCCCATGTTGTAAATGAAATAACCGGATTACATCATATATTTTTTTAAACCCGTGGATTAAATCCCTGTTAAAATAAGTATATTTAACAGATGAAGACTCCAAAAAAAATTATACTTTTCTATTTTTCGGGTACAGGGAATGCCAGACAAATCTCATTATGGATTTCTGAATTTGCATCAAAAAGTGATATTGACTGCCGGCTTTTTGATATTTCAAAAACTCAAATTAATGAATTGCTCCCAATTGATCCCGAATCACTCATTATTTTTATTTCACCTGTTCATGGTTTTAATTATCCAAAAATAACCTTAAACTTTATTTCACATTTCCCAAAAGGAAAGAATAACATTGTGCTGATGAATACCCGTGCCGGAATGAGAATCGGCCGTTGGGTCACACCCGGGCTTACCGGGACGGCATTTTTGTTTTCCTCATTTTTATTAAAAAGAAAAGGGTACACCATTACCGGGCAAATTCCATTTGATATGCCCTCTAACTGGATCTCCATTCACCCGGCCCTTCGGGAAAAATCCGTGAAATTCTTACACGAAAAAAATTATTCGCGGGTAAAAAAACATGCCGATAAAATCTTCGCCGGCAAAAAAGATTTTCTGGCGTACAGAGATTTATTTCAGGATATCCTGATTTCGCCGGTATCTTTAGGATATTACCTGGCGGGGCGATTTGCCTTTGCAAAATCGTTTTATGCAAACACCCATTGCGATAACTGCGGCCTGTGTATAAAACAATGCCCCGTGCAGGCCATTAAGATGGTAAATAACCGGCCCTTCTGGACAATTCATTGTGAAAGCTGTATGAAATGTATGAATACCTGTCCCAAAAAAGCCATCGAAACGGCACACGGACTTTTTTTTGGGTTATATTTCCTGAGTTCTTCGGTAATTACTTATTTATTTTACCTCCTTTTTGCAGATTACATTCAACCGGGGTTTATCAGGTTGTTATTGTTTACAATTGTTTTTATGGCCCTGTTGCTGATTTTATACAGAATACAGCATATCGTACTCAAAAATAAGTTTATAGGAAAACTGATTTCATTTACATCACTAACTAATTATAAATTCTGGGGACGGTATAAATCTATTCCTGATTCTGGATGGAAGAAATAGAAAATTGGACGAGTCATTAAGTTGGAATTATAGTTGCCGGTATTAAAGTTTAGTTTGGGTAGCAAGTTCCAATGAATTATTACCACAAGGATACTATTATACCATAAAATTCTTTTATTCAATAAGCATACTTTTTATTTCTTCAAAATTTCCATTATTAGGTGCCGGGGTTAGATTTAATAAATAACATAATAAATTATAGATCTGGATATTCTCAAATGTTGGTTGTGTATAATTATCTTTAAAAGCCGGACCAACAGCAAAAAAGATACCATGCATATCTTTAAAATCATTATCGTAACCATGGTCTCCCTTTGATAATCTTGAATCCTTATTTAGTTTTATCTGCCACCCGTTATCAGCTACCATAACCCATCTTAGTATCCTGGAGTTGGAACCGTAGTACCATTTTTCGGGTAATTCTTCTTTTGCCCATAGACATACATGCTCTATATCCTTAAGCGCTTCAAAAGATTCCGTTTCATATTGGGGCCGTGGTTGAAAAAAAAATACCGGATTCCATCCTTCAATGCGTTCAAACCAGCTTTCATTCAAATAATCCGATAAATACACCACCTTTTCATCAGATAAAGATGTCATACCATGATCTGATACAATAATAAAATTGATCCTTTCAGCAATCGGAAGTTCAGAAATTTTATGTGTAAATACCCCGATTAAACTATCGAGATATACAATTTGCTTTTTTAGATTATCAGTTTCAGGGCCTGAATAATGGCCTGTTCCATCCGGCTCATCAAGATACCACAACACCAGGTGTGGTCTTTTTTCTTCCGGCAATTGAAGCCAGTAAATAACCGTATCTATTCGCTGAATGAAGGGGAAATTGTGATCATATTTTTTCCAATAGGTTGGCCTTGTACCCTGAATTTCAGCCTCGGAACCCACCCAGAAATACGAAGCAGAAGTTACTCCCTGGATTTCTGCAGTAACCCAAATGGGTTCTCCTCCATAAAAATACCCGTCTTCAACAGCTTCCCTGTTCGAAATCCGGTATTCCCTGTTTGTTTCGGGATCATAAAATCCATTGGCTACAATTCCGTGAAAATCGGGGTACAATCCTGTTACAATAGAGTAATGATTGGGAAATGTTTTTGTTGGAAAGCCAGGTTTTAACGATTCGGCCTTAACACCATGTAAAATAATGGAATCAATATTTGGAGTGGGGACCTTGTTTATATAATCCCAACGGAAACCATCCAATGATAATAAAACCACATATGGTTTATCCTGAGCACATAGAATAAAAGATATTCCTGTCAAAAAAAGAATAATCGTAATTAGTATTCGCTGCTGATTTTTCATAATTCTGTAAAAATTAAAAAAGAGACCTTCCCAAAAACCTTATCATCTTCCCGGCGATGACCTGAGTTTTTGAGACTGCCCCTTCCTGCACAATTAATTAATAACTAAAAACTAGAACATATAACGGATCCCCAATTGCATATACCACCTTGAACTGTTAACACCGGAATCATCAATTGTCCATGGATCATTGCCTGAATCATTAAACTCGAATGTAGGTGTTGTTCCGTCAGTATCAAAACCTTCGAAAGAAATTAACTGGTAATTTCCATAGGGAACATAATATCTGCGTCCCCAGTCTTTTTTCAGAAAGTTTCCAAGGTTGAAAATATCCACTGTTAATTGGAGGGTCTGACGTCGATCGGCTACATTTACAAAAATATCCTGGCTAAATTTGAAATCAAATATATTCGACCATGGTGCAGTGGCTCCGTTTCGTTCCGCATACTCTCCACGATGTTCTTTTAAATACTCATCATTTTCAATAAATTCATCCAATGCAGCCCATTGCTGTCCGGCAGTTGCCGCATCAGCAAATACAATCTCCCCAGAATTTGCAGGAATATATATCAGGTCGGCAGCATTATATTCATTATTCCCATTTAAATATCCATTATAGGTGTATGAATATCGGTTTCCGGTCTGCCCGTTATAAAACAATGTAAAAGAAGATTTCAAATGACTGATAAATTCTTTAGAATAAGTTATATAACCTGTTACACGATGTCCAAGATCAAAATCGGAATAGGATACATCCAGATTATTTAATCCATTTACATTTTCCATATACAACCATTGCGATGAATTTTGTGATGAGGTTGCATCATTTAAAACCATAGAACGCCCAAAGGTATAGGCAATACTGGCTAACAATCCTTTTTCAAAAGGCTTCTGAAGTTGAGCCGTAATATTATAAGTGTACCCATCACTGGTATTGGTGCCCAACATTACACGTGTATAAGAATTATCGAGCCGAGTATTACTATAATATGGCCGGTTATCTGCCCCGGTGAGATTATATAAAGGATCAGGATCAACATTTACATTAAAGTAATTCATATTGTTGATGGTTTTGGTATACATTACTTCCAGGGTACCTATTAATCCTAACAGAAGTTTTTGATCTATCCCAAAATTGGCACGGAAAATTTGAGGAAATTTAAAATCTTCGGTGAATAAATCAACCTGACCGCCATAAGCATTTTCAGTTAATCCGAAATAACCGTTATCATACTGGTTTTGCCAATCGGAATTAAATGGGATATCCGGATCAACACCGCTCCAATATGGACGTTGCTGGTATACTCCGCCAATAGCTACACCATTGTTATTATAGGAGGCGCCTGGCCATACCAATGGAAGACGGGATGTAAAAATACCCACACCACCACGGATCTGAGTGTATTGTTTACCCTTTACGTCCCAGTTAAATCCTACACGTGGCGACAGCATAAGTTTTGCACCTGGCATTTTACCTGCCTCTGCGCCCTTCAGGTCCCAACCAGCCGCTTCGATTAAGGGAACAGTTACATTGTTAAAATGGTCATCAACCATAGGGTCTGTAACAAATAACGGAATATCACCACGAATTCCATAAGTAACTTTAAAATTTGCATTTATCTGCCATTCATCCTGAGCATAAAACCCTAACTGTACCATATTAAAATCGGCCGCTGCAGCAGAACCATCGCCTGTAATATTATCCACTAAAGAATATCCTCTTTCGTACTGATATGCCAGTCCGCTATTCATAAAATCGTCCATATTCCTGAATCGAAATTCACCATAGTTTTTACGAATAAAAAGGTTGTAGGCGCTGGCAAATTCATGGTTCATACCAAAAGTTAAAGTATGAGAACCTTTATATAGCTGGAAATTATCGGTAAATGTCAGAATATTCTGATTTAATTCGTTTGCTGTGGAATAAGGCTCCGAGCCAAAATAAATGGTCCCGTTCCCGTCCCGTATTTGAACAGCCGGAAAATCAGTACCTAGCGGATCACGGTCATCTCGTACAAAAGTAGAACTAACTAATAAACTGTTAGAGAAATTTTCCCAGTTCGATTTTAATTCCAGGGATGTAGTATTTGTAGTACTTGGAAAATACATATAGTTATTTGAAAAGCCCAATGATCTGGAGGATGAAGAGCTGGCATCAGTTAAAATACTTTTAGTATAACTGTGCCTGAGCATCAGTTTATGTATCTGATTAATATTCCAATCAATGCGTCCAAAAAGCTTTGTAGATTCAAGCGATTTTGTTTTGTCTGTATATACACCGGGATCATAATCATATTCTGATTTTAAAGTATTCACCAGGGCATTCAATGCAGCCTGATCAGAATCGCCGGAGTATTCAGAAAAATTAAAGGGCAAAGGTGTTTCTTCCAGCATTCGTTCAACATTAAAAAAGTAAAAAAGCTTGTTTTTTATTATAGGCCCGCCAAAACTTCCACCTGCAGTATACCGTGTAAAAGGGGCTAATTTTTTACGTTCAGCTTCTGTGTCGTCAGTTGGGGTTTTGCCTGCCATATTTTCATTTCTGAATAGATAATATGCTGTACCTTTAACCTGGTTGGTCCCACTTTTAGTTACAGCATTTAAGCTGGCTCCTGCAAAACCACTTTGTCGCACATCATAGGGCGCCAAGGTAACCTGGAATTGTTCGATAACATCCATACTGTATGGAGATGCCCCGGTTTGACCCCCATTGGTTCCGGATGCCGCTAATCCATACGTATCATTATTCAAAGCACCATCAATAGAAATGGCATTATACCGGTTATTTATACCGGCCACAGAGATAAATCCTTCATCACCAACCGAAGCCTGAGGAGTAAGCCTGATAAAGTCTGTAAAATCACGGTTAACTGTTGGAAGTGAATTTATCTGATCCACATTAACAACAGTTTCTGCACCTGTTCTGTTACCGTCAATAATACTATATTGCTTTACTTTATAACCTACCACCTGAACTTCTTCTATTGCAGTTGTAGTGGCCTTTAAAGATTCATTAATGGATAAAGTCTGCCCAAGCGAAAGATAAATATCATTCTTTTTAAAGGATTCAAAACCAACAAAAGATATCGAAACTTCATAAGGTCCTCCAACATTCATATTCGGCAAACGAAAATAACCATTAACATCGGAAATACCTGCAAACTGACTGCCACTAGGTAAATGAACAGCAACAATATTTGCCCCTGGCAATTCCTCACCATTTTCATCGATCACCCTTCCGTTAATTCCGGAAGTTGTAGTTCCTTGTCCACAAAGATGAACAGGAATTAAAATGACTATACTTAACATTAAAATCTGAATAATACTTTTCATAGAGTAAAATTTTAGGATTAGAGTTTTAACAATCAAAAACACAAGCCAAAATTAGAAAGGGCTTATTATACTAATCGGGTATTATAATTAAGTTATGGTTAAGATATTTTGCCTGAATTAACGAAAAGTAAAAATCCGGATTAGGAACATTCATTTGAAATTGTGGGTGTTAGGATATTTTTTGGGAAGATTTTATTATCTTTTAAGAAAAACCAAAGATTAAAGAAAGGTTAAACTAAACCCGAATATAATATCTGAATATTATAATATTCTCAAAAAAGCTTTCCCATAATTTTTTCGGTTGCCCCTTTACTTTCGATTACATAATTACCCGCTATATTCCCGGCAATATGCCGGCTATCCTCATTGCCAAGCAGGTTGTTAAAGGTTAAATTAAGGCCATCGAAATTAAAAATGGAAAAGGCACCGCCTAAAAAAATAAGATCAACGGCTTCCTGAAATTTATTATAATTCGGTCCAAAGACTACCGGGGTTTTATAAGCTGCCGCTTCCAGGATATTATGAATGCCTGCACCGAAGCCCCCACCGATATAGGCAATATCTGCATATTTATATAATGAGGCCAGCATCCCGATATTATCAATAATTAACACGTCAACCTCCTTAGCATTTTTGACGGAGAGTTCAGAATACCTGCCCACATTTTTATGAATACGTTTGCTTAATTTCTGTATGTGGGGAGCATCAATTTCGTGAGGTGCAATAATAAATTTTAATGGCAAATTGTACGTATTAATGAATTGCGCCAGTAACTCCTCATCTGCCGGCCAGGTGCTTCCGCAAACCAAAGTTTTTTGCCCGGAGGTGAATTGATCAACCAGTTCAATTGTTTTAGTTTTTTGAGCCGCTTCGAGCACACGGTCAAACCGGGTGTCACCGGATACAGTAACCTGATGGATCCCGATATTTTTAAGCAATTCCAAGGATCTTTTATTCTGGACAAAAATATGAGTGAACCATTTCAGCAGATTTCTGTACCAGTACCCGTAGTTTTTAAAAAAGACCTGGTTGTTTCTGAAATTAGATGAGATAAGGTACAGCGGGATTTTTCGCATATGGATCTGCTTTAAAAAGTGAAACCAGAATTCGTATTTTATAAACACCACAATTTTAGGATTAACCAGCTTAAGAAATTTTCTTGCATTAAACCCGGTATCGAGCGGAAGATAAAATATGTAATCGGCAAAAGCATAATTTTTTCTGATTTCATATCCCGAAGGCGAAAAAAAAGTAAGCAGAATTTTATAGTGCGGTTTTTGAGTTTTAATTTTTTCAATTAAAGGCCGCCCCTGCTCAAACTCCCCAAGCGATGCTGCATGAAACCAGATAATATCCCCGTTAATTTGAATGGAATCAGAAATTTTGCTAAAAATCTTCCTTCTGCCTTTTATCCAAAGACGGGCTTTTTTGTTAAAAACTGAGGCACAAAGAATCCCAAAAAAATACAATCTTATTACTACAGAATAAATTACACTCATAAACCTTCAAATAATTTCATCATCACAAATCTACAGGTTTCATTATAAATTTATCACAGATATAGAAATAATATTATGATGAAGCACATATTAATAAATATTTTAAATCTTTGTACCCGATTTTATTTAACTGGTGTTTAATTTTTATTCTCATTTCAATGATTTCTCCAATGTTCAGTCATTTACTGCTTCCTTTTTTGGTTGCCATGTTCCTGGCAATAAATATGGGAGGAAGTGGAACTGCCCCATCGTTTTCATCGGCTTATGGAGCTAAATTGATACGTCGTGACCTGATACCCGGACTGTTTGGAATTTTCGTTTTTTTAGGAGCAATACTGGCCGGTAAAAATGTAGCGCTAACAGTGGGCAAGGGTATTGTTCCCTCTGAGTCGCTGACCATAATACTCACAACCATAATTTTATTATCTGTAGCACTATCATTATTGTTTGCCAATTTACTGGGTATCCCGCAGTCCACGAGCCAGTCGACCATATTTGCCCTGGTAGGAGCTGCAAGTTATCTGAATATCCTCAAAACGGATAAATTATTTTACCAGATTATCCCCACCTGGTTTATTTTACCGATAATATCTTTTGTTCTCACTTACCTGATCACCAAATTTATTTACAGCCCCATAAGAAACCGGGATTTTATCCGTTTCTCGCAATTACCCAAATATCCTCTGTTCCGATGGGTGGTAATTTTTGCATCTTGTTATGTAGCTTTTGCCATAGGATCCAATAATGTGGCTAATGCCTCTGGGCCTATTGCCTCCATGATTTTAAATGTTTTACATATACAGTCAGATGGTGATAGTTTTATACTAATATTAATATTATCGACTCTGATTATTGCGCCATGCTTTGGAATCGGAAGTTCATTGTTTGGAAAAAAGGTTATGCGTACCACAGGGAGAGAGATTGTTGAATTTGGTCCGGGCTCTGCAACCATTATATCTGTTATCACAGCCAGTTTATTATTATTGGCTTCTGTTGTAAAAGGTATTCCCACCTCTCTTGTTCAGCTCAATACTTTTTCAATTATTGCAGTAGGTATTAGCAAAAACGGCTGGAAACCGGTACTGGGTAAAAAAACTGTTTTAAAATTAGCATTGGTTTGGGTTATTGCCCCTGTAATAGCTTTCTGTTTATCATATTTCCTCACCTTTCTAACCGACTTTTTTGGAATAATAAGTTAGCCGGGTACCTCTTTGCAATAGACTCATTTTCCAAATACTATTTAAGTCGCCGGTTTCTGTTAAAAATCGTTAAGGTTTTTGAACAAAAAAAATAATGCCCTGTTTCTAAAACAGACAACGCTTATTTATAAGTGTTCTAAATAAAAATAATTGTCAAACTAAAAAAATAAAATATGTCTTTTGAATTACCAAAATTAGATTACAGCTATAATGCACTGGAGCCATATATTGATGCGCGTACCATGGAAATCCATTATACAAAACATCATGCTGCGTATACAAGTAAATTAAACGATGCTGTTAATGGAACAGCTCTTGAAGGCAAAACCATTTTTGAATTATTCCGGTCGGTTTCCTCTTTGAGCCCTGCCATTAGAAATAACGGAGGCGGATTTTATAACCACAGTCTTTTCTGGAAGGTTTTATCACCAAATGGCGGAGCGCCTAAAGGAGATTTACTAAGTGCAATAAATACTTCATTTGGTTCGTTTGATAAGTTTAAAGCCGAATTTTCAAATGCTGCTGCTACCCGGTTTGGTTCGGGATGGGCATGGCTGGTAAAAACAGGCAACGGACTGGTTGTTTCGTCAACTCCAAATCAGGATAATCCATTAATGGATGTTGCCGAAGTTAAAGGAACTCCGATATTAGGCCTTGATGTTTGGGAGCATGCTTATTATTTAAATTACCAGAATCGCAGGCCGGATTATATAGAAGCTTTCTGGAATATTGTAAACTGGGAAGAAGTATCAAAACGGTTTATTAGTTAACAATCACTTTTTTCACGCTTATTATTTTTAAAAACCCGTTTAATAGCGGGTTTTTTTGGTTACATGGAAATCGATACTATCCTGTGTTTAATTACATTTTATTAGATATACTATTTTAACTTAGATCCGGAAATCCTTTTAATTTAACTGTTTTATTCTTCCGTTATTTAGAATTTATTTGTAATTTAAACAAGAAAATTCTAAATCATACAATCATGGCTTTTGAACTACCAAAATTACCTTACGGATTAGATAGTCTGGCTCCAATTATAAGCAAACAAACACTTGAATTTCATTACGGGAAACATCATCAGGCCTATGTTAATAATTTAAATACCCTTGTTCCGGGTACGGCCTTTGAAAATTCAAGTCTTGAAGACATTATAAAAAAAGCCGACGGTGGAATATTTAACAATGCTGCACAGGTATGGAACCATACATTTTATTTTTTCAGTTTTTCCCCAAAAGGGGTAAAAGAACCTAAGGGTGCTCTTGTTGATGCTATTCATAAACAATATGGTTCATTCCCGGAATTTAAAGAACAATTTGCTACCGCTGCTACAACACTCTTTGGTTCAGGTTGGGCGTGGCTGGTAAAAAAACAGGATGGTACCCTCGACATTGTAAAAGAAAGCAATGCGGGAAATCCATTAAGAAACGGCCTTACCCCCATTCTCACCTGCGATGTCTGGGAACATGCCTATTATCTCGATTACCAGAATAAACGACCCGATTACGTTAAATCATTATGGGATATTCTGGATTGGGAAATTATTTCGAAACGTTATTAAATATAAAAAGAATACGATTGAAACGGGGCCTTAAAAAAGCCCCATTTTTTTTAAGTTTTTAAGATCATCGGGAGTATCAATGCCATAGCTGTTATGCTCAGTTAAGGCCGTTTTAATTTTATAACCGTTTTCCAGCCAGCGAAGTTGTTCCAAAGATTCTGCCTTTTCAAGTATGGAAGGTTCAAGTTTTGTTATCTCCTGAAGAATATTTTTTCGGTAGGCGTAAATGCCAATATGCATATAGAAAGTAAAAAACTTTATCCACTCCTCACTATTAACGCTTCTTATGTGGGGTATTACCGAACGACTGAAATAAATAGCTTCATCTTTAGAATTCAGCACTACTTTTGGTTTATTCGGATCGAATAATACCGTGTTATCCGTTACAGGTTTAATTAAAGTGGCTATTTCAGTAAAAGGATCATTAAAACATAACATTAGACTTTTTAGCTGTTCGGGCTGAATAAAAGGTTCGTCACCCTGAATATTTAAAACCACATCATAACTTTCGCCTTTTTGTGTTTCAATAATCTGAAGCGCTTCCGCACAACGATCTGTGCCGCTTTTATGCAATTCAGAGGTCATTACAACATTACCGTTAAAACTCCTGATTACATCGCTAATACGCTGGTCATCCGTAGCCACAACAACATTATCCAGGGCCTTTAGCGCCTGTTGATACACACGCTGAATCATCGTTTTTCCGCCGATATCGGCCAGTGGTTTTCCCGGAAAACGGGTAGAAGCATAACGGGCAGGAATAATACACAGAAATTTCATGGCTTATTATTCAGAATTAACATAAACAACATAAAATTAACGTTAATATAATTTAATAAAAAAATTACAAAAGAATAATCACGATAAAATATACACTTATTTGAAGATGATTTATATTTTTGTGTCAATCTGTCAATTTTGAAAGCTTTGCAAATTAGTAAAAATCCCATAAAATTGTAATTTTGTCAGAAAGGTGATATAAAAATATTTCAGCAAATTATTAAAAGGAATGGAACTTCAACGAATCAAACAGCGATTTGGGATTATAGGGAATTCACCTGAACTAAACCGGGCAATTGACATAGCTGTTCAGGTAGCTCCTACCGATTTATCTGTTTTAATAACGGGTGAAAGTGGCGTTGGTAAAGAAGTATTCCCTCAAATTATACATAATTACAGCAGCAGAAAACACGGCAGTTATATTGCAGTAAACTGCGGAGCTATTCCTGAGGGGACCATAGATTCGGAGTTATTCGGCCATGAAAAAGGATCTTTTACCGGAGCCTATGAAAGCCGTAAAGGGTATTTTGAGGTAGCCAACGGGGGTACAATTTTCCTCGATGAAGTGGCAGAGCTTCCCCTGTCTACACAGGTTCGCCTGCTTAGAGTGCTGGAAGCCGGTGAATTTATTCGCGTTGGATCTTCAAAAATGATAAAAACAGATGTCAGGGTAATTGCCGCTACCAACATCGACATAACCAAAGCAATCCATGAAAATAAATTTCGTGAAGATCTTTTCTACAGGTTAAACACCGTTCCGATAGAAATACCACCGTTGCGGCACAGAAAAGAAGACATCCATTTATTATTCCGCAGATTTGCGATCGACTTTGCCGAAAAAAACCGTATGCCGGCAATAAACCTGAACGAAGAGGCCAAACATATTTTAATAAACTACAGGTGGCCCGGTAATATACGCCAGTTAAAAAACATTACCGAACAAATTTCAGTAATTGAACAAAACCGCGATATTGACGAGTTTACGTTGAAAAAATACCTGCCCGATTATTATGAAAACAAACTTCCTGCCTTGTACAAGGGAATTGATCAAAGTACATTTAATACGGAGCGTGAAATTTTATATAAGATCCTTTTCGATATGAAAAATGATATGCACGATCTGAAAAAGCTTGTGCTGGAGTTGATGCAACATGGAAAGATCAATCCTGAGGTGGAACAAAATAATGCCCAGATTATTCAAAAATTATATAATAATTCCGAAACCATAATTGAAAAAGATTCGCAGGGGAAAATTTTTGAAATAAGCCGTCGTGACGATGATAATATTCTGGATACCGAAGAAATTACGGAAGAATCCTTATCACTGGAGGATAAAGAAATCGAACTCATTAAAAAAGCCCTGGATAAACATAACGGAAAACGCAAATCGGCAGCCCGCGAACTTGGTATTTCTGAACGGACCTTATATAGAAAAATTAAAGAATACGATATTTCATAATTATCATTTACGATTTTTATTCAATGAAAAAAATAATTTCTTATACCAGCCTTGTATCGGTTTTATTTTTATTGACAGCATGTTTTTCAATGAAGTATTCTTTTACCGGAGCGTCAATTGATCCGGCACTTAAAACCGTATCGGTTCAGTTTTTTAATAACCGTGCCCCTATTATAGAACCCGGACTGGATCAGAAAATAACTGAAAGTTTAAAAGATTACCTGGAATCGAATACCAGCCTGAGATTGGTGAATGGCGTGGGCGATGTGGATTTTTATGGCGAAATTACCGGATATAACGTATCTTCTACTGCCATTGGGGCCGGTGACCAGCCCGCCAAAGACAGATTTACCATTTCAATTAAGGTGGTATTAACAAATTCTGTACAACCTGAACTCGATTTTGATTCTTCATTTTCCCGTTTCCGGGAATTTGATAGTAATGTAAACTTCGAAAGTGTAAAAGAAGGCTTAACCAAGGAAATTATTGATGAAATTGTTGAACAGGTTTTTAATAAAGCTTTTGTAAACTGGTAAACAACTCAGACTTTTTAAATGGAAAAAGAACATTTCATTAACTATATTCATAATCCTAAAAAGCTTTCAACCGAAACACTTAGCGGTTTAAATTCTATTACCACCCTTTTCCCGTATTTCCAGACAGCACAACTTTTATCTGTTAAGAATTTGCAAATATTACAAGACGTTAAGTTTGAAACAAAATTGCATTTTACTGCCGCTTATATAACCGACCGGAGAATTCTTTATCATTTGTTACATCCTATGGAATCAGACGGTTCTCTGAATGGACCCGAAAACGACCTGCTGGAAAATAAGGTAAAAAAAATAAAAGAAACCCTCGAAGAAAACATTTCAGATGCTCTTACTTCACAAATTCAGCTATCTAAAAGCGAAAATTTTGAACTTATCCCCGAAATATCCATTGATGTTAGAAAAGAATATGGCCAGGGTATTGAATTAGACGATGATTATCCTTTTCATAAAGTCCCGGATCTGTTGTTGCTCGACGAAAAGTTTGATCAGTCACAACCATCAGATCAACCGGTTCAACCGATTCCTGCTTTAGCGGATGCAACATATACCGATAATTTTTTACTTGAATTAGATGAAGTCCCGGAAAAGAAATCAAAGAAAAGGGAACCTGATTCCGTGTCCGATAAAATTACCATAGAAATTACCAGTAACAGAACCGGTCCCGAAGCAAAAAAAGAATTATACAGTCTGATTGATAAATTTATTCAGGTGAATCCCAGGCTGCAACCAACGCCGGAAATTAAGACTACCCAAGATATTTCAGTTGACAGTGTTAAAGAGAATGATGGATTTATTACGGATACCCTGGCGAAAATTTATTTAAAACAGGGGCATTATTCAAAAGCTATTTTTGCATACGAAAAATTAAGTTTGAAATATCCCGAAAAAAGTAGTTACTTTGCCAGTCAAATAAAAATGATTAAAAAAATTATTAACAACTTATAATTCTTTACGATATGTACGGTTTAGTTTCAGTACTCATCATTCTTGCCTGTATATTTTTAATTTTGATAGTACTTGTACAAAATTCAAAAGGAGGCGGACTAGCTTCAAATTTTGCTGCTTCTAACCAGGTGATGGGTGTAAGAAAAACTGCTGACTTTTTAGAAAAAGCCACATGGACACTCGCAGGCGCATTGCTTGCTTTTAGTATTATATCCAGCGCTGTAATTCCCAGGGGAAAAACAGATGCCAGCCGGTCAAAAATTGAAGACCAGATAGAAAATGCCATTGATCCTGATCGTTTGCCAAGTTTCCCCACCACAGCGCCGGAATCTAATCCCGAAACCGGGGAAAGTACCGGACAATAAAACAATATGAACGCATAATAGTAAAACATAAAAGTGTCAGTCTGTCATTAACGCTGACACTTTTTTTCTGCAATTTCTCACCGGAATTTTTTTCAATTTATTGCTGAGAACCTTTAGGTTATAGCCGTGCGTGTTTATTTATGGTTTCGAAATAAACTTTCTTTAATGAAAAACTGACCGCTTTATTGCAGAATACGGCATATTTAAGGCTTTGGCATAAAATATGCTAAATACCAATTCGAATTTTGAAAATTGATGTCTAACTAAAAAAGATAAACAACATGTCAGAAGTAAACATTAAACCTTTAGCTGACCGAGTTCTAATTGAACCTCAAGCAGCAGAAGAAAAAACTGCAAGTGGAATTATTATCCCTGATTCAGCGAAAGAAAAACCACAACGAGGAACTGTTATAGCCGTTGGTACGGGCACAAAAGATGAAAAAATGGAAGTTAAAGTAGGTGATACTGTGCTTTATGGGAAATACGCAGGAACTGAATTAAGCTATAAAGGTCATGATTATCTAATAATGAAACAATCTGATATTCTAGCAGTGGTTTAATTAACAAAAAAGTAAATAATTAAAAACACATAATAAAATGGCAAAAGAAATTAAATTTAATATTGAAGCACGGGACCTCCTGAAACAAGGAGTGGATGCGTTAGCAAATGCAGTTAAAGTAACACTGGGCCCAAAAGGTCGGAATGTTATTTTAGATAAAAAATTTGGAGCACCTCAGGTTACAAAAGATGGTGTTACTGTAGCAAAAGAAATTGAACTCGAAGCACATTTCGAAAATATCGGTGCGCAACTCGTAAAAGAGGTAGCATCTAAAACTAATGACGATGCCGGTGACGGTACAACTACTGCTACTGTTCTCGCACAATCCATCGTAAGTGTGGGTTTAAAAAACGTAACTGCCGGTGCCAATCCCATGGATTTAAAACGTGGTATTGATAAAGCTGTTATTAATGTAATTGCAAATCTGAAAAAACAATCACACGGTATTGGAGAAGATACTACAAAAATTGAACAGGTCGCTGGTATTTCAGCTAATAACGATGTGGAAATCGGTAAATTAATTGCCGAAGCCATGGGCAAAGTCAAAAAGGAAGGCGTTATCACGGTTGAAGAATCAAAAACAGCCGAAACATACTCAGAGGTTGTTGAAGGCATGCAATTCGACAGAGGTTATATATCACCCTATTTTGTGACTGATGCCGATAAAATGGAAGCTGTTCTCGAAAGTACCCTTATCTTGTTGTACGACAAGAAAATCTCAACCATGAAAGATCTGCTACCAATTCTTGAAGCTGCTGCAAAAACCGGAAACCCGCTGTTAATTATTTCTGAAGACATTGATGGAGAAGCACTGGCTACTTTAATTGTTAATAAACTTAGAGGCTCACTTAGAATTGCCGCTGTAAAAGCCCCTGGATTTGGTGACAGAAGAAAAGAAATGCTTGAAGATATTGCTATTTTAACCAATGGTACAGTTATTACCGAAGAAAAAGGTATGACACTTGAAGGCGCAACAATTGATATGCTGGGTAAAGCAGAAAAAGTTGTTATCGATAAAGAAAATACAACTATTGTTAACGGTGCCGGTGACAAAGCAAATATCGATTCAAGGGTGAAACAAATTAAAACTCAAATCGAATCTACAACTTCTGATTATGATAAAGAAAAACTTCAGGAACGTCTTGCAAAATTAGCTGGTGGCGTTGCAGTACTGTATGTAGGTGCAGCTTCCGAAGTTGAGATGAAAGAAAAGAAAGCCCGTGTCGAAGATGCACTTAGTGCTACACGAGCAGCTGTTGAAGAAGGTATTATTCCTGGTGGCGGTGTAGCTTACATTAGGGCGATTAAGGAACTCGACTCGCTTAAAGGCGATAATGAAGACGAAACAACAGGCGTTGCAATTGTTAAAAGGGCACTGGAAGAACCTTTGCGACAAATAGTAGAAAATGCAGGTCTTGAAGGTTCAGTGGTTGTTCAGAAAATTAAAGAAGGTAAAGGCGATTTTGGATATAACGCACGTACTGATAAATACGAAAACTTACTTTCAACAGGCGTAATTGATCCTACAAAAGTAGCTCGAATTGCCCTTGAAAATGCAGCTTCAATTGCCGGTATGTTCTTAACTACCGAATGTGTTGTTGCAGAAAAACCTGAAGAAAATCCTCCAATGCCAATGGGTGGAGGAGGCCCGGGTATGGGTGGAATGATGTAATATCTATTCACACTATATTCTCAAAGCCCTTTCCGGATCGGAAAGGGCTTTTTTATTCTTAATCAGTGTTATAAAACTTATCTTAAAACAGATTGATCCTAATAAAGTTTCCCGTTTTCATCTACCATAGGAACAAATCGTACAGGCAGAACTTCTTTCCTGACAAGTTTTCCGTTTTTCTTTGTCAGTAATACCAGTTCCTGTGCATACCTTTCTCCTACAGGGATTATCATTTTCCCGCCTTCGGCAAGTTGTTCCTGTAAAGGTATAGGTATGCCTGTGGGAGCACAGGTAACAATAATGGCATCAAAAGGGCTTTTTTCTTTCCATCCAAGGTATCCGTCTCCGGTTATAACCAGAATATTCCGGTATCCGAGGTCTGAAAGTAACTCTTTTGCCTGCAGGCCAAGTTCTTCTACTATTTCTATTGAAAATACCGAATCACAAATTTCTGCCAGTATTGCTGCCTGATATCCCGATCCTGTGCCTACCTCCAGCACCCTGTCTTCCTTTTTCAGATTGAGGACTTCAGTCATAAAAGCTACAATATAGGGTTGGGAAATGGTTTGTCCGTATCCGATTAATAAAGGGCGGTCGATGTATGCCATATCGCGAAATTCAACCGGAACAAACAGATGCCGCTCAACTTTTCTCATGGCTTTGAGTACTTTACTATCCGTGATTCCCCGGGCAACAATTTGAGTATTTACCATCTCGTTGCGCTGATCGGTTAAACTTTTGCCTGGCTGACTTTTACTCTTACAACTAATCAATAAAAAGCTAAGGACAAGAAAAGAAGAAATTACAAGATTGTTCCTGATTAGTTTATACTTCTGATTCATAACCAAAATATTAATCGAATATTAACACACTTGCAAAATTTCTATCGGAAAAAAATAACGAATCTTAATCCATCTTAAGAATCACGGTGAACCAAATCGGGAGAAAAAGCGGGCAGGCACACAGCAATATATTCCGCTCCCATTTCATAAGGGGTACTGTACTGCACCCACTCACCTTTATGAGCAATAATAGCCTGCGAGGGATGAATATCAAATTCCTCATCCCTGGTTTTTACATGAAGTACGCCTTTCAGAACAATCGTATATTCATCAAATTCGGGAGTTTGACCCTGTTCTTCCCAGCCCGGAGCGCTTACCATTCGTGCAATACTTACTTTGTATGTTGCTGAATTTACCCGGCCGATATATTCCTCAATTTTTTTAGGCTTATTTCCTGCTGCTTCAATAATAGCATTCGAATGTATAATGGTTGGCATAGACTAATAATTTGTACTATACAAAAGTTATTTTCCTCCGTACCAAATGGCTTTTCTCCAATTGTATTTTTGAAGTTTTTTAAGAAGTTCCTCAGATAATCCGGGTAAGTCGGAAACTGCAGTATTTAATTCTGCCTGCCTGGTATTTCTTATTCCCGGTATAACCGTGCTTACTGCAGGATGCGCCAAAGCAAACTTTATAGCAACCTGTGGAAGCGTGAGTCCTGAATCTTTAATTTCGTTCTTAATCTCGTTTACTTTTTTAATCGTTCTTGACAATCGGTCCCCGGCAAAATAACCGTTTCGAAAATCGTCTTCCTGAAATTTTGTTTCAGCAGTAAACTTACCGGTTAGAGCGCCTTCGTCGAACACCACCCTGACTATAATACCTACATTGGTTTCATTTGCCACAGGAAGTAATTCTGCAGCTGGTTCCTGGTCAAAAATATTGTAAATTACCTGTGCAGCATCCAGCAATCCGCTACGCATTAAGTCAATCACACAGTTTTGATCATGCTCGGGAGTAGAGATCCCGACATATTTAATTTTCCCCTCTTTTTTAAATTTTTGAAGTATTTCAAGAGGTTTGGGATTTTTGTTCCATGCCCTGGTCCATGTATGAAGTTGCACCAGATCGATACAATCGGTATTTAAAAATTTAAGCCGTTCTTCCAAATTTTTTCTCAGATAACTTTCAGGGTATCTTTCTTCTGAAAGACAATACGGTGAAGGAGGCCATACCCCTTCCGTGGGAGGAATTTTAGTTGCCACATATACGTTTTCTTTCCGTTCTTTTAAAACACGGGCTATAATTTGTTCGCTTTTCCCGTTGCCATATCCTGCAGCTGTGTCGATAAAATTTACCCCTAAATCAAGGGCTTTATGAAGGGCATCAATAGAATCGTTCTCATTTTGATCGCCCCAGTTTCCGCCAATTGCCCAACCCCCAAATCCGATTTCTGAAATTTTTAAACTGGTTTTTCCTAATACTCTGTATTTCATATATGCATTTAAATTATACAATCTAAAGTTACAGCTTACCGGATTATTTTCACAACAATTTTATCTGCAATATTTAATGCAGTGGTTATTGTACTTAAGTCTGAATATAGTCTCCCGTCCTTACCGGAATAATGGCTATGACCAATTAATTTCAAATTATATTCGTTTTGCGGTTTACTTATATCTATTCTGGAAGAATATACCAGTGCCGGCTGGCACGATGTTTTGTAATCTTCATCATCCGGAAATTTATTATTTGTCCAGTATTCATTCCAGTCCCAGGTCTGGTTAATTTCAAAATAAATATTAAAAACAGAAACTGATTGATCTTCTGTTTTGGTTCGTAAAACAAAATTTCCTGTTGGAGTAGCGCCTGTATAGGCATCAGCCACAGGGGTTTTCTCAGTGGGAACATATAAACCATCGGCCTCTTTAACACCCCGGCTAAATGCCCAGTAAGGTAAAGCGGCCGGCCGGCGGATAGGGCCGGGCATCCATTTCCCCTCTGAGACTTGTCCTTTTTTAAAGACTCCCTTTGCTATAGACTCAGCTACATACAAGGTTTGTAAATACACTCCGTTAGTATCCTCAATCCATATAGCCATTAAAGGATAATTGTGTGCACTCCCTTTTTTGAAATTAATTTCCAGTTGATATCCTTTCGCATCTTGGTTCAGCATGAGGCTGTCTTTCTTCGGGATATCAATAGTTTTTTTTGTAGAAACACAATTAAAAAAAAGTGTAATTAATAAAAACAAACCCGTTAAAATTAATATAAAGTATTTCCGTGTTTTCATAAGAAAAAATCTTAAAATTCAACAATTATACCCACTGTGGGCAATATTGTACCTCCTGATGATGGTTTCAGGTATTCCAGCTCATAACGATCAATGCCACTCCCATCGGTATAAGTATCATTATAATCCGGATCAATAAATGATCTCCTTACTAATGGATCGGGTTCATCAGCATTAAAATTATAAACATTTTGTACATCGAGATACAACATTAACGACCACTTTTTGAAAAAATATTGTTTATCGATCCGGATATCCAACTGATGGAAAGCATTTAACCTTACCCTGTTATATTGCGAGTAGTCAAGGTATGCACCACCCTGAGCATCCCAGAAATTCTTCCGGCTCGAAATTTCATAATCGTAAGGAGTGTAAGGCGCCCCACCCACATATCTCCAGCGAAATCCGAAATCCCAGTTTTTCTTAAAACTCCGGGTTGAAGTTATATTTAATATATGCCTGTTATCCCAGGCAGTGGGCAGATAATCGCTCCCAGAACGAAGATCCTTAAATTCACTTCTAACAAAAGTGTAGGATAAAATAATATTAAATCCCAGGATATCCGTAGACCGCCCCAGCAATTCAACACCAAAAGCTCTTCCTTCGGATACGGGTAATAATTCTTCATCGCCATAAACGCCGTAACCGCCGCCTTTGCTGGCCAGAGGAATTGAATCCTTTACAGAAAAAGGATAATCACTGTACGATTTATAAAATCCTTCCAGCGTTATCTGTGATTTTTCATCGGGTCGAAACTCCATACCTCCTACAATATGATCGGCGGCTATATATTTTAATCCGTTTTCCCGATTTACCAGTTCCCCTGAATTGTCTTTATAACCCAAAGCCGTATAAGGCGGACGCTGGTAATATCTTCCGGTATTAAAATTGAGATAGAAAATCTCAGATACTTTATACGATGCCGATAATCGGGGAGAAAACTGTGATAATGGATTAGACATTTCAGATGAATAGGACGATCCATCCATGCGCAACCCTAAAGACAAGGCCAATCTGTTTTGTAATACAGTTTTACTAATCTGCCCAAACAGGCCATAATTAAACATATCCAGATTTGTTTTATAATCGAGATTAACTACAGAATCGCTGATGACTAAAAGACTATTTGTTGAATTCTGATATCTGGCATACTCAAAATTTACTCCGGCATTTATTTTAATACCATCACCCCGTGTGGAATTATGTTCAAATCTGAATTTATTTTCACTTTCGAATGAGGAATAATCAAAGGTTTTTCCAAGCTCTTCCAGATTATTCTCGTATTTATACGAACGATTATTCAGATAATTCCTGCTGAGAACCCAAGTATTATACCCTTTATCGAAATATCTTTTATATACTGTACCAATTGTGTAATTCCACTGTTCGTTCACCGGCAGGTAACTCAGAATATACTTCTGATCGGGGGTATCACTGGCTTTCAGATTAAGTTCAAACTGATCGATTGCACCCAGGCCCAACACAATAATTTCGCTTTTGTCGCTAAGTTTTGTCCGGGTTTTAAATTGAAAATCATTATAGGTAGGTAAAAAGGGCAATTCAAGCAGCGAAAACAAAAACTGAAGATACGATCTTCGGGCTGAAAAAATAAATGAGGTATTATCCGATACCGGCCCGTCAAGGGTAAGCGCCAAATCTGAGGCCCCTATTGTTCCCCTGAATTTAAGCCGGTCTTTATTTCCATCCACTTGTTTAAAATCCAATACGGAACTTAATGTATTTCCCCGGTCTGCAGGAAAAGCCCCGGAATAAAAATTCACTTCACGAATAAAATCAACGTTAATAATTCCAACCGGACCTCCTGAAGCACCCTGTGTTGCAAAATGGTTTAGATTCGGGATTTCCACACCGTCGAGGTAAAACCGGTTTTCAGCAGGCCCGCCACCCCGGACTACCACATCGTTACGGTATGATACTGTTGATGAAACGCCAGGAAATGACTGGATAACTTTAGAAATATCACGATTGCCCCCCGGGCTTTTTTCAATTTCTGCTATGCCAATCCTTCGCAAGGATACCGGGCTTTCTTCTGTTTTTCTGTAAGGTGAAGCTTTAATAACGACTTCTGCTAATTCTACCTTTTTTTCCTGCATAGGAATTTCAATGTATACCTTTTTAGCGTTAGTAACCATAAAATCCTCAGAAATATACTCCTGAAATCCCACCGATGAAGCTGCCAGTCTTACAAATCCCGGATTTACCCCGGTAAATAAAAACTTACCGTCCAGATCGCTAACCGAACCTATATTGGTCCCCCAAATAATAATATTGGCAAAAGGCACCGGTTCGTTATTCAGAGCATTAAATATTCTGCCTTCAATAATTCCATTTCCAGCATTCTGAGCTGATAAATTAAATGTGTATAACAAAAATATGCCTGCAAGTATTCGTATTTTCATGCTTTTAAATCTAATCTTATTACAGGCATAGAAACATATAGTTTTGTATTTTGTTTAATATTATAAGAATTTTATTAAACATTTTACCCGTTTAACCGGGAGGTAAAATATTCAATTTCTTTATTGAAGTTCAGGAAGGGATATTTTTTTGAAAGTTCATGACAGTTTTTGATGTTTGATTGTAAAAATTCAAGATATTTTGGAGTCCCTGGAAAAAGAGGACGGTGATTCATGGAATTATTTATCTTTTCGATTTCTTTCATCAAATCATGTGCAGAAAATTCGATAAAGGTTTCATTAAATCTTTGCCAGGTATATTCTATTCCTAAAGCGCCCGGATGCAACATATCCGAATCGTAAAAACGATAATCGCGCAAATCGTCCATAAATAATTCATAAGCGGGAAAATATGTATGTTCCGGAAATTTTTCAATGATTTTGTGAATGGCGAGCAATAATATCGATTTACTGATCTGGTTATTTACTGCCCCGTCTTTCCAGTGCCTGATGGGGCTGACGGTAAAAATCAATTTCAGATTTTTATTAAATTTCTTCAAGATAGTAATCAACTCCGTGTAAGAATTTACAATCTGATCAACAGTCAACAGTTTTCTGTAAAACTCATTTGCAGGCAGTTTATGACAGTTTGCTACTATTTCTCCTGTATTCTTATATTCATATACCCGGGCTGTGCCAAATGTCAGAAATAAAAATCCGGCATTTTGTAAAAACTCTGTTCCCTCCTGAATAGTGCGGTTAATCTGGTTAAGGCAGGCAGCCTGATCGGGATGAGAAAAACTGCCGTGATGAGAAAAACTTATCCAGAGATCGTTATATCTTATAAGATCTGAGGATTGAAAAATCCTTGAATTTAATAGTATTTCAAGGCAGTTTTTTACAGATTCAGGATTATATAATACTCCGAAGGGATTATGTAGAACCGGAAATTTGAGACTTTCCAACCTATTCCCGATATTATCGGCAAAACATGATCCTATAAAAAGAGCTTTAGTAGAATAGTTAAGCTTTTTATCATTTTCCGGGATTGCTACAACAGTTCGAAAATTTCCCATGGGTAATTTCCTATTCCTCTTTAAATAAACCATTCAGCCAGTCACTGAGATATAAGAACACTTGATCAGCACCAATATCAAAATGTAATTCATGAAAATAACCGGGCCATTCTTTAAATGTGGTGTAATATCCGGCATTTTGCACAAAGTTTTGGGTGGTATTAAAAGAGGTAATTTTATCAGCGGTTCCATGCATTACCAATACCGGAACATTAATTTTATAAATGCTTTTAGATGCGCGCGTTCCGGCATTTAAAATTTCGAAAAACAGTTTCATCGAGATTTTATAATGTATAAGCGGATCTTTCTTATATAAATATACCGACTTAATGTCCCGTGATGTATGTTCCGGATTTAACCCCGTAGAAATAACCTTACCAGGCATAATATGTTGAAGAATATTACCGGCAATATATTTAATTCTTGAAGGTTTAAATGCCAGCGAAAACCAGGGAGCACTTATTATTAAAGCATTTATGTCAGCCTGCCTTGAAGTAATATAATTTACAACGATATTGCCCCCTAAGCTATGTCCGTATAAAATTTTATAAGTCCCGGGAAACAGAAATCCTGCCTGTTGCACCAGGAGTTCACAATCATTTAAATATTTGCTAAAAGACCGCGCATATCCTCTTTTTCCTTCCGATCTTCCATGACCGCGCAAATCAGAAGTTATCACGGCAAAACCCACATCTGTCAGTTTAGAAGCCCAATTACCGTAACGGCTGCTGTGATCGCCCAAACCGTGTACCAGAATAATTAATCCTTTAGGCTTATGCGCAGGCTGCCAGCTTTGAGCAAAAATTTTTATTCCGTCAAGGGTTTGCCAGTAATATTCTTTATGCTGTGATTCTTGTTTTTCAAACAAATATTTCGACTCTGCTTTCATCAAAATTATCAATTAGTATTCATCTGCTGCTTTAGTAATATTCAATTATTTTATCTTTATTTTTTTTATTACTGATACCTAAACTGAATAACGAAATAAAAATAACAAAATGCAGGAAGTTATACAAATTCAAACCACTAAACGAAATGGTCTTTATGATATTACTCATGAAGTTCAGGAAATTCTTGAGCAAAGTAAGGTTGAAACCGGTGTGGTCTCTGTATACGTACAGGGCGCCACTGCAGCAATTATGATCCAGGAAAACTGGGATGAATCGGTTCAAAATGATATGGTTTCACTGTTAAAAAAACTCGTCCCCACAGGAATATGGGAACACGACGCACAGGATGATAATGCCGATTCGCACCTGAAAGCCGGATTAATTGGCCCAAGTGAAACCATCCCCATAATTTCCGGGCAACTTGGTCTTTCGACCTGGCAAAATATTTTTTTATGTGAATTTGACGGGCCCAGGAATGAACGAAGAATAGTAGTAACAATTTTTGATTCGGTAAAATAGAACATAATATTAGTCTTTTAAAAAATCAAGGTTCCGTTTTAAGCCTTCAAATTTTGCCCGTTTTACCGCCGACTTCTTAAACATGATGTTATACCTTTTTTCATCAAGATTCTCCCAATCCTGCTCTTTCATGTTAATAATTAAGGGATTGGGGGTAAATTCTTCAATCTTCGAAATTTTTACCTTTTTGTTCCAGGGGCACACATCCTGGCAAATATCGCAACCAAACGCCCAGTTTTTAAATTTCCCTTTATATTCTCCAGGGATTTCACCTTTGTTTTCTATGGTAAAATACGAAATGCATCTGCTCCCGTCAACAACCCGCGGGGCAATTATAGCCTTTGTAGGACAGGCCGTTATGCATTTGTTGCAGCCACCACAAAGATCAGTGTTTAAAGGCTGGTCGTATTGAAGATTAATGTCTACAATCAGGGAACTAATAAATACAAACGACCCTTGTTTTGGGGAGATGAGGTTTGAATTTTTCCCGATCCAACCCAGGCCGGCAGCATTAGCCCAGGCCCTGTCGAGCACGGGAGCTGAATCCACAAATGCCCTGCCATGGGTATCCGGTATCAATTCCTGAATGTAAACCAACAGTTGTTTTAGTCGTTTTTTTAATACCTGATGATAATCTTCACCCAAAGCATATTTGGAAATTTTTGGAACATCCGGTCCGGCTTGTTTTTCTCCGGGATAGTAATTGACAATTACGGAAATAACAGATTTTGCACCCTCAAGTAACCTGGTTGGATTTGTGCGTTTTTCGAAATGATTTTCCATGTATTGCATGGAACCGTGCATTCCCTTTATCAACCATTCTTCTAAACGTCCGGCATCATCTTTAAGGTATCCGGCTTTAGCAATACCACAGGCATCAAACCCTAAAGACAGGGCTTTACTTTTGATATTTTCAGATAAGGAATAAATATCCATTCTGGTTGGGAATATGACAGACGGGGCCTAAAATTCCCGGAAAGTATATGAATTACAATTTTTTCTTGACTTCAAATTCCTGGAATCCTTCAATAAAATCGCCTTCTTTCAAATCATTATAATTCTTTATATTTAATCCACATTCAAGGCCACTCACAACTTCTTTGACATCATCCTTAAACCGCTTTAATGATCCTAACTCTCCGGTATAAACAACAATCCCTTCACGTATTATCCGTACTTTTGATTCGCGTTTTATTTTACCTTCTTTTACCATACAACCTGCAATGGTACCCACTTTGGTAATTTTAAAAACTTCCCTAACCTCTAATGTTGCGGTAATTTCTTCTCTTATTTCAGGTGACAACATTCCTTCCATCGCTGATTTAATCTGCTCAATAGCATCGTAAATTATAGAATAGATACGAACGTCTATTTCTTCTTTTTCAGCGAGCTTTCTTGCCTGCATCGAAGGCCTAACCTGGAATCCGATAACAATGGCATTTGATGCTGCAGCCAACAATACATCACCTTCAGAAATTTGCCCGACCGCTTTATGAATTATATTTACCTGAATTTCTTCTGTGGAGAGTTTAAGCAATGAATCAGACAGCGCTTCAACCGAACCATCCACATCGGCCTTAACAATAATATTTAATTCCTGGAAATTACCAATGGCTATACGACGTCCAATTTCATCTAGAGTAATATGTTTTTGAGTACGTATCCCCTGTTCACGTTGCAGTTGCTCGCGTTTGTTGGCAATATCCCTGGCTTCTTTATCGCTTTCCATAACATTAAATTTATCCCCGGCCTGAGGCGCTCCGTCAAGACCGAGAATTAATGCGGGAATTGCCGGCCCAGCTTCATCAATACGTTTTCCCCGTTCGTTAAACATTGCCTTTACATGCCCGCTATGTGTACCGGCCAAAACTACATCTCCCATATGCAATGAACCGGCCTCTACTAAAATAGTGGTAACATATCCGCGGCCTTTATCCAATGAAGATTCAATTACAGTTCCGGTAGCCTTTTTATCCGGATTGGCTTTTAGTTCAAGCAATTCTGCTTCGAGTAATACTTTTTCGAGCAATACATCAATATTTTTCCCACTTTTAGCCGATACTTCCTGAGACTGATATTTGCCTCCCCAATCTTCAACAAGAATATTCATGTTGGCTAGTTCTTCTTTAACTTTTTCAGGATTTGCCGTAGGTTTATCAATTTTATTAATTGCAAATACCATGGGGACCCCTGCTGCCTGGGCATGATTGATCGCTTCAACTGTTTGAGGTTTAACGCCATCATCGGCAGCAACAACAATAATAGCGATATCAGTAATTTGGGCGCCACGTGCACGCATGGCGGTAAAAGCTTCATGTCCCGGTGTATCCAGGAAAGTAATTTTTCTTCCATCCTTCAAATCAACTCCATATGCCCCGATATGCTGGGTTATTCCACCAGCTTCACCGCCAATTACATTTGTATCCCTCACATAATCCAGAAGTTTTGTTTTACCATGGTCAACATGGCCCATAACGGTAACAATCGGGGGTCTTGGTTTCAGGTCTTCCTCACTGTCTTCTTCTTCATATATTGATTCCTGAATATCAATGCTTACAAATTGCACTTTATAATTAAATTCATCAGCTACAATGGCCATAGTTTCGGCATCGAGACGCTGATTAATTGAAACAAACAATCCAAGACTCATACAAGTTGCGATAACCTCAGTAGCCGCAACATTCATCATTGAGGCTAGTTCGTTTACTGTAACAAATTCAGTAACTTTTAGTACATTCTTTTCCTGTTCGTGTAACTGTTCCTCTTCTAATTGTCGCTGAGAAAATGCTTCACGTTTATCTCTTCTGTGTTTTGACCCTTTAGATTTTCCTTTTGATGTGAGCCGTGCCAGAGTATCCTTTATTTGACGCTGAACGTCCTCTTCACTTACTTCGTGCCTGAATTGTCTTTTCCCTTTCTTATCTTTCTTTATTGGTTCTTTAGGTTTTTCTCTGGCTGGTTTTGGCGCTCCTTTTTTCTCCTCTCCAATAACAACTCTTTCCTTATCTTTTTTAATTCTTTTTCTTTTTTTCTTTCGATCATGATAATCGTCTGATGCAGATTTTTTCTCCGGTAAGTCCATTTTACCAACAACCTTGGGGCCATTAAGTTTTTGAACTCCTGATTTTAAGAGATTATCCTTATCTCCCTCGCTTTTCGGTTCTGCTTTATCTATAGATCCTTCTGTTGTAATTTCTTCGGCTTCTTCCTTGCCCTTATCTGCCGCTTTATTTTTGGGGGTTAATCTTAATTTCCGTTCTTCGTCTTTCTGTTCCTTAGTTTTTCTAAGAGGCCGGGTTCTTTGATTCATTAACGACAGATCAATTTTACCAACAACCTTAACCTCCATCTCTTTTTTCTCGATATTAGAGATTTCCTTTTCTTCCGGCACTTCGATTTCAGCTTCAGCTTCAACTATTTCTTCAGATTTTTTATCTTCAGTTTTAACTGTTTCCTTAATTTTTTCCTTTGCTACCGGTTCCTCTTTCTTCTCAGTTTGTTCAGGTTTTTCAGGTTTTTTCGATACTTCAGGTGATTTTTCAACCGTAATTTCTTCTTTAGGTTTTTTTGTTTGAGAAGGTTTCTCTACGTCCATCTTCCCAATTATATTCAAACCTATACTCTTTTTTTCGAGTTGCTTTTCGGTTTCGGTTTCAAATATCGGTGGTACAGGTTTTTCTGTTGCAATAGTATCTTCTATAGCATTTTCTTCAGTTTCTTCACTATCTATATCGTTAATAGAAACCGTTTCATGTCTTTCCCTTAAATGACGCAGATTTACTCTTTCCGATTCTTTTTTAACGGATAAATCTGTACTAAATTCTTCAAGCAACAATGCGTATTGTTCAGGCGTAACTTTAGTATTAGGATTGGAATCTATATTCACCTTCTTTTTCTGCAGGAATTCCACAATTGTGGAAATCCCCACATTAAACTCCCGGGCAATTTTACTCAATCGTGTTGCTTTGTCTTGCGTCATATTAAAATTCTCTAATTACTTGAAATCTAATAATAAAATCAATAAAAACCGCTAATATATAATTAATACCTCGAATTATTCAAATTCTGCCTTTAAAATTTTAATGACTTCTTTTATAGTCTCTTCCTCAAGATCGGTCCTTTTAACCAGATCTTCCACGTTCAAATTAAGTACACTTTTAGCCGTATCGCAACCAATGGATTTTAATTCATCAAGTACCCAGCTATCAATTTCATCAGCAAATTCTTCGAGGTTCACATCCTCATCATCTTCTACATCGGTTTCACGATATACGTCTATTTCATAACCTGTAAGCTGACCGGCCAGTTTAATATTTAACCCTCCTTTACCAATTGCAAGAGAAACTTCGGTAGATTTAAGATAAACCTCTGCCCGTTTGGTTTCTTCATTAATTTTAATGGAAGTAATTTTTGCCGGACTTAAAGAACGGGTAATAAAAAGCTGAATGTTGTTAGTGAAATTAATTACGTCGATATTTTCATTTTTTAATTCTCTTACTATCCCATGAATACGCGAACCTTTCATACCCACACATGCTCCAACAGGATCAATTCTTTCATCGTAGGATTCCACAGCAATCTTTGCACGTTCGCCGGGGACCCTTACAATTTTTTTAATGGTAATTAACCCGTCAAATATTTCCGGTACCTCAAGTTCAAACAATCGTTCTAAAAATACCGGTGATGTTCTGGACAGGATAATCAGCGGATTATTGTTTCTCATTTCCACTTTAATAACCACAGCCCTTATGGAATCTCCCTTTCTGAAATAATCAGAAGGAATTTGTTCAGTTTTTGGCAGGATCAGTTCATTCCCGTCTTCATCCAATACCAGGATCTCACGTTTCCAAATCTGGTATACTTCACCAGTAACCACCTCACCGATCCGGTCGCGATAATGCAGGTAAATATTGTTTTTCTCAAGGTCTAAAATCCTTGATGTAAGATTTTGACGCAATGCAAGAATAGCCCGTCTGCCAAAATCCAGAAATTTAACTTCATCCGTTACATCTTCGCCAACTTCATAATCCCCGTCGATTTTTTTTGCCTCCGATAAAGTGATTTGCAGGTTCGGATCTTCAATTTTATCGTCTTCAACCACTTCCCGGTTTCTCCAGATTTCAAAATCACCCTTATCAATATTAATAATAACATCAAAGTTTTCGTCAGTACCGAATCTTTTAATCAGCATTCCACGGAATACGTCCTCCAGAACACTCATCATGGTTGCCCTGTCTATATTTTTTAGTTCTTTGAACTCAGAAAAAGTCTCAATCAAATTAATATTTTCCATTCTTTTAATACTTTAAAATAATTTATATTACCTAAATGTAATAACAACTTTTGCCAATTTAATGTTAATAAAATCTATTATATGTTCTTCTTTTTCAATACTTTTTTTCTTTGATCCGCTTTTTTTAACCTTATTAACCGTTTCGATTCTTATTGCTTCATTTTCAACGGCTATAAGGCGGCCTTTATATTCAACGTCATCATTGGTTACTATTTGTAATTCCCTGCCAATATTCTTTTCATATTGAACTTTAATTTTTAATGGTTCATCGAGCCCGGGAGATGATACTTCCAATTCATAATCTTCCTTTTCCCGGTCCAGGTTTGATTCTACAAACCTGCTGATACCCACACATTGATCAATTGTTACCCCCGCTAAACTGTCAACTAGAATCAAAATTTTATTTGATGGGGAAATTTTTAAATTCACTAAAAATAAATTTCTGGATTTTAATTCCTCACTTAACAATTGTTTTAATTCAGTATCATTATACATTACACTTTACCTTATTGTAGCAAAATAGGGGACTATTGTCCCCTATCCTTTTTATCCTGCATTTGCCTGCAAAATTAAAAATAAACATTTAAAAGAACAACATATGTGTTAAAATATTTATATATTTCGTTGTATTATTTTATACTAACCTACTTTCAGCAGCAGTATAGTGGAAAAGCCCGCCTATAACAAGAAGAAAATAATTAATGACCCTGTATACGGTTTTATTACCATTCCTTTTGAAATTGTGTACGATTTAATTGAGCACCCTTACTTTCAAAGATTAAGAAGAATCAGGCAATTAGGATTAACACATTATGTATACCCGGGGGCCAATCACACCCGGTTTCAACATGCTATTGGAGCCGTATACCTTATGAGCCAGGCAATCCAGAATATCCGTTTAAAAGGATGGGAAATTACTACCGAAGAAGCCGAAGCGGTTACGGTGGCTATTTTATTACACGATATCGGGCATGGTCCTTTTTCTCATGCTCTCGAAGAAAGTATTATTGAAAATATTAATCACGAGCAACTTTCAGCATTAATAATGGATCAGTTAAACCTTGAATATAATGGTAAACTTGATCTCGCCCTGAAAATTTTTAATAACACCTATCCCAAAAAGTTCCTGCATCAGTTAGTGTCCAGTCAGCTGGATATGGACCGCCTTGATTATTTGAAACGTGATAGTTTTTTTACAGGGGTTACAGAAGGCGGAATCGGATCAGACAGAATTATTAAGATGCTAAATGTTGTTGATGATAAGCTTGTGGTAGAAGCAAAGGGAATCTATTCTATCGAGGATTTTCTAATTGCACGGCGCCTGATGTACTGGCAGGTGTACTTTCATAAAACCGTGCTGGCATCAGAAAATCTTTTGATGAAAACCTTGAAGCGCGCAAAATTTATTGCCCGGCGCGATAAGACAATTGACGGAACAGGCCCTTTAAAATATTTTTTATTTAACTATTTCCAGACCAATGATATAAACAAACATTTACCTGAAATTATTAAAAACTTTAGCCTGCTTGATGATAATGATATATTTGCTTCGGCAAAAATGTGGTCTTCACATAATGATTATACCCTGGCTACCCTGTCGCAAAATTTAATAAACAGAAAACTCCCAAAAATAATTGTCCAGGATAAACCCTTTGTTCCCGAAAAAATCCGGAAATTATTACAAAATATTTCAAAAATACTCCCAATACCCGCTGATGAACTGCATTATTTTGTGTTTGACGGTATTATTGAAAACAATGCCTACAATGCCGCTAAAAATAAAATAAAGATCCTTTACAATGATAATTCAATTGTTGATGTTGAAAAATCATCGGATATTTTAAATGTCTCAGGTCTCTATCAGAATGTGAAAAAATATTTTTTATGTTACCCTAAAGATTGTGGAACAGAATAATAATAATTAGTTTTGTGCCCAAATTTAAAAAACATGGAATTTAAAGCTATTACAATTGCAGAATTTTTACAGGGAGAGATTGTAGGGGATAAGGATGCCGTTGTATCGGATGTTTCGAGGATAGAAGAGGGAAAAGAAGGTACATTATCATTTCTGGCAAATCCAAAATATGAAAAATATTTGTACGAAACAAAATCATCAGTTGTACTGATAAATAAAGATTTTAAGCTTTCACAAAAAATAAAACCCACTTTGATAAAAGTTGATGATGCTTATCAGGCTTTTGCATCATTGCTTGATTTATATGCCCAGTCGATTCCTAAAAAAGTGGGGATAGATAAAGAAACGTTTATAGATGATTCCGCAGTACTGGGCGAAAACATGTACATTGGAGCATTTGCTTACATTGGTAAAGGTGTAAAAACCGGGAACAATGTAAAAATATATCCACAGGTATATGTAGGAGATAATGTTACTATAGGCGACAACACTATTTTGTATCCGGGTGTTAAAATATACCACGATTGCCAAATAGGTGCGAATTGTATTATTCATGCCAGCACAGTAATCGGATCGGATGGATTTGGTTTTGCTGCCCAGACAGAAAATAATGACTACAAAAAAATACCCCAGATTGGCAATGTAATCATTGAAGATAATGTGGAAATCGGAAGTAATGTCTCAGTAGACCGGGCTACTATGGGATCTACCATTATTAGAAAAGGAGCCAAACTTGATAACCTTATCCAAATTGCACACAATGTGGAAATAGGCGAAAATACCGTGATTGTAGCCCAGGCTGGAATTGCAGGTTCAACTAAAATTGGAAAAGACGGTATGATTGGTGCACAAGCCGGTATAGTTGGACATATTAAACTCGCCAAAGGTGTTAAAGTGGGTGCACAATCAGGGGTTACCAATAATGTGGATAAAGAAGGTATTATTATTCTTGGATCACCTGCTACCGGATTTATGGATCAAAAACGATCACTTGCAGTATTTAAAAATCTTCCCGAATTGCTCCAGCGCATAAATACCCTTGAGAAAAAATTAAATGATCTTTCAACCCAATAATTATCGATTTTGGAAATTTACATCTGATTATTAGTTTTTTTTATAACTTGCGCCAATTTATTTATAATCCTGTTAATGAATTGATATTAATCTAAATGAATTTCGATGGCAGATAAACAAAGAACGATTTCAAAAACCATAAGTTTATCAGGAAAAGGTCTGCATAGCGGAGTGAATGTTACTGTTACACTTAAACCGGCACCTGTAAATACAGGATTTGTATTTAAACGTGTTGATTTGAAAGATCAACCTGAAATTAAAGCACTTGCCGAAAATGTTATCCATACCAATCGAAATACCACAATTTCTTCAAACGGTGCTGAAATTTCAACCATTGAACATACCCTTGCGGCACTTACAGGTTTAGGAATTGATAATGTTTACATCGAAGTTGATGGCCCCGAAATTCCGATTATGGACGGGAGTTCAAAATACTTTGTGGAACTTATTAAAAAATCCGGTATAAAAAGCCAGGAATCTGACCGTGAATATTTTATCCCCAAAGAAAAAATTCGTTTTGCCGATGAAGAAAAGAATATTTCAATCGAAATATTTCCTGATGATAAATTTAGTCTCGAAGTCCATATAGATTATAATTCAAAAGTTCTCGGATATCAATATGCTTCGCTGGACAGGCTGGAAGATTTTGAAAATGAAATTTCAAATTGCCGGACTTTTGTATTTCTTCATGAACTGGAACCTCTTTTAAAAAATAATTTAATAAAAGGGGGCGACCTGGATAATGCAATTGTTATTGTTGAGCACAAAGTAAGCCAGGAAGAGATAAACCATCTGGCGGATTTATTCAATAAACCAAAAGTTGAGGTGATGCCTGAAGGTATATTGAATAATGTTGACCTGGCCTTCAGCAACGAGCCTGCCCGTCATAAATTACTGGATGTATTAGGCGACCTTTCTTTAATCGGAATGCCTATTAGAGGGAAAGTAATTGCTAAACGGCCCGGACATTTTTCGAATACCGAACTTGCAAAGCAAATCAGAAAACAAATAAAACTGGATCAAAAAAAGCCAAAACCACCTGAATATAATCCTAATCATCCTCCGGTATTTGACCTGGTTGCCATTAAAAAAATGCTGCCACATCGACCTCCGTTTCTCCTGGTAGATAAAATAACCTATATGGATGACTGGACAATCTGCGGAATTAAAAACGTTACAATGAATGAATCCTATTTTGTGGGACATTACCCGGAGGAACCTATAATGCCCGGTGTTCTGCAAATAGAAGCCATGGCCCAGGTTGGCGGTTTACTCTTATTAAGCCAGATTTCCAATCCCAGCGAGTATTTATTATATTTCCTTAAAATTGAAAATGTTAAATTTAAACATAAAGTTGTGCCCGGCGATACACTAAATATTCGTATGAACCTTTTGGAACCTGTTAAACGCGGTATTGCATTAACATACGGGCAGGTTTTTGTAGGAAATACATTAGTGCTGGAAGGAAATTTTATGGCCCAGCTGGCAAAAAAAGAACCAACTAAAAAAGTATAAATTTGTCTTTGAGGTTATTTTTATTAATTGAAAATTAAAAGCAGACTATGAATCAACCATTATCATATGTTCACCCGGAAGCTAAAATAGCCAATAATGTGGTTATCGAACCTTTTGTTACCATTGCAAAAGATGTTGAAATTGGTGAAGGAACCTGGATCGGCCCAAATGTAGTTATTATGGAAGGCGCCCGTATTGGCAGAAACTGTAAAATATTCCCGGGAGCTGTAATTTCAGGTGTTCCGCAAGATCTGAAATTTAACGGCGAAAAAACTACAGCCGAAATTGGTGACAATACCACCATTAGAGAATGTGTTACTGTAAACAGAGGTACTTCTGCAAAAGGAAAAACAGTAATTGGCAATAATTGCCTGATTATGGCATATGCTCACGTAGCACACGATTGTGTATTAGGAAATAACGTAATCATTAATAATGCTGTTGGACTGGCCGGTGAAGTAATTGTGGATGATTTTGCCATTATTGGCGGAATGTCGGGAATTCACCAGTTTGTTCATATTGGAGCACATGTAATGGTTAGCGGTGTGAGTAAAGTGGGTAAAGATGTACCTCCATTTATTAAAGCCGGACGTGATCCTTTATCGTATACAGGCATAAATTCCATAGGTTTAAGACGCAGAAATTTTTCGAATGAAAAAATAAATGAAATCCAGGAGATATACCGAATTATTTATCAGCGCGGATTAAACAACTCAGATGCCGTGGAATTTATTGAGGCTAATTTACCTGCTTCTGATGAACGCGATGAGATCATATTATTTATAAGAAACTCCAAAAGAGGAATTATCAGGGGATATTTTGACGATAAATAGATCAGGCTTTAGTGGTATCCCAACCTTGCGCCTGCAATTCAATTAACTGGTTTTCTTTTGTTACCATATATTTGCCTTCCTGCTTATCCGTAATATAACCAATAATGGTAATTTCAGGCCTATTGCTGATTTTATCAAAATCATTCGGAGAAACGGTAAAAAGCAGTTCATAATCTTCACCCCCGTTAAACGCAGCTATCAAAGGATCGATATTAAATTCATCAGCCATTTTTTTTGTTTCGTGGTGAATCGGAATTTTTTCAGCATAAATTTTACATCCGGAATCCGATTGTTTGCATATGTGAAAAATATCAGATGATAATCCGTCCGAGATATCGATCATTGCTGTAGGCACAAGATCAATCGTTTCAAAAAGCTGAACAATATCTTTTCGGGCTTCGGGTTTTAATTGTTTTTCCAGAATATATGAATGCCCTTCTAATATGGGTTGTTCCACATTGCCTGAAAGAAATAGTTTTTTTTCCCGTTCCAGCAATTGCAGGCCCATATAGGCTCCACCCAATTCCCCGCTTACACAAATAAGGTCATTTGTTTTAGCCCCTTTTCTAAAGGTAATTTTGCCCTTTTTCGCTTCACCAACAACAGTTATGGCAATATGCATCCCGGTTAATGAAGTTGAGGTATCTCCACCCACAAAATCAACACCGTATTTTTCGCATGCAAGGTTTATTCCCGAATAAAATTCTTCTAACATAGAAAGTTTGATTTTCTGCGAAACCGCCAACGCCAATGTAATTTGCCTTGGGATACCATTCATTGCATATATGTCTGAAAAGTTGACAACAGCCGCTTTATAACCAAGATGTTTTAACGGTGAATAGATCAGGTCAAAATGTATGCCCTCTGTAAGTAAGTCGGAGGATATTAAAATTTCATTCGATCCATATTTTAATACTGCAGCATCATCGCCTACTCCAAGTTTTGTGGATTTATTATATAACTGAATATTTTTAGTAAGATGTTCAATTAATCCGAATTCGCCGAGGTTGGAAATATTTTTTTCTGTATTTTTGTCGTCTTCCATATGAACATACTTTCTGGATTGAGGTGCAAATATCATTATTAATTTAAATAGATTTTGTATCTTTGCTGTTATTTAGATTAAATCTAAATAAAAACTGTGGGAGTCCAAAAAGTCTTATTATTATTACTTTTGCGAAGTTATGAATGTTGAACAGGATAAAATATTAGAAGAGGTAACCGGTAGTGAATATAAATATGGTTTTATTACTGATGTTGATACGGAAACCATCCCGCGCGGATTAAATGAGGACGTTATTCGTATTATTTCTGCAAAAAAAAATGAGCCTGAATTTTTGCTCGATTTCCGGTTAAAAGCTTACAATCATTGGCAAACGATGCAAATGCCAACATGGCCGCATTTAAAAATCCCTGAAATAAATTATCAGGATATTATATTCTATGCTGCTCCAAAACAAAAAGTAAGCCCTGCCAGCCTTGATGAGGTGGATCCGGAAATATTAAGCACATTTGCAAAGCTGGGTATACCGCTCGAAGAGCAGAAAAGGCTTACAGGAATTGCCGTGGATGCAGTAATGGATAGTATTTCGGTAAAAACCACTTTTAGAGAAACTCTTGCTGAATTAGGGATCATTTTTTGTTCATTCAGTGAGGCAGTGCAGGAACACCCTGACCTTATAAAAAAGTATATGGGATCTGTGGTTCCTTACACGGACAATTATTTTGCCGCGCTTAATTCAGCCGTTTTCAGTGATGGTTCTTTCTGTTTCATTCCAAAAGGTGTACGATGCCCCATGGAACTATCAACCTATTTTAGGATAAATGCAGCTAACACCGGTCAGTTTGAACGCACACTTATAATTGCTGAAGATGATAGTTATGTTAGTTATCTCGAAGGTTGTACTGCCCCCATGCGCGATGAAAATCAATTGCACGCTGCCATTGTAGAAATTGTAGCCCTTGAGAATGCAGAAGTTAAATATTCCACTGTACAAAACTGGTATCCCGGAAATAAAGAGGGAAAAGGCGGGGTTTTTAATTTTGTTACCAAGCGTGGAATATGTAAAGGTGATAATTCTAAAATATCATGGACCCAGGTAGAAACCGGATCTGCAATTACATGGAAATATCCCAGCTGCATTTTACGTGGAAATAATTCCGTTGGTGAATTTTATTCGGTAGCTGTTACAAATAACCATCAGCAGGCCGATACCGGAACTAAAATGATCCATATCGGAAAAAACTCCAAAAGTACGATTATATCCAAAGGTATTTCTGCCGGGTTTGGCCAGAACAGTTACCGCGGTTTGGTTAAAGTTTTAAAGAATGCAGATAATGTACGTAACTTCTCACAGTGTGATTCTTTGCTTCTGGGAGATAAATGCGGTGCGCATACATTCCCTTATCTTGAAGTGGATAATGATTCTGCAATTATTGAACATGAGGCTACCACATCGAAAATTGGTGAAGACCAGATTTTTTATTGTAACCAGCGCGGAATAGATACCGAAACTGCAATTGGATTAATTATTAATGGTTATGCTAAAGAAGTACTAAATAAACTTCCTATGGAATTTGCTGTTGAAGCACAAAAATTATTACAGATCAGTCTTGAAGGAAGTGTAGGTTAAACATTTTATTATTTAAAATATGTCACTATTAAAAATAAATGACCTTCGTGTTGCTATAGAAGGAAAAGAAATATTAAAGGGAATTAATCTTGAAATAAACCCCGGAGAGGTGCATGCTATTATGGGGCCTAATGGTTCAGGTAAAAGCACCCTGGCATCTGCTTTGGCAGGAAGAGATAATTTTAATATTACTCATGGCTCGGTTCAATATCTTGATGAAGACCTACTTGATATGTCGCCTGAAGAAAGGGCAAAAAAAGGAATGTTTCTTGGTTTTCAATATCCGGTGGAAATTCCGGGAGTTTCGATGGTTAATTTTTTAAAAACTGCATTAAACGAAAAACGCAAGTATAATAATCTACCTCCGATATCTGCTTCCGATTTTCTGAAAATTATGCGGGAAAAAAAAGAACTTGTCGAAATCCATTCTAATCTTACAAATCGAAGTGTTAACGAGGGTTTTTCAGGTGGTGAGAAAAAGAAAAATGAAATATTCCAAATGGCTATGCTCGAACCAAGACTGGCTATTCTGGATGAAACCGACTCGGGTTTGGATATCGATGCTTTAAAAATTGTTGCCAACGGAGTAAATAAATTAAGAACAAAAGATAACGCAACAATTGTAATTACTCATTATCAGCGTTTACTGGATTATATAATCCCCGATTTTGTGCATGTACTCTATAAAGGGAGAATAGTAAAATCAAGTGGCAAAGAGCTTGCCATGGAACTTGAAGAAAAAGGTTATGACTGGTTGAAAGAAGAAGTTGTTTAAAAAACTGGAAATGGAAACTACAAATACATTATCTGAATTATCCCATCAGCTTGTGGATTTATTTACTGAAAATTCAGAATTAATTGAAAAAGAAAGTACTGACTATATGAATTCTTTCAGGACAAAAGCCCTGGAAGATTTTAATAAGTTCGGACTTCCAACCAAAAAGCAGGAAGCATACCGATATACCAACCTTGAAACTTATTTTAAGGGTGAATATTTTCCGGTATTGTCTCCGGAAAATTTCAGCTTAAACCTTACGGATATTTTTAAATGTGATATTCCTGAACTGGATACCTATGTTGTTCTGGTATTAAATGGATTTTATTATAATAAGAATATTTACCACTACCTTCCGGAAGAGGTTACTATTACAGGATTAGCACAAGCCTCAAAAAACCAGAATGGTGTTTTTAATAAACATTACGGCAAATATGCAGATACATCGCTGGATGGACTTGCAGCTTTGAATACGCTCTTTGCCCAGGATGGTGTTTATATACACATTCCCAAAGGAGTTGAACTTGAAAAGCCAATACAAATCATCAATATTTGCTATTCTTTTAAAAATTTGAGAATTACCCATAGAAACCTTATTGTTGCCGAAGATAATTCAAAGGTAAATGTTGTTGTTTGTGATCATACGCTTTGTGACAAAAGTTATTTGAGTAACTCCGTAACTGAAATTTATGCCGGAGAAAACAGCTATATAGCTTATAATAAAATTCAAAACGAAAATATTAAGTCTACACAACTTTCGAATACTTTTATTCACCAGGAAGCAAACAGCCATGTAACATCAAATACCATTTCGCTTCATGGCGGATTAATACGCAACAATGTTTATGTAACCTTAAATGCTCCCGGCTGTGAGAATAATACCTATGGATTGTTTTTTGCAGATGATCACCAGCATATTGCCAATTATGCCGAAATAAGGCACATGCAACCACATTGCCATAGTGACCAGTTATTTAAAGGTATTTTGGATGATGAGGCAACCGGAACATTTAACGGCAAAATTTATGTAGCCAAAGACGCTCAAAAAACAGAAGCTTACCAGCGTAATAATAATATATTATTATCAAAAACAGCTAAAATGAATTCAAAACCCCAATTGGAAATATATGCCGATGACGTAAAATGCAGTCATGGAGCAACTATGGGCCAATTGGATAATGATGCTCTTTTTTATCTGAGAACAAGAGGTATTAACGAAAAAGAAGCCCGGCACTTGCTAATGTACGCTTTTGCAAATGAAGTTATAAGCATAACAAACGTACCTCATCTAAAAGAAAGAATAATTGAACTGGTAGATAAAAGGTTACGTGGCGAGCTTTCAAGATGCAACAACTGCACAATTGGATGTACATAATTAAAAATAAATTGCATTGAATTTTAACGTTGAAGAAATTCGGAAAGATTTTCCGATTCTAAATAAAAAAATATACAACAAACCTTTAGTATATCTGGATAATGGAGCCACTACACAAAAACCGGCTGTGGTAATTGATCGTGTACATCAATTTTATTCTCAATTTAATAGTTCAATACACAGAGGGGTCCATTATCTTAGCGAACAAGCCACTGAAGAATATGAAAAAGCCAGAAAAACTGTTCAGCGTTTTATAAATGCCAAACACGATTATGAAATTATATTTACCAGCGGTACTACCGGATCGATAAACGGATTAGCCTTTTCATTTGGTGAAAAGTATGTACATAAAGGTGATGAAATTATTATCACTGAAATGGAACATCATGCAAATATTGTCCCCTGGCAAATGTTATGTGAACGGAAAGAAGCTCAATTAAAAATTCTTCCGTTTAATAATAAGGGTGATCTTGAAATTGAAAAGCTTAATAACCTTATATCAGACAAAACAAAACTTATTAGTGTAACTTATGTTTCGAATGCCTTGGGAACAATAAATCCTGTTAAAGATATTATTGATCTGGCGCATAAACAAAATATACCGGTACTCATTGATGGAGCGCAAGCTATTCAGCATATTTCGATTGATGTTCAGGAGCTTGATTGTGATTTTTTTGTGTTCTCCGGCCATAAAATGTATGGGCCAACCGGAATAGGGATTTTATATGGAAAAGAGAATTGGCTTGAAAATCTGCCACCTTTTCAGGGAGGAGGAGACATGGTTGATGTTGTAACTTTTGAGAAAACAACTTTCAATGCGCTTCCATTTAAATTTGAAGCAGGCACAACTAATTATATCGGAGCTATTGGTATGGCTGAAGCCTTACATTACATAGAAAATACCGGAATACACAGCATTAATAAACATGAGGAAGAAATATTAGGTTATGCAACACATAATTTGGAAATTATTGGAGGAATAACTATGTATGGCACATCTGAAAAGAAATCTTCCATTATTTCATTTTTAATAAATGGGATCCATCAATATGATGCCGGGATGGTTTTGGATAAAATGGGAATAGCTGTAAGAACCGGAACCCATTGTGCACAACCTGTTATGCAACATTTTAATATCGATGGTACAATTCGGGTTTCTATCGGGCTTTATAATAATAAATCAGATGTCGATAGGTTGTGCGAAGGAATTATTAAAGTTAAAGAAATGTTTAGTTAAATATAATTATAAGTGGAAACATTAAACCAAATACAAGACCAAATTGTTAATGAATTTATACTGTATGATGACTGGATGGATCGATATCAATATTTAATTGAATTAAGTAATGATTTACCGATTATTAATCCGAAATTTAAAACTAATGAATATTTGATTAACGGATGTCAGTCAAAAGTATGGTTAAATGCTGAATTTGATGAAAGTAAGGGTGTAATAATACTTACAGCAGATAGTGATGCAATTATTACAAAGGGCATAATTGCCCTGCTGGTCCGCGTGCTTTCAAATCGAAGTCCGGAAGAAATCATGAACGCTGACTTATACTTTATTGATAAGATCGGATTAAAACAGAATTTATCACCTACAAGATCAAACGGCCTGCTTTCTATGATAAAACAAATTAAGCTTTATGCTATCGCGTATCATGCAAAAATGAACAAATAATTTTACTGTTCTAATTGTAATCATTATGGAAGAGAAAAAAGAATATTTACAGTTGGAGTCTGAAATTGTGAAAGTCCTGAAAACAATTTATGATCCTGAAATTCCGGTCAATATCTATGATCTTGGGCTGATATACGATATTAACATTAGCGATAAAAACGAAGTAAAAATTGAAATGACTTTAACAGCTCCGAATTGTCCGGTAGCTGATGATATATTATTAAACGTAAAACAACAAGTCTCATTTATTGAAGGTATAAAATCAACTGATGTTAACCTTGTTTTTGATCCGCCCTGGGATCAATCAATGTTATCAGAGGAAGCTCTACTTGAATTGGGAATGTTATAAATTGTTAAAATTTTACTATTAACCAAAATCAATCACTTTTTTTTTATAACTTTTCATAATTATTGACGTACTATGGAAAAGGGTATGATTTTTGAAAGCTGATTTGGGTTATCTAAAAGTGTAATTATGAAAAGAATTCTACTACTAATCATTACCGGCTTTTGTTTCTATTTCAGCACCAATCTTGTATTTGCCAACAGTACAACCAGTTTTATCGGATCATCTTTTATATCCGATCCAAGTGTTGCAGTTTCTATTTTTCCCAATCCTGTTATAGATAATACGCTGACTATTAATTCAGATTTGGATTTTATTAAAATTGAGATCTTAAGTATAGTTGGAAAAACAGTATTTAGTAAAGATTTTGAGAAACAGAATAAAATTACATTACAATTGGAGAACCTTGAAAAGGGTCTTTATATTGTTAAAATAAAATTTACTGAAATAAAAACCTACACAGAAAAAATTCTTGTTAAATAAGAAAAAACAAATTTATTTGTACACTTATAAAGAGGCTATCAATTAATAGCCTCTTTTTTTTGTGCGCAATTTGCAAACTACTTCCATCAATAATCTGAAACGAAATTTATTTTTTTTCGTATGATTTATTTGCTACGCAGTGTATAAATTAAATTGAATATGTCACTGTTTGCATTGTAAATGAGTAACTTAACTATGTAAAAACAACTACAAGAAAATCAACTAACAAATTTTTTTTCACCTAATTAATCCCTTTTATCAAAATTAACTCAACTAAATTTAAACTAGGGCAAAACTTTTTCTCTAATGTTAGGCAGGATAATAATATTATTCTTTGCAGTCGTTTCTCTTTCCACGCACCAATTATGGAGTCAATGTGCGCTTATAACTGAAAACCAAAGCGGACAGATTCCAAGTAGTGTTTGTGCTCCTGTTGATCTTACAATGAATGTTGGCTATAAATTTTTCATGCCCGTTGACCCTTCAAAAGTCGAAGTACTTTTTGTATGGAATGACGGAACAGGTGCAACTACTTTAGTACCAGCTAATTCTCTGGGTGATACAGTGTTTACAGCCACTCAAAATCATAATTACCCCCCTGCTGATAATTGCTCGTATACGGCTGAGGCCTATATTGTATATGACGGAGAACAGTGTACCAGCAGCAGCAGACAAGAACAAACCTTTAGTGCATGGGCACTGGATAATGAAAATGGGGCTGTAGTTACCACCGAACCTGTTGTTGCTCAATTTTGCGAGGGTGAGAAAATTGTTAATGTTACCTTCGACGATAATTCAACTTTTAACTGTAATATTAACATTGAACCTGATAAACCCAACCGCCTGAATCGTTGGGTGCAATTTATTTATGGCACACAAACCATTGGCGGTGACCGGATACCTGATATAACTATTGTGGATACTTATGGCAATACCTATACCCTGACTGATGCCGTTGGTAATTCATTAGGCGAATTAGACGGGCCGGTTATCGAAATTCCAATACCTGCAGATGGACCGGACCAAACTTCATGGTCAATAAATGCTCCGGCCGGAGGAGTTGCAGGAGATATTTTTGAAATTACAATGAGAAACTGGAATATTTGTAATCCTTACGATGCCACACCTTTTGATGGAAATCCTCCAAGTAATCCGGTTGATGGGGATTATGCCCCAATTACAACAACCGCACTTATTGAAATTATTACTACGCCTCCAATTATAACAAATCCTTCACTTGAGTTTTGTGTAAATAATCCTATAAATTTAACGTTGTCAACTTCAGGGGGTGATGTCCAGTGGTTTGAGGATTTAACTCTTACAATTCCAATACACTTTGGAAATTCCTTTAATCCTGCAGGCCCACCGACATTTATTGATAATAGTATTTCAGGTATATATTCATATTGGGTGGTTGAAAGTATTGGCGCATGTGGCAGCGCTCCAAGCGAAATTTCCTTTGAAATTTTTGATACTCCTTCACCACCGGCATTTGCTGGACCGGATAAAACCGTTTGTAGTGATACAGTAACAATTTTCGGAAGCTTTCCTGTTATTGGCACAGGTATTTGGACTACGACAGGAAGTGCGGTTATTGATAATCCGTCTAATAACATTATTCATGTCAGCAACCTTGATCCGGGCCCAAATTTATTCAGATGGACCTTATCAAACGGCCCGTGTATTTCTATTGATGAAGTAATCATTACCCGGGATCTCCAACCCACAGGAGCCATAGCAGGCCCAGATCAATCATTTTGTGATAATACATCTGCTTTTATTGGCGGAAATACTCCAGATAATAACGGAATTGGTACATGGAACATCGTTTCCGGCGGAGGTAATTTTATTAATCCTTTACAGCCAACAACCACGATAAATAATCTGAATAGTGGAGAAAATATACTTGCTTGGGTAATTTCCAGTCAATATGGAGCTTGCCAGACTACTTCAGATACCGTGAGAATTCTTAGGGACGTTACTCCTGAACCTGCCAATGCCGGAGCCGACAGAGGTGTTTGTGATTCTGCAGCAATAAACTTACAAGGAAATGTACCCACCGGAAATGGTACAGGTATTTGGACCGTGATAACAGGCAGCGCAACGATTTCTGATGCAGACCAGGCAAATACCCTGGTATCGGGATTAAGTTTTGGAGCAAATAATTTTGAATGGACCATAACCAGCCAATATGGAATTTGTTCAGGTTCATCCGATCAGGTTACCATAACCCGTGATGAAGCGCCAAATCCTGCATTTGCAGGGCTGGATCAGCAATTATGTAATTCCGTGAGTGCACCACTTGGAGCAAACTCCGCTTCTGTGGGTACAGGAACCTGGAGTGTTGTATCGAATCCTTCTTCTACAAATCCGGTTTTTAATCCCTCGGCCAATAATGAAAATGCTACGGTTCAAATTTTATCAGGAGATGAAGGCATTTATGAATTTGCATGGACTATTATCAATGAAAGTTGTTCAACATCCGATACTTTGTTAATAGACTTCGGAACACCTACAGCACCTTCAAACGCAGGAACAGATGATACTTTATGTGGCACAGTAGCCACACTAAGTGCAAATGCACCGGTAAAAGGCCTTGGCACATGGACAAGTATTTCTGGCCCAGGACCGACGAACTTTATTCCCGATATACATTCCAATAATGCTTTAGCCACCATAAATGCTGGTGATGAAGGATTATATCAATATGTATGGACCATAACCAGTGGGGCCTGTCCCCCAACTTCCGATACAGTGAATATTCTTTTCAAGCCTCTTCCCGGCATACCAAATGCTTCAGGTATCGAAAATTGCGGCCCGGTTACAGCAAATCTGTCCTCAACACTGGGAACCAATGGAAATGAAAATAAATGGTACGAAGTGCCAACTGGCGGAGTGCCGGTAGCAACTTCACTTACTTATACTACTCCTCTGTTGAGCAGTGATAAATCATATTGGGTTGCAACCTATAATGATACGGTTCAATGTGAAAGTGTGCGTCGCAGGGTGGATGTTGATATCCATCCGATACCCGATCCACCGGTTGCTGAAAATCGTGAAAACTGTGGCCCAGCAAGTCTTTTACTTGAAGCCACAATCGGTAATAATGGTACTACAAACCGTTGGTATGATGCTCCTTCAGGAGGAACACTCCTAAGTACATCGCAACATTACAATACTCCTCTTATTTCCGATTCAATATCATACTGGGTAAGCAGTTACAATGATACCACAGGTTGTGAAAGTGCCCGCACTGAAGTTCAAGTAGTTATTCATCCTGTGCCAAACATACCGGATGCTCCTTCTCAAAGCTTATGCGGACCGGGAATAATTACATTAAATTCAACCATTGGAACAAACGGTACCATTAATTATTGGTATGAAAACAATATTGGAGGGCCTGTTTTTGATTCTGCACTAGCTATTACAACTCCTTATCTATCATCTACTGAAACATACTGGATTTCAAGCTACAATTCTATTACAGGCTGCGAAAGTGCCCGAAAAGAAGTACATGCTTTTATTTATCCTATTCCTGATGTTCCGGTGGTTAATGATATCGTTAGTTGCGGACCGGATTCCCTGATTTTTACTGCAACCCTAGGAACACATGGAAATACTGCACGCTGGTACGACAATGTAATTGGAGGAAACTTATTAGAGGAAAATACGCAATTTCAAACACCTTTAATTTCAACCAATACATCGTACTGGATATCCAGCTATAATGATACAACATTGTGTGAAAGTAATCTGGATAGAGCTGATGCCATTATTTACCCGGTACCCGGAGCTAATCCGATTCAGGGAGCAAACGAGGTAGGACAGGGCCAAACGAATGTAATATATTCTGTGAATTATCATGCAGGCTCATCTTATGACTGGAATATACCGACCGAAGTAACCGTATTACTGGAAAATCAGAATTTTGTTATCCTGGAATTTCAGGAACTTGGAATTTTCACAATTACGGTTCAGGAAACAAACAGTCTGGGATGTATCGGCCCTGTGGAAACAAAAATAATTCTTGTTAATGAAGATTTATTGTTTGTAAATTTAAATATTGTTAACAGTAATGGATGTGTTGATGAACCCTTTCAAATAACAGCGTCTCCTTCGGGCGGAACACCTTCCTATTCATTCCAGTGGACAGGTGATATAGGATTTTTATCCGGAACCACAATTTCTAATCCCCTGTTTTTAACCAGCATACCTGGAATTTATCACTTGAATATTACAGTTACTGATATAAATGACAACGAAGTTACAGACAGTATCACCATAGAAGTTAATCCCAATCCTGATGCCATGATTCTGTTAAGTGATACCATTGTTTGTGCAAACCAGGAACTTTTAATTAATACGCAGGTGTCAGGAGGTTCGGGAATCTATACTTCATATGAATGGACCGGAGATATCACCCCGCTTTCATCCGTAAGTGATCCGTCAACTGTGTTTAGGATACCAACGAAAGGATATTATCATTTGAATTTTAACGTTGAAGATAATAAAGGATGTAAAGCTTCAGATTCAGTTACCATTTATAACGATTCTCCAAGATCTGCTTTTACTTCTGATGCAGTTCCTCAATGTAGTCCGGTTACTATAACTTTTATGAACAGTTCAGAGGACGCCATCGAATATTTTTGGAATTTTGGGGACAATAATTCCTCTGATGAAGAAAATCCTGTTCATGAATTTCTTAATTATTCCACTTCAGTTGAATATTTTAATGTGCAGCTAACTGTCACTAGTGTAAATGGCTGTAACCATATTTCCAATCAATATGTAGTTGCTTATCCTAATCCTAAAACAGAAATTGTTTTGGATCCTGAAGTTGCCTGCAATCCTGCAGATGTTTTACTAAAGGCTACTCCCGGAGGTTTCAAATACAACTGGGATTTTGGGGATGGCGAAACAGAAGAGGGCGGATATAATGCATATCATTTGTTTACCAACAATACTGAAAAAGATACGGTTTTTAATATTCAGTTAATAACTACCTCGTTTTTTAACTGTTACGATACAAGTATCAGTCAGATTCGTGTACATCCTGCTCCTGTAGCGCTGTTTGAAGCTACTCCGGTTTTCCAGATGTATCCTGAAAAAACTGTATTTATTGAAAATCTTACCGATGATAAAAACTGGGAATATACCTGGTACTTTGGAGACAAAACTACTTCAAAACAAAGAAACCCGGGAGAACATGTTTATGAAGAACCCGATGATTATATCATATCACTAATGGTAAAGGGTGAATATTGCTCAGATAGCGCATGGCAACAAATAGAAATTGTACCTCACCCTCCAATAGCACTGTTTGATCCAGTGGAACCCGGATGTATGCCCCTGACTATACAGTTTGAAAATAAATCAGCTTACTCAAATACCTATCTTTGGGAATTTGGTGATGGTGCAGTTTCAAACCGGCCAAATCCGAATTATACGTATTACGAACCCGGAGAATACAAAATTAAGCTTACAGCCACAGGCCCCGGAGGATCGGATACCTATTCTGAAATAAACAGTGTGTTCATTTTACCCAATTCGTATTTTGACCTGGCGCCACGGTATGTATATGTAAATGATGAAGAAGTTCATTTTTTTAATCTTTCTGATAACGGGGATGTTTACCTCTGGGAATTTGGTGACGGATCTACTTCCGATGAATTTAATCCAATACATATCTACCGGGAAGAAGGGACATATAATGTTACATTAAATGTATGGACTAAAAATGATTGTTTTGATCTTCATGTAATGGAATATGCCGTGATTGTAGAGCCCAGTGGCAAGATTATTTTCCCGAATGTTTTCAGGCCTTCATCACCGCTCGAAGAAAACAGGATTTTCTATCCCGGAGTTTTAGACCAGGTAGAGGAATATCACCTGATGATCTTTAACCGTTGGGGGGAACTGATTTTTGAAAGCTATGACCGTGAAATCGGCTGGGACGGATATGTGGATGGTAAAATGTCTAAGCAGGATGTTTATGTTTGGAAAGTAGAAGGAAAATACTCGAGTGGCGAAAGTTTTGTGAAAACAGGAGATGTAACTCTGCTGCACTAAACTTAACCTATAAAAATGAATAGAAACAAATGAAAAAAATACTACATACCATATTATTCTCTCTTGCTTTTCTACCGTTTCTATTAAATGGTCAAGATCCCCAATTTTCTCAGTTCTATTCCAATTCATTATATCTGGCGCCTTCATTTGCAGGATTAACCGGATTAAACAGAGTGGCTTTTAATTACAGACAACAGTGGCCTCAGATTCCTAATGGATTTGAAACGTATTCTTTTGCATTTGACAGGTATTTTGAAAAATTTAATAGCGGATTAGGTGTACTTATTTTAAAAGATCAGGCCGGTAGTGGCCATTTAAGAAGTACCAATATCGGGCTCCAATATTCTTTTGATTTCAGAATATTAAATAAATGGCATGTTAGGCCTGGTATGCATTTTCTTTACACAGAACGGGGAATAGATTTTGATGAATTGCTCTGGAACGACCAGATTTCGGCTTCAGGAAATTCACCAACATCAGGCGAAGTGCCATCAATAGAAGATGTAGGCGATATAGATTTTAGTGTTTCTGTTATGGGATATAGTGACCTTTTTTGGTTTGGGTTTAGTATCGATCACCTGTTGCATCCTAACCAGTCTCTTTATGATTATGAATTTGAGGAGGGAAACAGAGGGTATATTCCGGTTAAATACTCTGTGTTTGGAGGAACAAAATTTGTTAAAAACGAAGAACTTCTACAGCCCATTCCCAGCTCCATTCAGATAGCCTTTTTATATAAGCAGCAAGAACAATTTCGTCAATTAGATTTAGGAATGTACTTGTATAAGAATCCTCTTGTTCTTGGATTTTGGTACCGTGGCATTCCGTTATATAAATCTGTATTCAACCGTGATGCATTTACCATTCTAACCGGCTATAAAATTAAGAATCTGAATATCGGATACAGTTATGATTTTACGATTTCAAAATTAATTGCCAACACAGGAGGCTCGCATGAAATATCATTTTCTTATACATTTAAAACCAAGAAATTAAAACGAAAACCCAGGATGGTCCCCTGCCCTGAATTTTAAGGATAATACCCGGAAAGATTACTCCTGCTCCGGTGCCTTCGAACTTTTCATTCGAACAGCCCAGTAAATAAATGGCGTATCGGCCAAAGCCACAATCCATTTCAGGAAATATGTGGTAAAAAATATTTCTACCAATACTTTGAATTCATAAACTCCCCAAAAAGCAATCACAATAAATACAATGCTGTCGATTAACTGCGACACCATTGTGCTAAGGTTATTCCGTAACCAAATATGCTTTCTGCTGCTAAATTTTTTCATCCAGAAATGATACGCCCATACATCATGCCGCTGCGAGATCAGATATGCAGTTAAACTGGCAATAACTATACGGGGCATTAAGCTAAAAATAGTATCCAGACTTGAATAGGTGGTTTGTGCAAATTCGTCTCCCTGGAGTGGTATAAATAACAGGGCAATATTCATTAAAACAGCCATTACTATTACGCTGAAAAATCCGATCCACACTGCCCGCTGGGCTTCTTTTTTACCATATAATTCAGATAGTATATCAGTAACCAGAAAAGAACTGGCATATACGATATTGCCAAGTGTGGCAACAAATCCAAACAATTCCACCGTTTGTATAACCTGAATATTGGCCACTATAGTAGATATGGGAATCCAAATGAACAAACCCTGTTTACCGAATAATTTAAATGCCAGGATTATTAATAAGAAGTTGACCAGCAACATTATCAGCCAGAAAAGTTCATTCATATTTACATGTTTTAAAATTGGGTGGGCAAAAGTACTATAATTTGAGAAAAAAAGAAGTGAAAACTAAAATGCAGCCATTAACAGATTAATATCTTTTGCAGGAATATCTAAAATATTTCCAACATATTCGTTGGTTAATATACCATTATATAAATATACCCCATGTCGAACATTTACATTTGCCTTTAAAAATGGTTTTATGCCTCCGGAATTTCCGATATTAACTAATACAGGAGAAATAATATTACTTAATGCAATTGAGGAAGTACGGGCTACCCTGGAAGGCAAATTTACCTCACAATAATGAATAACGCCGTGTTTTATAAATACCGGGTTTTTATGTGTCCTGTATTCAGAAGTTTCTATACATCCTCCCTGATCAATGCTAATATCAATAATTACCGATCCCTTTTTCATTTCGGTTACCATTTCTTCGGTAATAAAATACCGGGGACCCGAATCGTGAAGATTTACTGCCCCAATGACTACATCCGCAGATTTTAGGGTACGCTGCAATACCTGGGGGTGAAATATCGATGTATGTAAACGGGTTCCCAGATTTTGCTGCAATTGTTCCAGCTTGTGAACGGAGGTATCAAAAATTTTAACAAAACATCCAAAACCTAGTGCCGCTCTGGCTGCAAATTCGGCAGCTGTACCTGCCCCGATTATTACAACTTCGGTAGGTGTAATCCCGGAAATTCCTCCCAGCATTACTCCTTTACCTCCATTATTGTTATTTAACAGATCGCCGGCTATAATAATCGCTGTGTTTCCTGTAATAGCATGCATTGAATGCATAACAGGATAGCGGCCAAATTCATCCCTTATATATTCGTAAGCAATGGCTGTGGTTTTTTTATTAATAAGATTTCTTATATGATCGCCATTGTTATTATACAACTGAAGCGATGATATAATCAACTGGTTCCCTTTTAAATTTTTTATTTCAGTGGGATGAAGCGGAGCTACTTTTAAAATAATATCGGCATTTAAAGTTTGTTGTTTATTATCAACAATAAAACCACCCCTTTCGCTATAATCGGTATCGGAATATTTGGCTCCCTCACCAGCTTTACTTTCAATAATCACATCGTGCCCGTTATTTACTAGAACTTCAACAGCTTCAGGAGTTAGCGGAATCCGATTTTCTTCCTCATGATTTTCTTTGGGTATGCCAATAATTAATTTTTTTTGCCTTTTTCCGATTTCAAGCATTTCTTCCTGTGGTAATAACCCGGTATACCGCAAAGGCATTTTGGCCGATTCAGGCTTCTGATCTACCATTATTATTTCTTTAAGTAAAGCAAACGAAAACGAACTAAAATAATATAATTATCAGAATTAATCAAATATTTAATTTCTGATCAAATTACAGCATTAAGCATGAATCTGAATTTTTCTAATTCCATCAGCTTCTTCTGTTAAATATACCTTTATAAAATCGGAGGGTATAATTTCTTCTGCCTTTTCAGACCATTCAATAAAGCAATAAACATCGTTATACAAGTAATCTTCAATACCGATATCGTAAAGCTCCTCGCTGTTTTTTATACGATAAAAATCAATATGATAAATTATTTCTCCCGATAATGTCTGGTATTCATTAATAAGGGCAAAAGTGGGACTGCTTGCCACATCAAGGGCTTCTAACACTTCACAAATTGCCGTAATAAAGGTAGTTTTTCCTGCCCCCATTTTACCATAAAAGGCAAATTTTTTCTTTCCTTCAACTTTTGAAAGAAACTGTTGCGCCACAGAAGAAATATCTTTGAGGTTGTTCAGGTATAATTCAATCATAAGCCGCTATTTGGGTTCAAAGGTAACAAGAGGAATGATCATTTCTTCCATAGAAATACCGCCATGCTGAAGCGTGTTTTTATAATAATTGGCGTAGTAATTGTAATTTTTCGGATATACCAGATAATCTGTTCCCGATGCAAAGATGTATCGTGAACTAACATTTGACTTTGGCAAATGCGCTTTGGAAGGATCAGTAATTTCGAATACTTCTTTTGGATCATAGTTCAGATTTCTCCCGTGTTTATAACGCAAATTGGTAGAAGTATGACGGTCGCCAATTACTTTTAACGGATTATGCACTCTCACCGAGCCATGGTCGGTGGTAATTACTATTTTTAGTTTTTTCTCAGATAATAATTTAACCAGTTCCATTAAATTCGAATGCTGGAACCACGAAAGGGTTAACGACCTGTAGGCTGCATCATCGGAAGCAAGCTGACGGATCATTTCCATTTCCGTATTTGCATGTGAGAGCATGTCGACAAAATTATAAACCAGCACCACCAGGTTATAATTAAACAGATTGGAATAATTTTCAACCAGTTTTTTACCAGCTCGCACATTAAGAATTTTCTCGAAAAAAAGCTTGTAATTTTTTCCCATACGGGCAATTTGTTTTACCAGCAGTGCTTCTTCATTCATATTTTTTCCACCTTCCTCATCATCATTAAGCCACAGATCCGGATTAATATCATCTATCCCCAAAGGCATAAGGCCTGAAAACATAGCATTTCGGGCATACTGAGTTACTGTTGGAAGTATGCTAAAATACAATTCATCTTCTACCACTGAATAATACTCACTAATAATGGGTTGAATTATTCTAAGCTGGTCGAGCCTGAGATTATCGATTAGAATAACTACAATGGTTTCGTTATTATCTGCTCGGGGAAATATTTTCTCTTTAAAAATATTGGGAGACATCATGGGCTTTTGGTCCATTTTTTCGTTAAACCATGACAGATAATTTTTTTTAATATACCTGGTAAATGCCAGATTGGCTTCGGATTTCTGCATCCTGAGGATTTCTTCCATTCCTGAGTCTGTGGATTCCATAATCTCAAGCTCCCAGAATACCAGCTTTTTATAAATTTCTTTCCACTCTTCAACACTATTGGCCATATTAATTTGCATTCCGATTTTTGCAAATTCTGACTGATAGGCTTGTGTGGTTTCTTTGGTAACCAAACGTTTTGTATCTATATTTTTTTTTATGGATAGTAAAATCTGGTTCGGATTCACTGGTTTTATAAGGTAATCCGAAATTTTAGATCCAATGGCCGAATCCATAATATCTTCTTCTTCACTTTTGGTGATCATTACCACCGGCAGGTTTTTCTGCTGGCTTTTAATAATAGCTAAAGTTTCTAAGCCACTTAATCCGGGCATATTTTCATCGAGAAATACAATATCAAAATTATATTCGTTTACCAGCTTTATAGCATCGTCGCCATTACTGGCTGTATGAACATCGTATCCCTTTTCTTTAAGAAAAAGTATATGAGGTTTTAATAAATCAATTTCATCATCAGTCCAAAGAATTCGGATCTTCCTCATTATACAGATATTAATTCATGAATTTACACCTTATCGGCCTATTGTATATAATTTTGTTCAAAAAATTTCTGATACCTGCTAATAGATTTGTCTTCTAAAAAGATCTTATAATTAGATACTGAAATTGCAAAGGCAGAAATACTCTTACTATCCACATCTCTTAATACACCTGTGTCGGCTGAAATTTTCCGATAATAATCCACCGCTTCATTTTGATTTTTAAATATTTTTATAATTATTACGTTTTGTGTATTGTTGAATTCTTTTTTAACTGCTGTAAGATTTAATTTTTGAAAGTTATCCAGATTGAAGTTAATAATATTAAACAATAGCTGGTTTAGATTTAGGTTTGCCGGAACTATATACAGGGTATAATGTTCTTCATCTTCTGCTTTATTATAAAGTTTTTCAGCAATTTCAATTTCTTCAATATCTTTAATATTCGGCCGGTCTTTATCAAGATAGGCAATCATAATTCTGGCATTTTCAGATACTTCAGAATTAGGGTATTTTGTTATCAGCTCATATAAAGCTTCCCTAAACGTTCTTACATCTTTTGTTTTGCCTACAGAAATTGCACGCATATAATCAAACCTTGGCAATAACTTATCTTCAGGGTATTTTTTGAAAACCTCATTGCAGTTTTCAATTACCTTTTCATACTGCTGATTTTGAAAATAACCATAGGTTTCTTCATAATACTTATTTACAATATTTTGTTCAGCTTCAAGTTCTTTAATATAATCCGGATTGGTCATCATTTTCGCATACATCGATAGCGGAAATTCTCTTATAATTTTATTCCTATATAATTCTAATTTCCCTTTATTATTCAACAAAATAAAGGTGGAATACAAATTATAATATGTATTTAGCTTGTATTTGGTTTCCGGATATCGTTGCAAAAGTTCTTCGAAAGAAACCACAGCTTTATCGTAGTCTTTTAAATCTGTTTTATAAATCACTCCCATACTAAAAAGTGCATCCTGAATTTTATTGTGTGATGCTTTCATTGCAGAATCCGTAAGCGGAATATTTTGCAAATAAAACTCCCTTGTTCTGTTATTTGTATTTGAAGCAGCAGCCTGCTGAGCCTCATCAGTAGTTATCAGTTCAGAATTTTCAGTGATGGTTGTTCCCGGCCCCACAGCAGAGAATCTTTTGTTAGACCGTCGCCAGTTATCTTCAAGTCTTCGGTTTCCCCATTTTGCCTTAAAATCAATTCTTCCTAAATTTTTTGCTGCAGGATTATAGAAATACCATTTTGTCTGGCTGGTTGGATCCTGGGCCATATTTTTACCCGTTTGAGCCATCATCATGTTATATTGCTGATTCTGCTGGGCTTCCTGTTCAAGCCTACGATTCTCCGCTTCCTGTGTATTCAATTCCTGAATCAGGTTATCAATATAATGGTTCAAATCATCGGTATTCATTTTTGCCAGCAATTGCACCGAATCTTGTAATTGTACCGTATTTATTTCAGTTACCAGCTGATTAAGACTAATGGATTTTGCATAAATAATATCATAATCCGGGTAATCAAGATCAATTAAGGATACTGTGCTATCATAATATGCCTGCGCATTTACATAATCAGGAAAAGTATAATAAATATTGGCAAGCGTAAGAAATGTAAATGCTTTTTGACTGGTATTTGTTGTACTGAACGTAACAGACTTTTTGTATTGTTCAATGGCACTTTTTTCATCGTTTTCCTTGTATGCGATATTCCCTAAAGCAAAATAAATCTGATCCTGGTACTCAATATTCTTATCATCCTTCAACATTTTTTTCAACTGGTCCTCTATCTGTTTTCTGCTGCCCGAACCTTTTTCATAAGCTAATGCCCGATTTATTTTTGCATGAAAAGTCATTTCATACGGGGGATTCATCTTTACAACACTTTGATACAGATCAGAAGCTTTTTGCAAATTACCCTGTTTTTCGTTTAACTGGGCCAACACAAAGGTATACCTGATTTTTTGCTGTTTATTTTTCACTTTTTCTCTGGCTTTGCTTAGAGGGAGTATGGCTTCATCATATTTCTTTTGCCTAAGATAATAATCGGCAATAGTAGCAGAAAGTTCAGATTCCAATCTTTTTGGAAAGCCAATATCCCTATTCAGTGAAAATAAAATTTCTTCAGCATTTTTATAATTTTCGGTTTCAATAAATGTTTTTGCAAGCCATAACCTAACATCATAAAGTATCGGCTTATTTTTAAATTCACTTAGCATAAACATAAATGTTTCCTTGGCCATCCCAAATTCATGTTTATAAAAATGTGCTTTCCCCAGTAATAAATATGTATCGTCTACCCATTTATTAAACTCCTGCTGGTTATAATATTCCCGTTGTTTGGGAGTAAGTTCCCGGTCTTCTCTTGTTTCTGGCTTCACTTTAATGGAATGCATCTGAACTACCTTGGTGCATTTTTTAATTGTCCGGTCCATATCAGAAAATATCTGTTGAACGGCAACCTCATCTTTATAGGTAAATACCGGCAAAATAGTGTTATAGTTATCTTTAAATGAACGCTGCAGATTATCTACTCCTTTATTAAAACTTTCGTTTCCGTTAAAGAGAATATTGTATTTTGCTGTAGTATTATGATAGGTGCGTGTTATCAGGGTATTTTTCTGAGTTGAACATCCTGCAGCCAATATTATCATTACAACTAATAGGATTCGATATGGTATTCTTGAATATTTCAATGCCTTCACCGATTTGTATTATAACTATAAAATTGCATACATATTTTATCTTATCAAAATTTTATGGGTGGCTCATCTTAAAACAGTATGGCAATAATACTAAACTTTCATTTATTTAACTAAGCCGTAAAATGGATATTAGATTTAAAAATTGCTTATTTTCTGTGTGGATTTTTATTGATAGATAAAACATCCTAACTTTTCAGGATGATCTTTTACAAGCCGGCGCGAAGGTATTTTTCTTATCAGCCATAACATTATAATATCACCGGCAGCTGCCACTGTAAAAATAAATCCAAAAAATACCCATTCAACATTTCCGGTTACTAATCCATATACTCCCGGAAAGATTCCAACTAATATTAAAGGAAGTATAATTCCTATCCTGTATGCCAGTATTGATATCGGAATTTTTATGTGCGCGTAAGGGGCCATTAATTCCCAGATAATCCCGAAACTAATGTTCCTGAATCCTTTGCCGGTCATAATCATCCAGCCTATGGCATGCAACAGCTCGTGCGCAATTATGCCAATAATTAAAAATAAAAGGTAAATAAAAATCCTGGTAATTACCCAGCTGATAATAAGTATTGCTCCGGAAAACCTTAGAACAACAATAATACTTTTTATTTCTTTAAAAAAGGTATCTGACCAGAAAATAAAATAGGGTAAAAAATAAAGACAAAAAACAGGAAGTAAAATAGCAATAGAAAAGCGATATACTTTTTCTGATTCAATTGATAATTCATTCCATACGGGGTTATCTTTTCCCATATTTATATTACTCTACAGCAATAAGCTCTTTAAGATCCGGGATTTCTTTACGCACAGCTTCTTCAATACCGGCTTTAAGAGTCATTACACTAAAAGGGCAACCGTTACATGCACCGGTAAGTCTAACTTTTACAACTAAATCATTGGTTAATTCAATAAATTCCACATCACCACCATCAGCCTTTAGGTAAGGGCGCACTTTTTCGATCGCTGAATTTACTTTATTTATTAAAGCTTCTTTATCAGGATTATTCATATTTACATTTTATTATGTTTAATAAAATCTTTCCTGGTTTTTGTAATTTCTACCTTTTCAGTTGGGTTTATATCAGCATTTCGTTTTATTACCTGAAGGTTTAAATTTTCGGCAATATGTTTAAATGCTTCGCTCACTGAATTTTTAACAAGCACCGAGGGTTTGCCCGTATCCCCGCTTTCGCGAATGGATTCAACAATTGGTATCTGCCCCAGTAGTGGCAGATCGTAATCGCGGGCAAGGTTTTTACAACCGTCCTTACCAAAAATATAATATTTTTTATCCGGCAATTCATCGGGAGTAAACCATGCCATATTCTCAATAAGTCCTAAAACAGGGACATTAATATTTTTATTTCTGAACATATTTATGCCTTTAATCACATCGGCAAGGGCAACGGCTTGAGGAGTGCTTACAATTACTGCTCCCGTAACCGGCACACTTTGTACAAGGGTTAAATGAATATCACTGGTACCAGGAGGAAGATCAATAAACATATAATCCAGGTCCCCCCATAAAGCATCTGTCATTAATTGCTTTAATGCATTTGATGCCATTGGTCCCCTCCATACTGTAGCATCAGCGGGATCTACAAAAAATCCGATAGACAATATTTTTACTCCATAGCGTTCCACCGGTATAATCATATCCTTATCATCTACCTTCTTAACAAATGGCCGTTCCTTTTCAGCATCTAACATTTTTGGAATAGACGGGCCAAAAATATCAGCATCAATTAATCCCGTATTAAAGCCTGCCTGTGCAAAAGCCACTGCCAGATTCGCTGCAACTGTGGATTTACCTACACCGCCTTTGCCAGAAGCTACTGCTACTATATTTTTAACGCCGGGTAAAATTTCTCTTTGTTTTTTGGGAGTAATTTTTACGGCACTGCTGAGCTCAATATCTATAGAAATATCTTCACCGAGTTGCGATTGAAGCGCTTGTAAACTGGCTTTTTTTAACGAGGATTTTAACGGATCATTAAATGTGGGAAAGGTAAGTGTAAAAGCAATAGATTTCTCCTTTACTTTTAAATCCTTAACCAGTTCCATACTTACAATATCTTTTCCGGTGTTCGGATGAACTACTTTTTTTAAAATTTCAATTACTTGATTTTCTGTGAATTGCATAATACTATAAATACTTTTTTGAAGATATCACAAATATAATTATTATTTACTGAAAATCCGGGTTTATTTAGATCAATTCTTTATTAGGATCCCAGAAAAGGATTTTAAAATCCACCACCAGATCTTCAATAATTTTCACCCCTTCGTTTTCAAGCAATTCCTGCATCATTTTCTCGTGTCTGAAATGATGTTTCCCAGTAAGCAGCCCGTTTCTGTTGATTACCCTGTGTGCAGGAATAAACCTGGCTGCATTATGCGACTGGTTAAGGGCCCATCCCACCATTCGTGAAGCCTGCGGAGAACCAATATAGCGGGCGATAGCTCCATATGTTGTTACCCTGCCGCGAGGAACCAAACAGGTAACTTTATACACTTTCTCAAAAAAATTATCATCATTTAACATCGGGAGGTTCTTTTAAAATGCCCGATGATTTAAGATTAAATTTCAGATAATGGATGGGTAAACCCTGTTCCAGAAATTGACTTTCATAAAAAGTCCGAATAGAAAGTATTGGATCGTTCTGAATGTCTGCATACAAATTACTTGTGGCAGTTATTATTGCCAGTTTATTGTATCGGGCAAGTTGCAGGGTATATTCATACAAGGCCTTGTTATCTGTCTTTAGATGTATATTGCCGCCAGGAACAAGGAACTTCCGGTATAAGTCAAGAAACCGAGTTGAGGTAAGTCTTTTTTTGGCTTTTTTGGGCTGAGGATCAGGAAAGGTAATCCATATTTCCTGAATTTCATCGGGCTCGAAAAATGATTCTATTAATTCAATCCGGGTTCGTAAAAAAGTAACATTGTTTATACCTTCTTTTAAAGCCAGAGAGGCCCCCTTCCACATTCTTGCTCCTTTTATATCAATACCAATAAAATTTATGCCCGGGAACATTTTTGCCAGTCCCACGGTATATTCTCCTTTTCCGCAACCAAGTTCAAGTATTATTGGATTTTCAGATTTAAAAAATGTACTTTTCCATTTTCCTTTCAATAGATAATCTTTCTGAAATACCTCCTCAAAAGGGGGCTGTAATACATTTGAAAAACCTTCTATTTCCGCAAAGCGGGCCAGCTTATTTTTTGTCACAACAACTCAGATTATTTTAATAATTCTACCCGAACACCTACATCATAAATTTCGGGCAAAAATTTATCCCGCATAGCATGTTCTATCTCAATCTGGTAAATACCTCTAACAGGAAACCGCACATTCATTTTATAAGGTACCTTATGAAACCAGATATCACCTACTCCTTTTCCAAGCCATTTTCCGTGACGGTCTGCAAGCACTATTTGAAGAGTGTCTTTAAGTGTATTGTTATTGGGGGCAATAGTGGTAATAAAAAGGTATAAATTACTATAATTATATTTCCCCGAATTTCTGATATTCAGGTAAATATTATGGGCGCTGGCTGTATCGGACACAGGGATATTAAAACTTACAATATTCTTGTTGTCCCAAACCGATTCGGGAATCTTTTTATTTTGTTCAAAAACCATTTGTTTATCACATCCCGTGCAAACAAAAAATAAGAGGGAAAATAAAACTATTTTAATTGGCATTTTTATTGGGCTTTCTAAACTTTTTCCTTTTTTTATTATCCCTTCTCCTGGGTTCAACCGGATCGGCAAAACGTGATAAATTGTCTTCTTCATCCAGCGCATTCTGATAATCAATCATTGAGGCAATCGCTGATTCTTCAATCCCTTTCAGATTTTCAACAACCTCTCCATTTTTGTTTTGTTGAATTACTTCTTTTACAGTATCTACAGACATACAGGTGAGATTCACAGCATGGTCTTTTTCGAATGAATACCACATCAGGCGCTTAAATACATCTGTTTTTTGATGATAAGCATTCCCCTTTTTCGTTTCGAGCGGGATGGATATATCAGGAAAATCAAGCTGTGCATCCAGATAAGCATCCAGTTCATAATTCAGGCAGCACTTTAATTTCCCGCATTGTCCGGCAAGCTTTTGAGGATTCAGGGATACTTCCTGATATCGTGCCGAGTTTGTGGTAACCGATACAAAGTTGGTAATAAATGTGGAACAACATAACTCCCTGCCACATGATCCGACACCGCCAATCCTTCCTGCTTCCTGACGTGCGCCGATTTGTTTCATTTCAATCCGTACTTTAAACCGGTCGGCCAATACTTTTATGAGTTCCCTGAAATCAACACGGTCATCGGCAATATAATAAAATATAGCCTTGGTATTGTCGCCCTGGTATTCCACATCGCCAATCTTCATGTTTAACCCCAGTTCCTCGGATATTTTTCGGGCTTTCAGCATTGTGCCGTTTTCATTACCAATGGCTTCCTTCCATTTATCAATATCCACTGATTTGGCCTTCCTGTATATCTTTTTTGCTTCAAGATCGTTAATCTCAATATTATTCCTTTTCATTTGATATTCAACAAGCTCGCCGATCAGAGAAACGATACCGATATCATGGCCGGGATTTGCTTCCACAGCAACAATATCACCAATATGTAACCGTATTTTATTAGTATTTTTAAAATAGGCCTTACGTGTATTTTTAAATCGTACCTCCACCATGTCGGTGGTGGTTGATGATTCTGTTATGTCTTGTAACCAGTTGAAACTTTCCAGCTTATGGCATCCGCAATTACAAGTAAGTTCTCCAGATTTATCTAACATCTTGCAACCTCTGCCTATATATTCGTTCCCATTCATTTTAGAGTATAATATTTGTGCCTTCTTACACTTATGTCAACAAAAATAATAAAAATTACTTCTTAAAGAGTGTTGTCAATTTAAGGGAAAAATCCATAAAGATAATTTTACCGTTGCCATTTTGTTCTATATGCCTTTGTGCAGTCTCCAATTCGTCCTTTAGCTGAATGATATTTGACCCTTTTATAAAATGATGAAATTTTTCCGCAAATTCACTTTCTTTTTTATTCAAATAAACCAGCTGCGGTAGTTTTAAATTCAGCATAAAATTTTCCCTGATCATTTTTAATGAAAAAGATAAAAATCCTTTTTGTTTTTCTCTTCCCAGTGTTGCCATTTCATCAACCCACGAAATTATTTCAGATATTTTACGTCCATAACCCAATCGCATAATCTGTATAAATTTTTCAAGATAATTGGCATTTTCTTCGCTCTGCTGAATTTCTTCAAGCGCTTTCAAATAATTCCCGTCTGCCAGATGAACAATTGTGTCAAGCTCTGTTTTCTCCAAAGTCTGTGTTTCACCCAATTTTATTTTTAAATCATTGCCGGAAATCTTTGGGATTTTTATAATTTGAGATCTTGATAAAATGGTGGGTAACATTTGATCAGTGCTCTCACACACCAGCAAAAAAATGGTTTTTTCCGGTGGTTCTTCAATCAGTTTTAACAGTTTATTGGCAGCAACAGTATTCATCTTTTCCGGTTTCCAGATGATCATAATTTTATATTCGGATTCAAAAGATTTTAATGAAAGTTTTTTAAATATCGATTCACTTTCAAATTTACTGATCAGTCCCTGTTTATTTTCAATACCAATATATTCATACCAGGCAGTCTCGCGCAAATAGGGGATATTTAAGATACACTCCCGCCATTGTTTAATAAAATCATCGCTTACGGGATTTTTTGCAATTTCTTTTGTGGTATTTACCGGAAAAACAAAATGAAGATCAGGATGGATAAGTTTATTATATTTTTTACAGCTTGCACATTCTCCGCATGAATCCTGCCCATTTTTGTTACCGCAGGAAATATATTGAGCATAAGCCATTGCCAGGGCAAGACTCCCTGTGCCTTCTTCACCCAAAAATAACTGGGCATGAGGTATCCTGTTATCGTTTACTGACCTGAGTAACCGCCCTATTATTTCCTTCTGGCCTATGACTTCTGCAAATTTCATCCCCGGGTAATAATTAAATACTTCAAATCTATGATTTTATTCTTATTTTGTCTCCCTGGCGACAAAGGTAAATAAAAATAGTTTTTTACCTTTGTGCAAATTATAACACTCAAAATCCTACAGAATGCAAACAATTGATAACTACAACTTTTCAGGAAAAAAAGTAATCGTTAGAGTTGATTTTAATGTTCCTCTCAACGACAAGTTCCAGGTAACTGATAATACCAGGATACGGGGCGCCTTACTTACTATTAATAAAATAATGGGAGACGGCGGTTCCGCTGTATTAATGTCTCACCTGGGAAGGCCTAAAACCGGTCCCGAAGATAAATTTTCGTTAAAACACGTGGTTCCTGAATTATCCAAGTTATTGAACAAGGAAGTGCAGTTTGCAGACGATTGTATTGGTGCCGCTACCCTGGCAAAAAAACAAAATCTGAAACCCGGAGAGGTTCTTATTCTTGAAAATCTCAGGTTCTATAAAGAAGAAACCAAAGGAGATGTTGAATTCTCCAAAAAACTGGCTGAAGGCGTAGATGTATATGTAAATGATGCATTTGGCACAGCTCACAGGGCCCATGCTTCAACCACTATTATCGCCGATTTTTTTCCGGAAAAAAATAAAATGTTCGGATTTCTCATAAACAGCGAGCTCAAAAGTATGGATAAATTGATCCATGAATCTGAAAATCCATTTACTGCTATTATGGGAGGAGCTAAGGTATCTGATAAAATAGAAGTAATCAATAATCTGTTGCCGCGTATTGATAATCTGCTTATCGGGGGCGGTATGACCTACACTTTTATTAAAGCCCGGGGAGGTAAAATCGGAAATTCGCTGTGTGAAGAAGATAAACTCGAACTTGCCCTATCTATTATTGAAAAAGCAAAAACACATAATGTGAAACTCTATTTGCCCGTAGATGCAATTAATGCCGATAAGTTTGATGCGGAGGCTAAGGTTTCATTATCAAAAACCGATGAAACTCCTGACGGCTGGATGGGCCTGGATATCGGGGAAGAAACAATAAAACTGTACAGCGAGGTGATTCAAAATTCAAAAACCATCCTTTGGAATGGGCCCATGGGCGTATTTGAAATGGAAAAATTTTCAAAAGGAACATCCAGGGTCGCACAAGCTATTGCCAGCGCCACTTCTAAAGGAGCTTTCAGCCTAATTGGAGGCGGAGATTCGGTTGCTGCCATCAATAAAAATAAACTTGCTGATAAGGTAAGTTACGTTTCAACAGGAGGCGGTGCTATGCTCGAATATATGGAAGGCAAAGAATTACCAGGAATTAAAGCTATCAGAGGGTAATTAAATTATATATAATTATATTTACTGCTTGTTTCAGGTTTTTATTCCTGGAACGGGCAATCTTTTTAACTATTCTCCAATTAAACCCATCAAACAATGGAACAGGGTAAAATAGCCATACTTGGTGGCGGAAATCTCGGGTCTTCAATTGTTAAAGGCTTATTAAAAAGCAACTTTCCCGGTGAAAAAATTATTGTTACCCGACGTCGCACACACCTTCTTGAAAATTTTAAAAAAGAAAAAGTAATCATTACCGAAGATAATTGTTATGCCGTGAAACAGGCCAATATGGTTATTATTGCTGTGAAACCGCATCAGATTTTTAGTTTATTATCTGAAATCAAAGACCAGATTAAACCCGAACAACATATATTAATTTCAACAGTTACCGGTGTTTCTATTAAAGAAATGGGAGACGTTACAGGCAATATTCCTTTATACAGAGTAATGCCCAATACTGCTATTGCCTTATGCGAATCTATGACATGTATTGCCTCCATGGATACCAATCAGGAACGAAAGGGAAAAATTATTGGTCTTTTCGATAAACTTGGTAAAACAGTGATCATTAATGAAGAGTTAATGGGCGCGGCAACTGTTCTGGGTGCTTGCGGAATAGCATTTGCACTGAGGTTTATGCGCGCTGTATCCCAGGGAGGAATTGAGATTGGATTTGGCGCCGAACTTTCACAACAAATCACAGCACAAACTATTAAGGGAGCATCCAGCCTGATACTGGAAAGTGATAACCATCCGGAACAGGAAATCGATAAAGTTACCACCCCGATGGGTATTACCATTTCGGGCCTTAATGAAATGGAACACCAGGGTTTCAGCTCAGCCTTGATAAAAGGGCTGATTACTTCTTATAATAAGCTGGGGATGCTTTCAAAAAAGTAATAATTAAGTTGAATTCTATAAACTTTATTTATATACGCTTGTTAAGACCTTATATTTTGTCTCAAATTCATTTGAAAAATGGTGTCAACCAAAAAATTTCCTGAATTTCTATTTCAGCAATACCAGGATTTCAGAAAAGAAGTCCCATCATTGCTCAAGGCACATCAGTTTACAGATAAGCTTATAGCTTTTCTGTTCCCTTTTAAAGAAGATAAAGTTTGCACACTGCCCCAGATAAAATTAAATATCGCCCAATTACAAATCGATTTTAAAAACCTGATTCAACCCATTGAATCTCTACTTATTGATAATACCATAGACCAGGTAACGGATTCATTTTTTAATGCTTTCCCCGGCATTTATACCAATTTAATTAACGATGCAGAAGCTTTTCTGAGTTTCGATCCGGCTGCACGGTCGAAAGAAAGCATAATTTTATATTATCCCGGCTTTTATTCCATTGCCGTATACCGGCTTGCACATGAACTGTATAATTTGCATGTTCCTTTCCTGCCGCGGATTATGTCTGAATATGCACACAGTAACACAGGCATAGATATTCATCCTGGAGCAAAAATAGGCAACAATTTTTTTATCGATCATGGTACCGGAGTAGTGGTGGGTGAAACATCAATCATTGGTAATAATGTAAAATTATATCAGGGTGTTACACTGGGCGCCTTATTTGTGAATAAAAATATGACAGGAACAAAACGGCATCCCACTATTGAGGATAATGTAATTATTTATTCCGGAAGTACTATCCTTGGCGGTGAAACAGTAATAGGTCACGATACGGTTATTGGAGGAAACGTATGGCTCACCAAAAGCGTTCCGCCAAATTCAGTAGTTTATCATGAAAGTAAGATGGTAATCCGTAACGGAAAAAATTTTGATGAACCCATAAATTTTGTCATTTAAAAATGAAAACTTCCTATTTAGTCATACGGTTTATGGGTTTTTGTACTTACCTCTGTCCCTCAGCGGGGCGAATCATTATTTAATGTTGTCCTGCATGGACATGATTTAATATTTTATCATCTTAAATTATTTTTTATTCATTTTTAATTCCCGAAAATCATGAAAGCAAATAATATATTAGAAACCATTGGGAATACACCCCATGTGAAAATAAATAACCTTTATCCACGCAATTATGAGGTTTGGCTAAAACTGGAAAAAACAAATCCCGGAGGAAGTATTAAAGACCGCATAGCCCTTTCGATGGTGGAAGATGCTGAAAAAAAGGGACTGCTCACTAAAGATTCAATTATCGTTGAACCTACATCAGGCAATACCGGAATTGGCCTCGCTATTGTAGCAGCAGTAAAAAAATATAAAATTATCCTGGTAATGCCGGAATCCATGTCAATCGAACGCAGAAAACTAATGGCTGCCTATGGCGCTGAATTTGAATTAACACCACGTGAAAAGGGTATGAAAGGCTCTATTGAAAAAGCATTGGAGATAAAAGCAAAAAATCCCAATGTGTGGATACCCTCCCAATTTGATAATGACTCCAACCCTGAAATACACAGGCAAACCACAGCACAGGAAATTATTAAAGATTTTCCTGAAGGTTTCGACTACCTGATTACCGGAGTGGGAACAGGAGGCCATATTACAGGTGTAGCTGAAGTACTGAAAAAGCAGTTTCCAAAATTACAGGCTTTTGCCGTTGAACCCGAAGCTTCGCCGGTTATTAGCGGCGGAGAACCCGGACCTCACCCCATTCAGGGAATCGGCGCCGGATTTATTCCAAAAAACCTGAATACAAAAATCCTGGATGGAACCATAAAAGTTTCCAAAGAAGAAGCTTTTGAATATGCACAAAAAGCCGGTAAAGAAGAAGGTATTTTTGGGGGTATATCCACCGGGGCTACACTGGCAGCTATAGCTAAAAAGATTAAAGATTTACCTGCAGGATCGAAAATTATTGCTTTTAATTACGATACCGGTGAACGGTATCTTTCGGTAGAAGGATTATTTTAAAACAACTCCAAAACTACCCCGACAGGTGCTGATACCCTGTCGGGGTAAGCGGAATCTATTGAATAATTTTAAGCGACAGCGGATATACAGTCGATTGCCCGTCAGCAGCCCTGACTGAGGCAATAATAATCATCACAAGATTCAATATTCCGAGCATTATTAATAATACAATCCCTATAACTATAAAAATCAGGGGTATGCAACACAACATCCATATCAACATAGAAATCTGAAAATTCAGGGCATCTTTGCCCTGCTGATTTACAAATTCCGATTCATCTTTTTTTATCAGCCATATAATCAGTGGGCCGAGAATCCATCCGAAAGGAATGGCAAAACCGGATAGTGCAAGGAGATGGCACAACATCCCCATGTTTTTTTCATCTTTGGTAGGAACAAGATTCATAGGTTTAGAATTTTAGGATGATGTGATCAAACCTACAAAAAATATTGCTATATCCTGATATATAAAGGAATGAAATTTTATAAGAATTATCTTAAGCCTAATACTACACCTTTGTCACCCCGCCCGAAACAATAAATTTCATAGCATCGGATGCCGGGATATCCAGCAGCCTGATATGCTCTTTAGGAACAATAAACATTTCACCGGAAAAATTATAGGAGTGTGGAAAATAAACCGCCACTTTATCCTTAATTTCCAGATCCGATAAATCTTCAGTGGTTAAAAACCCCATTTTCTCAAGGTTGGAAATCAGGTTCACCCTTACAAGCACCGGCTGGTTGAATTTTTTTTCTTTCCCGACAAATGCAGACAAAAGATCGCGTATGGCTGAATATATAACCTTAATAATAGGTGCATTATTCATAACCCGGTCAATGCCAATCCGTATCGGTCTGAAAATAATCGTGGGCCCGACTAATCCCAGCAGTGCAATTATTGCAGCAAGTATGGGGATAATCATTATCCCGATTCCAATGATCCCAATTTCCGGAAAACTCTCAGGCAGGTATTTTTCAAAGCCACTTCTTACCAGTTTAAATAACAACGAAAAAGCCTTTAATACAATAAAAATTGTAATTCCGGTAGGGGCAAGATATAGAAGGCCCTGGATAAAATATCGTATAAATTTTTTCATCTGTTTATTTTTTAATTTTTATGGTCAGATGGAACCGCATGATTAAAATAATCATTGTCGTGTGTGTTTAACCCCGATGTACTTCGGGGTTTTAATCATGCTTGTTTCATTTATCTGTATTTTTAGAATTAGTTGTAATCATTTTTCAAAGCCCGGTTTTTTTTCGAACCGGTAATTTACTTTTTACCAGATTATAGGACATATCAATCCATTCAAAAATATATTTTACCGGTACCGAACCATCAAGTAAAACGGTATTCCAATGGTTCTTATTCATATGATATCCGGGAAGCACGGAAGAAAACTCTTCTCTGAGGGAAATGGCCAGTTCAGGGTCGCATTTTAAATTAATGCTCGATTCACTATCAAGGTTCAGGAGGGCAAACATCTTGTCTGCTACTTTAAAAACCAGCGTAGTTTCATCGAAGGGGAAACTTTCGGTCACTCCCTTTTTCTTAAGGCAATAATCGCGTATTGCTTCCATGTCCATAAACTAATTTATTGAGGGTAAATACGCTTCTTTTATATGTTTTATAACCGGTGTATCTGTTTTATTAAATGATATGGATACAATATCAAACCTGGTTTCCGTATCCAGTTCATTTTTTTCAATGTATGCTTCTGCTGCCTCAATTAAAAAATTCTGTTTGGTAAAATTAACAGCTTCTTCCGGTTCTGAAAAATATTTGTTGCTGCGGGTTTTTACTTCAACAATTACCAGGTAATTGTTGTCGCGCGCAATAATGTCAATTTCCTTATGCTGAAATCTCCAGTTGGTCTCAATAATCTGGTATCCCAGGTTAATAAGATATTCTTCAGCAATTTCTTCTCCTTTTTTTCCAAGTTCATTATGTGAAGCCACGACTCTAAAATTTTCAGGTTTAAAAAATAAGCTCTGAAATATCCGGCCCTGATTTCAAATGAATGTTTCTGCCAAAAATCAGGGGCATATTATAGCTGACATGCCCGGCCGGAAAATTATAAATCACAGGGAAATTGAATGGTTCAACAGCTTCGGCAACAATTTCGTATGCAGTTTTTCCATAAGGCAGATTTTTATCCTTCATTCCGCTCATGGCTCCAACAATAAGCGCTTTTAATCCGGATAATTTTCCTGCCAGTTTTAACGACCACAGCATGCGGTCGAGGTGATAAAAATATTCCCCCACATCTTCGATAAATAAAATTTTTCCTTCGGTATCCGGAAAAAATCGGGTACCCATAGCGCTGTAAAGTATGGATAAATTTCCCCCGATAAGTTTTCCTGAAACCTCACCATGCCGGTTATATTGATGGCCTGGAAACCGGTAATCCAAAATTTCACCAAATAAACTTTTGTGCAGGTTCACCACCACTTCATCGCCTGAATTAAAAGTTTTAAGGTTTATTGGCATGGGCCCGTGAATGCTTTCATAATTTAATTTTTCATTTATCACAAGATGAAACAAGGTTATATCACTAAACCCTACAATCCATTTTGGCTGTTCCGAAAACTTTGTAAAATCAAGCCGATCAAGAATACGGATCGCTCCATACCCCCCCCGCGCACAAATTATAGCTTTTATCCCCGGGTTATCAAGCATCCCTTGAAAATCCTCCAGCCGTTCTTCATCTGTTCCCGCAAACTGATGATTGGTTTTAAAAAGGTGTTTCCCCTCTTCAACCTTTAATCCCCAGGATTCAAACAGAGTTAAAGCATTCAATATTTCTTCCCGGTCTAATGGACTTGAAGGCGCTATTATTCCGATTGTATCACCCGGTTTTAAAAATGGAGGTCTCATGTTAAGATTTATAAAAATCAGATTATTCTTTACTAATTTTCTGAATCAGCCTTAATTAAATATATTTGCCAAATTAATAAATCTAAAAAACTTTTAGTTCAATCCAGAATAGAGAAATGAAAAAATTTAAACGATATCTTGTTACCGCTGCATTACCTTATGCCAATGGTCCGGTTCATATCGGTCATCTGGCGGGCGTTTATGTGCCGGCAGATATATATGTTCGGTATTTACGATCAAAAGGAGAAGATGTAATTTATATCTGTGGGTCGGATGAGCATGGTGTACCGATTACCATCAAAGCAAGGCAGGAAGGCGTAAGTCCACAGGATATTGTTGATCGATATCATAAAATCATTAAAAAAGCTTTTGCCGATTTTGGGATCAGTTTTGATATTTATTCCCGCACCACTTCCAAAACTCATTACGAAACGGCATCGGAATTTTTTAAAACACTCTATAACAAAGGAGAATTTATTGAAAATACCACCAACCAGTATTATGATAACGAGGCCGGTCAGTTTTTAGCCGATCGTTATATTACCGGTACCTGTCCTCATTGCGGAAATGCTTCTGCATACGGTGATCAATGTGAAAACTGCGGAACTTCGCTGAGCGCCACGGATCTGATAAATCCCAAATCAACAATCAGCGGTTCAGAACCCATACTGAAGGAAACAAAGCACTGGTTCCTGCCATTGGATAAACATGAAGAATTTTTAAAAAATTGGATCCTAAAAGAACATAAAAACTGGAAAACCAATGTTTACGGACAGTGTAAATCGTGGCTCGACCAGGGATTGCAACCCAGGGCAGTAAGCCGCGATCTTGACTGGGGAATCCCGGTTCCTGTAAAAGGCGCTGAGGGAAAAGTGCTTTATGTATGGTTCGATGCCCCTATTGGTTATATTTCAGCGACCAAAGACCTTACTGCCGATTGGGAAAAATACTGGAAAGACAAAGAAACTAAAATGGTGCATTTTATAGGGAAAGACAATATCGTTTTTCATTGCATAGTTTTTCCGGCCATGTTAAAAGCTGAAGGTTCTTTTATTTTACCGGATAATGTGCCGGCTAACGAATTTTTAAACCTTGAGGGCGATAAAATTTCCACATCCCGGAACTGGGCGGTATGGCTGCATGAATACCTTGAAGATTTTCCGGGAAAAGAAGATGTGTTGCGCTACGTACTTTGTGCCAATGCGCCGGAAACCAAGGATAACGACTTTACCTGGAAAGATTTCCAGGCCCGGAATAACAATGAACTGGTTGCTATACTTGGTAACTTTGTAAACCGGGCTATGGTGCTTACCCACAAATACTTTAACGGGAAGGTTCCTGAAATAACCAGCCTTAACGAATATGATAAAAATGCTATTGTTGAAATTGCCACAATAAAAGAAGCTATTGAAAACAGCCTTGAAAATTATCGTTTCCGTGAAGCTCTGAAATATGCTATAGACCTTGCACGATTAGGAAATAAGTATCTTGCCGATACCGAGCCCTGGATATTAATAAAAACGGATGAAAACAGGGTGAAAACAATATTAAATATTTCCTTACAAATTACTGCTAATTTAGCCACCATCATGGAGCCCTTTCTTCCCCATACCTCAAAAAAGCTTGAGGAATTTTTAAATTTCCAGGCCTTAAAATGGGATGCAACCGGCCATGCTGATCTACTTGAAACAGGGCACATTCTTAATAAACCTAGCCTCTTGTTCGAAAAAATTGAAGATGAAGAAATTGAAAAACAGCTTTTAAAGCTTGCCAAAACAAAAGAACAAAACAATCCAAAGTCAATAAACGCCAATCCTCAGAAAGAATTGATCAGCTATGAGGATTTCAGTAAACTCGATATCCGTGTGGGGACAATCCTGGAAGCAGAAAAAGTTCCGAAAACCAAAAAGCTAATGAAACTTTTAATTGACACAGGTATTGACAAACGCACCGTAGTTTCAGGAATTGCCGAGTTTTTTGAACCTGAAAAAATTATTGGTAAACAGGTGAGTATACTTGTAAATCTGGAACCCAGAAAACTAAAAGGCATTGAATCACAGGGAATGATTTTAATGGCAGAAAACGCTGATGGAAAACTTACTTTTGTCTGGCCTGCTGAAAATATTGAAAATGGAGCCGAAATAAAATAAGCCCGTTTTTTAATCCTGGCTCATTACCCAAACAGTATAATTCAGGCCCTTACGAATTCTCCGCAATTCATCAATGGCCTGACTTTTATCTGAGAATGTACTTAACACAACACGGTAAAAATTATCGTTGGTATATATAACTTCCGATTTAAAACCTTCTGATTCCAGAGCCTGTTGCTTCTTTCTGGCGTTTTGAATATTTTTAAAACTCCCGGCTACAATAAAATACATCTGCGTGGCCGGAATTTCTCTATTGGGTGCTTCAACTAAAGAATCAGTATAGAATAATGCTTTTTGTTTATCTGTCCGGTCATCAATTTGCCGGGCTATTTTCACCTGAATTGAATCGGGAGGTATTATTCGTCTTTGTCCAAAAACAATTTTATCATGGTTTTTTTTGCTGCCGGAAGAAAATAATGTATTGCTGCCATTTCCGGAAGAATTATTAATTTGTGGAACCAGGAGGATGAGTATTCCAATAATAAATATAATGACAATGATACTCCCAATCACCCACAAGCCGGTTCGTTTTCTTTTTATCGATTCAATAGGTAAAATGGGTACGGGTTCGGAAATAGAATTTTCATGAGCCATACCTTCTAAACTAAATTCTTCTAATCCATAGGCATCAGCAAGCAAGTTTTCTGTAGAATCGGGTATAAACTGAATTTTATCAAACTTATCCATATAAAACCAACCGATACCACGAATAAGCACTTTCTCCCCTTTTTGCATAGCAGCATTTTTTTCGTCTATGTACTGCTCAACTAATATTCTTGCTTTTCGTATGCCGATATTTTCATTTTTTGAGATGTAATCCACCAGCAACCCGTTATCCCTTTTTAAATCTTCCTTAAAAAGAACTTCTTTTGAGGGTGGCGAAATAATCTTCCGCTTTTTATCAAAAGTGGAAGACCGGTATTTCGTTAAAAATCCTCCGAAATCAGGGAGAATAATACACTCACTAAGTATTATCAGCTCTTTTATGTATCTGTCAATATCCAAACTAAAAACATTAGATTATTAAACCACAGCCTAAAATTAATAAATTATTGCTCATATGAAACTACGATGTTTTTTGAATATAAACATGCCTGCCCAGAATTACAGAGCAGAAAAGTTCCACCTGTTTACTGACAGGTATTTTGTCACAATTAAATCTTTTAATCTGTGAATAAACAACTGAAAAAAAAGGTAATTCCAAAAATATAAAAGTCCAAGGTAATTTTCAGGAAACATTGCGAACTTGTAAACTTCATACCACTCACTATTAATTTGAATTTCATAAATGATGATTCAGTCATAATCCCTATCTTAGCCTAATATAAAATACATATTCCAATGCGTGAAATCAGGATGGTTGACCTGAAAACCCAGTACGAAAAAATAAAGAATGAAATCGATAAAGCAATTCAACAGGTATTGGATTCCACTGCCTTTATTAACGGTTCTGAAGTCAGAGATTTCAAATTAAAACTTGAAGAATACCTGAACATACCATATGTTATTCCATGTGGAAATGGTACAGACGCTCTTCTGGTAAGCATGATGGCTCTGGACTTAAAACCCGGTGATGAAGTAATAACTCCCGGTTTTACTTTTATTGCCACCGTTGAAGCTATTGCGCTGCTCGGATTAACCCCTGTTATTGTTGATGTTAATCCGGATACTTTTACAATTGCTCCTGAAGCTGTTAGAGAAGCCATTACTGATAAAACACGGGCCATAATACCAGTGCATCTTTTCGGGCAATGTGCCGATATGGATAAAATCCTAAACCTGGCAAAACAAAATAATCTTTTTGTAATCGAAGATACTGCCCAGGCCATGGGAGCTGAATTTATTCCGGCAAACAATACCCGAAAGAAAGCAGGAACTATTGGAGATATTGGATGCACTTCATTTTTCCCCTCGAAAAATTTGGCCTGCTATGGAGATGGCGGGGCTGTTTTTACACACGATAAAAATCTGGCAGAGAAAATAACTTCTATTGTAAATCATGGAAGTAAGAAAAAATATTATCATGAAAGAATCGGTGTAAATTCAAGACTGGATACCCTTCAGGCTGCAATTCTTAATGTTAAAATACGGTACCTGGACCAATATAATGTTGCCCGGCAACTTGTGGCCGGATATTATGATAAGGCTTTTCAACATCAGCCAAAATTAAAGATCCCCGTAAGGGCAAATTATTCCAGTCACGTTTTTCACCAGTATACCCTGCAACTTGAAAATACCATTAACCGGGAGGACCTTATGGCTCACTTAAAATCAAAAGGAATTCCAAGCATGGTATATTACCCTGTTCCAATGCATAAACAACCCGCATTTGAAAGTTTTCAAAAAAGTTATGCAGAATTCCCGGTAACGGAAAAATTATGTAAAACCGTATTATCTTTGCCTATTCATACTGAAATGGACGAAGAACAGTTAAATTATATTACCCGTACCTTAATGGATTTTATAAACTAATTTTAATGGAAAAGGAATTTACTGCCCACGAAACAGCGGTTATTGATAGCGGTTGTAAGATTGGAAAAGGCACTAAAATATGGCACTTTACTCATATTATGCCCGATTGTGTGATCGGTACTAACTGTAATATTGGACAAAATGTTGTGGTACTGCCAGGTGTGATACTTGGAAACAATGTTAAAATACAGAATAATGTTTCGGTATATACCGGAGTGATTTGTGAAGATGACGTTTTCCTGGGCCCGTCTATGGTATTCACGAATGTGGTGAATCCAAGAAGCGCTATCATTCGCAAAGATCAGTATAAAAAAACCATCGTCAAAAAGGGAGCTACTATCGGTGCGAATGCAACTATTGTGTGTGGACATGATATTGGCGAATATGCTTTTATAGGGGCCGGGGCTGTGGTTACCAAAAGTGTTCCCCCATACGCCCTTGTGGTTGGAAACCCGGCAAGACAGGTAGGCTGGATGAGTGAATTCGGCCATAGACTCCATTTTGATGATAAAGGCCAGGCAGAGTGTCCTGAAAGTAAAGAAGTATATACATTAATAAATAACCAGGTGAGCAAAAAATAATTATAAAATGTTTTCAAAATAATACCATAAATGAAAAAATTAATATTAGTAACCGGAGGTACCGGCTATATAGGTTCGCATACAGTAGTGGAATTAATTGAGAATGGATATGATGTGGTTATTGTTGATAATCTGTCGAATTCCAGAATTGAGGTTCTTGACTGGATTGAGCAAATAACGGGAGTGCGTCCAAAATTTGAAAATTTTAATTTATGTGATACATCACTGGTTGAAAATTTCTGCAGGAAATATCCCAAACTTGAAGCTATCATTCATTTTGCTGCTTTAAAAGCGGTGGGTGAATCCGTTGAAATCCCCATTGAATATTATTTTAATAATATCACATCCCTGTTAAATTTATTATCGGCCATGAGGGATTTTAATATTCCAAATATCGTATTCTCCTCATCGTGTACGGTTTATGGAGAACCAGATAAACTCCCGGTTACCGAAGACGCACAGGTTAAAAAGGCTACTTCACCTTACGGAAATACAAAACAAATATCTGAAGAAATTCTTGAAGATACATTAAAGGCATATTCAAAATTAAAGGCCATTTCGTTAAGATATTTTAATCCCATCGGAGCCCATAAATCTGCTCTTATCGGGGAACTTCCTTTAGGTGTTCCTCTCAACCTGGTACCTTTTGTAACCCAAACTGCTGGCGGCATCCGACAAGAATTAAAAGTATTTGGCGATGACTATAATACCCCGGATGGATCGGGCATACGCGATTATATTAATGTGGTTGATCTTGCCAAAGCCCATGTAGTGGCAATCGAACGTTTAATACAACATAAAAATCTTACCAACTACGAGGTATTTAACCTGGGAACCGGTAAGGGAACTTCAGTACTTGAAATAATTAAAACCTTCGAAAAAGTTACCGGGATTTCTGTAAATTATAAAATTGTTACCCGGCGGGCTGGCGATATTGAAAAGGTTTGGGCCGACACTAAAAAAGCCAATGAAGTATTAGGATGGAAAGCATCCTTATCTCTTGAAGATACGTTACTATCGGCATGGAACTGGGAAAAACATATTCGAAGTATCTTTAAATAATTATAAATCGCATTTTTATTTTAGTAAATAATGAATAAAACAATACTTATTACCGGTGGCGCAGGATTTATTGGTTCGCATGTAGTTCGTCAGTTTGTTATCAATTACCCGAAATACAAAATTATTAACCTTGATAAACTTACTTATGCAGGAAATCTTGAAAACTTAAAAGATATTGAGAACCACTCTAATTATAAATTTATTAAAGCTGATATAAATATCGAATCTCAAATATTTGATATATTCAAACAATATCAGATTGACGGGGTTATCCACCTTGCTGCCGAATCGCATGTAGACCGCAGCATTACCAATCCTACGGAATTTATTCTTACTAATATTGTAGGTACCGTAAATCTGTTGAATGCCGCCAAAGAAAGCTGGAAAGACAACTTTCAGCAAAAGTTATTTTATCATATTTCAACTGATGAAGTTTATGGATCGCTTGAGGATGAAGGTTATTTTACTGAAAACACACCCTATGATCCCCGCAGCCCGTATTCCGCATCCAAAGCAAGTTCTGACCATCTTGTAAGGGCATATTATAATACTTATAATTTACCTGTTATTATTTCTAATTGTTCTAATAATTACGGGCCCAACCAGTTTCCTGAAAAATTAATACCCCTGGCCATTAATAATATTTTTAGCGGTAAACCAATTCCTGTATACGGAAAAGGAGAAAACATCAGAGACTGGCTGTATGTTATTGATCATGCGCGGGCCATAGATTTAATTTATCATAAAGGAAAATCAGGAGAAACTTACAATATCGGAGGGAATAACGAATGGAAGAATCTTGATCTTATTAAAAAGCTATGTGAGATTATGGATAAGAAACTTGGGAAACCGACTGGTACTTCATCAGGGTTAATCCAATTTGTTAAAGACCGATCGGGGCACGATTTAAGGTATGCCATAGATTCTACCAAACTTCTTAATGCATTGGGATGGAAACCCTCGGTTACTTTTGAAGAAGGACTTCAAAAAACTGTAGACTGGTATATGGATAATTTTAGCTGGTTAAAAAATGTGATAACCGGAGATTATGAAAAATACTACACCCGTCAATATCAAAGCCGTTAATAATCCTTATTCTACGGTTACCGATTTGGCCAGGTTCCTGGGCTGATCTACATTACATCCCCGCATTACTGCTATATGATACGATAATAACTGCAGGGGAATTACGGCAAGTAAAGCAGAAAATACAATATTTGCCTCAGGTATTTCAAGCACGTGGTCTGCCAGCTCCCGAATTACTTTATCGCCTTCAGTTACAACGGCAATTACAATTCCATTTCGTGCTTTAACTTCCTGAATATTGCTTACAATTTTTTCATAAGAAGAATCTTTAGCAGCAATTACCACCACCGGCATTTTTTCATCAATTAAAGCAATAGGACCATGTTTCATTTCTGCAGCCGGATAGCCTTCGGCATGGATATACGATATTTCTTTTAATTTTAGCGCTCCTTCAAGCGCAACAGGGAAAAAATATCCTCTTCCCAGGTACAGGAAATTATTGGCATGTTTATATAAAGATGCGATTTCTTTAAATTTACTATCCTGAGATAATATTTTTTCAATTTTCCCCGGAATTTTAATTAATTCATTAATAAGATCAATATGCTGTTCCTTGGAAATAAATCCCTTTTCTTTTCCCACAATAATCGCCATCATGGCAAGTACAGTTACCTGAGCAGTAAATGCTTTGGTAGATGCCACTCCTATTTCCGGACCGGCATGGGTATACACTCCGCCATCGGTTTCTCTAGGTATACTTGAACCTACTACATTACAAATACCTAAAACAATTGCTCCGGCTTCTCTGGCCATTTTAATCGCAGCCAGGGTATCAGCGGTTTCACCACTCTGACTAATGGCAATTACAATATCGTCTTTATTAATTATCGGATTTCTGTACCGGAATTCCGAGGCATATTCAACTTCAACGGAAACTCTGGCCAGATCTTCGAATAAATATTCACCTACCAGACCGGCATGCCAGGAAGTACCGCAGCCAATAATAATTATTCTGTTGGCTTTTAATATTTTCGGCATTACATCGTATAAGCCACCGAGTCTCAAATCAACCGGCTTATTTGAAACCCTGCCTCTGAAGGTATCAAGTATTGAACGTGGTTGTTCAAAAATTTCTTTAAGCATAAAATGCTCATAACCACTTTTATCAATATCTCCGATATCAAGATCCAATTGCTGAATTCTTGGGGTTTGAGTATTATTACTTACTGTTTTAAGTACCAGTTCATCTTTTTTAATTATGGCTACATCATTATCGTTGAGATAAATTACACTCTTTGTATATTCCACTATAGGTGTGGCATCCGATGCAATAAAATATTCCTCATTCCCAACCCCAATTACCAGAGGGCTTCCTTTTCTGGCGGCAATAAGTTTATCGGGTTCATCATTGCAGATTATAACCAATCCGTATGCACCAACAACTTTAGACAAGGCGAGCCGAACAGCTATTTCAGCACTAACATTGCCCTTTTCATAAATATATTCAATAAGGTTGACTAAAACTTCTGTATCCGTTTCGCTTACAAATTTAATTCCCCTGTTTTCCAGCCGTTCCCGTAACCGTGCATAATTTTCTATAATTCCGTTATGTATCAGGATAAATTTTTTATGAAAAGAGACATGAGGATGGGCATTTACATCATTAGGCTCTCCATGAGTTGCCCACCGTGTATGTCCAATACCCAGCTTACCATTAATTTTTTTACCGGAAACAAATTTTTCCAGATCAGAAACTTTTCCTTTCTTTTTATATATCACAGATTTGCCGTTATAGACTGAAATTCCGGCTGAATCATACCCACGATATTCCAACCGCTTTAATCCATTTATTAAAACCGGATATGCTTCACGATCTCCGATATATCCAACAATACCACACATAATGTTAAGGTAATAATGTATAGGTGATTTTTAATTTAATTCTATTTGAATGACTACCACTGGATAATAAAACCCTGTTTGCGTCAACTGCATTATAAATTAAAGGAACAGTGTTTTCCGCCACAAATAAACTTAATCCGTAATTATCCTGGTTCCCGTTCCAAAAGTCCTGCATATAATAACCAATGTTGAATGAATATTGAATGGTATCTCCATCAACCCTGCCTCCAAAATAATTTGATGCAGAAGTACTGCCACCAAGAAAATACGGGTCGTCCTGAATTATCCCCTCCATGCCGTCAGCCTCAATCTTTCTTAATCCCAGCTTTAAGGGTAAAGGATATGAATCTAAATCTTCGTCATCAGATTTTATAATTGGTAATATGAGTTCTGCCTTAAGTATTGATGCATTCCCTATTTCTTCCTTTACCTCATATAAATACGGAATTTTTAATTTGACTTTTGTCCCGCCAAGGGATTGTAAATAAACAACAGAATCCTGATTAACAGTATCATTAAGAAATCCTATCTGTGATGTGGAATGGTTAAATTTAAAAAGATTAAGACGTTGATCAAGTATTGCATCATTAGAATTTTTATATAAAATATTGTAAATATAATCTTGTCCTCCTATAGTATCATTATGATAATACAATCTAATATTCGTCCCGTATGTACCTATTGCGGCCAGATTTATATAAAATAAGCCCCCACCGGCATCCTCATTTTTTACAGAGAAATAAAGACCTTTGTAATATGATTTAAAAAGTGTATCTGAAGCATCAGTATACATCGAATCCCTGTCAATCTCAGGATTTAATAATTTTTCTCCGAACGCATTGTCAAGCCGTATTCTGAAAATTTTCAGCGAATCTGCAAAAACATAAGGATCACTTATATTAATAGGAACCGGGTTAAATATTCCGCTTATATCCGCATTCGAAATGGTATCGCTAATATTCTGGGTTAATTCGTACACATTAAGCTTCGGAATTGCTGTAGAATCACCCATAAAATCATAATAGTATAAATCTAAAAATATAGAATCGGTTTGTGGATTAGGGCCAAACAAATTTGAATCACTGCGTCCATATTCTGTAATAAATTCTGCAGTAATTTCTCCAAAAACCGGATCAGTATATCTTCCCAGGGGAGATTGTTTATGGTTACGGGAATTTATTCCGGTTGTTTCCAGAGTATATGCTTCAACAGAAATTGTATCAACATATCCCACTGAAATCAGGTCACCTTCAGGTAATGTATCTAACCCTATCTTAAAGGGTTTCTCATCACATCCGGAAAAAATGATTATTAAAAGGAAAACTAGAAAAATCTTACTGAAATTTACCAAAAATATTTTGGATACGGGGAAAATGAAATTATTTTGAACCATCTATTACTTCGCTTAAAATTGTGCTATAAAAATTGGAATACGTATCAAGATAATTTTCCTCAGAAATATAATCTAATACCGGCTTATCGATTTTTGAAAGGTATTTCTTCAATTCATTGTTTATGGTATTACTTCCAACAATTACTCCATCGGAATAATTAATAGCCAGTTTGGAATAATTTAAATACGAAGGATCGTCTAAAATTGAAATTTTCTCTTCAGGCATCGCATCCATAAGTAATTTCTTCTTGAAATTGCTATCCAATGGATTTGTAAATTCATTATCATATAATGAAATAACCACTCTCGAATCCATAAACAGCGGGTTGTCACTATACATTTGTTTCAGATATAATGGTACCATATGGGTAAACCATCCGTGGCAATGCACAATATCCGGCGACCATTGAAGTTTGTTTACCGTTTCTAATACACCCCTTGCAAAAAAGATAGCCCGCTCATCATTATCCTCAAAGTCATTACCTTTTTGATCCTGAAAAATAAATTTTCGCTGAAAATAATCCTCATTGTCAATAAAATATACCTGCATCCTGGCAGCCTGTATTGAAGCAACCTTAATAATCAGGGGATGGTCTGTATCATCTATTATTAAGTTCATCCCCGATAGCCGTATCACCTCATGCAGCTGATTTCTTCTTTCGTTTATACAACCATATTTTGGCATAAAGGTGCGTATCTCATTCCCTTTTTCCTGCATTCCCTGTGGTAAATTTCTCCCTATCAACGACATCTCCGATTCGGGCAGGTAAGGAGTAATTTCCTGTGAAATATATAAAACCTTTGTACCTTCCATTAAAGTTAAACTGTTAATTGTCAAATTATCGTGCAAAATTACTAAAAATTATTCACAATTAATATTTATGAAGACCATCATTACAACAGAGGTTAAACTAATGTCCTGTTCAGTCTTTCTAATATATTCCTGTTCAAGACTTTTGAAAAAAATAATATTCATTGATAATTATCATAAGTAAAGGTTGTATTAGCTGGTTTGTATTTTCATTATATTTGCGGGCCATATGATACAAGTGATTGAACATATTAGAGAGTTGGACCCAATGAATAGAAATCTTCGGGAAAACGGCCGGACCATAGGTTTTGTGCCAACTATGGGTGCATTGCATGAGGGCCATCTTTCTTTAATTAAAAATTCAATTGAAAATAATGATGCTACTGTGGTAAGTATCTTCGTGAATCCTACACAGTTTAATGATCAAAATGACTTGCTTAATTACCCCCGTACTCTGGATGATGATCTAAAACTATTGAATACGCTTAAGTGTGATATTGTATTTGTTCCATCTGTTAAAGAAATGTACCCGGAAAAAGATACCCGTGTTTTTAATTTTGGAACCCTTGATAAAATAATGGAAGGCAAACACCGACCGGGACATTTTATCGGTGTGGCTCAAATCGTAAGTAAATTTTTTAATATAATACAGCCCGACAAGGCCTACTTTGGACAAAAAGACTTTCAACAACTGGCTATTATAAAAAAATTAGTAACAGATTATAATTATCCTGTCGAAATTATTCCCTGTCCTATTATTCGTGAAAATGATGGTCTGGCTATGAGTTCCAGGAATAGATTATTAAGCTCCGAGCAAAGAAAGCATGCCACATTAATATCCCAAGCACTTTTTAATGCTCAAAAAATGGCCGGTATAAATTCTGTTCAAAATGTGATTGATTATGTGGTTTCTACTATAAATAATGACCCTTTATTAGAAACTGAATATTTTGAAATTGTTGACAGTAATCAGTTGCTCCCTGTTAAATCCTGGGACGAACCCTCTTTTAAAGTGGGATGTGTAGCAGTAAAAATCGGAGAAATCAGATTAATAGACAATATTAATTTTATTTTGTAAATTTGTATCATGTTTGTTGAAGTCGTAAAATCGAAAATTCATAAAGTAACCATCACAGAAGCAAACCTGCATTATGTGGGAAGTATTACCATTGATGAAGATCTGATGGATGCTGCAAATATTATTGAAAATGAGAAAGTGCAGATTGTGAATATCAACAATGGTGAACGGCTTGAAACTTATGTAATTACAGGGCAACGGGGATCCGGAGAGGTATGTCTTAATGGGCCTGCTGCCCGAAAAGCTGCAATCGGTGACGTAATTATTATTATTGCTTACGCTATGATGGATGTTTCGGAAGCTAAAATGTTTAAACCCACCATAATTTTCCCCGATACAGCAAAAAACAAATTAGTATAAAAGTTTTTCAAAAATCCCGGCCTTTATTATTTTTGAACCAGTAAAACATAATCCTGTGTCTTCATGAATAAACTTGACGTGATAAAATCAAAAATTGTAGGCCTTGAGGATTTGAATAAACGTCTTACATTATGGCATTTTAAAGGTCTCAAAATTATTTTTACTAATGGTTGTTTTGATATCCTGCACAAAGGCCATGTTGAATATCTGGCTAAAGCTGCAAATTTGGGTGATATCCTGATTGTGGGTTTAAATACCGACTCCTCTGTTCGGAATATTAAAGGCCCTGACAGACCCTATCAGGATGAGGATTCCAGGGCAGTTGTAATGGCTTCCCTTCATTTTGTTGACGCTGTGATATTATTTGCAGAGGATACACCCCATAATCTTATTCAGCAAATTAAACCTGATTTTCTTGTTAAAGGAAGTGATTATAAACCTGAAGAAGTAGTTGGCGCCGATATTGTAACATCGTATGGCGGTGAAGTAGTCACCATTGATCTGGTTAAAGGTTATTCAACAACATTTATACTCGAAAATAAAAAATAAAATCCTTTACCGGATACCTCTGAATTATTACTGAGGAATTACGTATTTATGGCCAAAACAAAAACTGTATTTATTTGCCAGAATTGCGGGGCAGAAGCTCCAAAATGGGTTGGAAAGTGCCCTTCCTGCGATCAATGGAATACTTATATTGAAGAAGTAATTACTAAAATATCAGGCCCTCAAAAAAATAATGTCCTTTCATCGCGTGAATTACCTCAACCGCTTAAAAATTTCTCTGCCGGTGAAAATACAAGAATTCCCACAAGTATTGGGGAATTAAACAGAGTACTTGGGGGTGGATTAGTGCCCGGATCAGTTGTTCTGTTGGGCGGAGAACCGGGAATAGGAAAATCTACATTAGCCCTGCAGTTAGCCCTGTTATCTAAAAGCAAAATACTATATATTTCAGGTGAAGAAAGCGGCCGGCAAATAAAAATGCGTGCTGAACGATTAAGCGGTAATAATGACAATTGTTACATTCTTAATGAGGTACAATTAGAAATTGTGCTCCCTCAGATCGAACATCTCAAACCCGAACTGGTGATTATTGATTCAATACAAACCATGTATACCGAAGCCCTGGAATCAATTCCGGGTAGTATTTCCCAGGTTCGTGAATGCGCTGCACTATTATTACGATATGCCAAACAATCTTCAACACCGGTAATACTGATTGGGCATATTACAAAAGATGGTAATCTTGCAGGACCTAAAGTATTGGAACATCTTGTTGATACTGTATTACAATTTGAAGGAGATTCAAATTACAACTACCGGGTGTTGAGGGCCTTTAAAAATCGTTTTGGTTCAACATCAGAACTGGGTATTTTCCAAATGTTTGACAACGGTCTCGTTGAAGTTGAAAATCCGTCTGAAATATTATTAAGCCATAACTACAATAACCTTAGCGGAATAGCGATAGGAGCCACTGTTGATGGCATACGTCCTTTTTTAATCGAAATTCAGGCCCTGGTAAGTTCAGCCGCATATGGCACGCCTCAGCGATCTACCACAGGGTTTGATGCCCGGCGATTAAATATGCTGCTTGCTGTATTAGAGAAACGGGCAGGATTTCATCTTACCACAAAAGATGTATTCTTAAATATTGCAGGAGGTTTGCGAATAAACGATCCGGGTATTGATCTGGCTGTAATCAGCGCCATCCTGTCATCAAATGTTGACCGGCCGGTTACCCGGAATATTTGCTTTGCGGCTGAAGTTGGCCTGTCGGGCGAAATTCGCCCTGTAAACCGTATTGAGCAAAGAGTAAAAGAAGCCGATAAAATCGGTTTTAAAAAAATACTGATTTCTAATTCCACAGACAAAAAACAGCTTGGAAAAAATCTGAGTATTGAAATTATTGCAGTGGACCGTGTTGACCAGGCTGTAAAGTTCCTTTTTACATAAATAAAAGATGAATTGCCGGGTTGAATTGATAACTTATTCAATGAAGATAAACAATCGGCTGAACTAAAATTCCAGTTCGTTATATTCAAAATTTTCATCCATATCCGAATCGGTAGATTTGGAATTACAGTCCAGGTTTAAACTAAATCCTTCCGGCTTTTCAAAAATATCTTCCTGGGAAATCCCCAATGTTGAATCGGCATATATCCGTTGCATATAATTTCCCCAAACGGGCATAGCCATACTGGTTCCCGATCCCATAGCTGTTCTGTCGAAATGAACCGACCGGTCTTCAGCCCCTACCCATAAGCCGGAGATAAGCTTTGGTGTAATCCCAATAAACCAGCCGTCTGAATTGTTTTGTGTGGTTCCGGTTTTACCGGCAATTTCACCCGTAAACCCATATTTACCATACCGTAATCCTGCAGCAGTACCGCCTCTTCTGTATCCCTCTCCCAGGTTGGTAGAAGTAACACCTTCCATTAGTTTAATCATAAGATAGGCCGTATATGCACTAATAGCTTCCTTTTTATTCGGTGAAAATTCAGCCAGAAGGTTTCCGTTTCTGTCCCTGATCTGTGTAACGAATACGGGATCAATATGAATACCCTTATTGGCAAAGGTGGCATATGACGCTACCATTTCTTCCACACTCATGTCTGATGTTCCGTATATCATTGGAGGCACCGGATCAATATAACTTTTAATTCCGCATTTGTATGCAATTTCAGCAATTGGCTGGGGTTTAAACCGCTGCACCAGATATGCCGAGATATTATTTTCAGAACGGGCAAGACCCCAGCGTAACGAACGCATCTGTCCCAAATCCTGGGGATCACTCATTGATCTTGGCGACCATATGGTATCCCTCACTGAAAAAGATACCGATACATTCGGAACCTTTAAACACGGATCGTATCCATCTTCCTGCATGGCTAATACATATAGGAAGGGTTTAAATGTAGATCCTGCCTGTCGTTTACCCTGAGTAACATGGTCGTATTTAAAATATCGCATATCCAGACCCCCCACATATGCTTTAACATAACCGGTTGTCGGATCCATTGACATAAAACCTGCCTGTAAAATATGCTTAAAGTAACGAATAGAATCCATTGGGGTCATAACCGTGTCAATATCTCCCTTCCAGTTAAAAATGGTCATCTCTACAGGAGTATTAAATATTCGGTAAATTGAATCATTGGATACTCCCATATTTCGGAGAATCCGGCCTCTTTCAGAATTTATCATTGCACGGTACATCAGGTCTCTGATTTGCTGAGGTGTAAGATCTTTGGAAAAAGGGGCCCCGGTAACTCCTTTCTTTTCACGAAAGAAGGCGGCCTGCAAATACCCCCCCAAATGCTCAGCAATAGCTTCTTCGGCATATTTTTGCATGAAATAATTTACAGGGGTATATATTTTTAAACCATTGGTATATATATTATATGGTGTACCATCAGGTTTTAAATTTTTATTACACCAGCCATACATAGGATTTTCATGCCACAAAATAGAATCTTCCCTGTAACTATCATATAAAAAATAATTTCTTCGCTTTGGCTCTTTAGCCGTTAATGTTCTGCGCAAATATTCCCTGAAATATGTAGCAATACCTTCATCATGGTCTATTTTCTGGAAATCCAGTTCAATTGGAATATTAATTAGCGAATCCCTGCTTTCTTTATCCAGATACCCGTATTTATACATTTGTGAAAAAACTATATCTCTTCTGCTTTTTGCCCGTTCAGGAAATCGTTTGGGATTATACAAGCCCGGATTTTTTGCCATTCCGACAAGTAAAGCCGCCTGTTCAATTGAGAGTGAATCGGGAGCAACATTAAAATAAACCTTTGCTGCTGAATGAATGCCTACAGCCTGATAAAGAAAATCAAACTGGTTAAAATACATGGCAATAATTTCATTTTTGGTATAAGATCTCTCCAGCTTGATTGCGGTAACCCATTCCCTGAATTTTGTAAGAGTTAATACTACAGATCTGCGTATTTTTGACGGATAAAAAGTTGTATCTCTCGGAAATAAATTTTTTGCCAGCTGCTGGGTTATGGTACTCCCACCTCCCGAACTTTTATCGCCCATTAATAAAGTACGTACAATAACTCTTACCAATCCTTTTGGATCGATACCGGAATGTTTGTAAAACCGTATATCTTCTGTTGCGATCAGGGCGTCGATAAGATAAGGGGGAAGCTCATTATATCCCACATAGGTCCGGTTTTGAAGGTAAAAAGTTCCTAAAACCTTATTATCTTCGGATATTATTTGTGTTGCAATATTGGTTTCCGGATTTTCCAGTTCGTCAAAAGGCGGCATATATCCCAGTTTACCGGCAGAAATTAAAGTGAACAGGATTAGCATTACTGCGAAAGGAAATGTGAACAATATCCAAAAAACTTTATTATAACTTTTTATATATTTACTTGTTTCACTCATACTATTTTTACTGTTTCGGCGTAAAAGTAATAATTATTTAGTTTAAAATTTTGAAGTTACCTTTGTAATTCGTTTAATTTGTGCGCATAAAATAATTATTATTAAATGATTGAAAATCTAGTTATCGTTGAATCACCGGCAAAAGCAAAAACAATTGAGCAATTTCTTGGTAAAGATTTCCAGGTAAAATCAAGTATGGGGCACATTCGGGACCTGGCTAAAAAAAATTTTGGCATCGACCTGGAAAATAATTTTACACCTCAATATATAATACCTGAAGACAAGAAAAAAATTGTTGCCGAACTCAAAAAGCTTGTAAAAAATTCAAAAACCGTATGGCTGGCTTCTGATGAAGACCGTGAAGGTGAAGCCATTGCATGGCACTTGTCTGAAGTACTAAACCTTAATCCTGAAAATACCAGAAGAATTGTATTTCATGAAATTACAAAAAATGCAATTTTAGAATCTATAAAAAATTTCAGGAGTATCGATCAGCATTTGGTAAATGCCCAGCAGGCACGAAGAATCCTTGACCGTATAGTTGGTTTTGAACTCTCACCGGTACTTTGGAAAAAAGTGAAACCATCATTATCAGCCGGCAGGGTTCAATCAGTAGCGGTAAGATTAGTGGTTGAAAGAGAACGTGATATTATTAATTTTAAACCCGTATCCTCTTTTAAAGTAACCGCCATTTTTAATTCTAAAAATGTTTCGCAACAATTAAGAGCAGAAGCTTCTAAGCGATTTGAAACGGTTGATGGAGCAAGAAAATTTCTGGAACAATGTAAACTTTCAGAGTTTTCAGTAATTGATGTTACCAAAAAACCAACAAAAAAATCTCCTTCCCCACCATTTACTACTTCCACCCTTCAACAGGAAGCAAGTCGTAAACTCGGATATTCTGTTTCTCAGACAATGACGGTGGCTCAAAAATTATATGAAGCAGGAAAAATTACCTATATGCGTACTGATTCCGTGAATTTATCAGACACTGCATTAGATGCTGCAAAAAAGGTAATTACCAAAGAATTTGGCGCTCAATATGTGCACATACGTCAGTATAAAACCAAATCAAAAAGCGCACAGGAGGCTCATGAAGCTATACGCCCCACATATCTTGAAAAGCAGGACATTCAGGGAAATAATTCAGAAAAAAAACTTTATGAACTTATCTGGAAACGAACCATAGCTTCGCAGATGAGTGATGCAAAGCTCGAAAAAACCACTGTTACTATTGATGTATCGAATGCCACAGAAAATTTTATTGCTGTTGGGGAAGTTCTTAATTTCGACGGATTTTTAAAAGTCTATATTGAATCGACAGATGATGATCCGGAAGAAGAAACTAAAGGTCTTCTTCCTCCGCTGAAGGTTGCCGATAAATTAAATTACGTAAATATTGATGCGGTTCAAAAATTTACGAATTCACCGCCGAGGTACACAGAGGCCAGTCTCGTAAAAAAACTGGAAGAATTAGGTATTGGCCGGCCGTCAACATATGCTCCAACCATTTCAACCATCCAGAACCGCGGATATGTTTTAAAAGAAGACCGCGAAGGAAAAGAACGTAAATGTATTGCCCTGGATTTAAAAGATAAAACCATTACCGAAAAAGTTATTACCGAAATTTTCGGAAAAGAAAAATCGAAACTTTTCCCTGATAATATTGGAATGATAGTAAATGATTTTCTTATTGAATACTTTAAAAATATCCTGGATTACAATTTTACTGCTACCATAGAAAAAGAATTTGATGATATTGCAAGCGGTAAACTGGATTGGACTAAAATGCTTGATAAGTTTTATAATCCGTTTCATAAACAGGTATCTAATACGCTTGAAGTTTCTGAGCGAAGTAAAGGTGAAAGATTATTGGGCAATGATCCGGAAACGGGTAAGCCCGTATTTGTTCGCCTGGGAAGATATGGCGCCCTTGCCCAGATCGGGGAAAACAGCACCGATGAGAATACTGAAAAACCAAAATTTGCCAGCTTATTAAAAGGGCAGAATATAGAAACTATCACTCTTAAAGAAGCACTGGCCCTGTTCAGACTGCCCCGCAATGTAGGCACTTTTGAAGATAAAGAAATGGTAGTTGCTATTGGCAGATTTGGACCTTATATTCGTCACGATTCAAAGTTTTATTCGCTAAAAAAGAATATCGACGATCCCTATACTATTACTGCAAAAAGAGCCATTGAACTGATAGAAGCAAAAAGGGAGCAGGATCGCAACAAAGTAATTCAGTCTTTTAAAGAGGAACCTGATTTGCAGGTGCTTAATGGGAGATGGGGGCCCTATATTGCTTTTAAGAAAAACAATTATAAAATCCCGAAAGGTAAAGATCCGGAATCCTTAAGTCTTGCAGACTGTAAAAAAATTATTGAAGAAGGTGATTCAAAAAAGAAAAAATGATTTTAATAAATTGTCCCAATAGATAATGAATATAAATGATTACCTTGAACCTGTAAGCCTTGATAAACCAGACGAAGGCTATCAGCCTGAAACGCATACGATCGGAGCTAATATCAGAATAAATACAGCAAGCAACCCTGTTGATGACTTAAGCAATTACAAAATTGCAATTTTAGGTGTACCCGAAGACAGAAACTCAAATAATAAAGGTACTTCTCTGGCTCCCGATAAGATACGATCTAATCTATACCGGTTAACCAAAACCAGTGAAAAAAATAAAATTATCGATTTGGGAAATTTAAAACAGGGGAATACTTTTGATGATACTTATTTTGCACTTCGCGATGTAATATTTGAATTACAAAATAACCAGGTAATTACCATAATTATTGGCGGTTCTCAGGATTTGACTTACCCGGTTTATCAGGCTTATAAAGAAACTAAAGAATCCCTGAACCTTACCTGTATAGATAAAAAAATTGATATTGACCTGGAAGAAAAAAAATTTAATTCGGAAACATATTTAAGTAAAATACTATTAAATAAGAATACCCATTTATTTAAGTTTGTTAATCTTGCACATCAGCAATATTTAATAAATCCAAAAAATGCCGATTATCTGAATACTGTTTTTCATGATGCCCTTCGTTTGGGTTGGTTAAAAAATGATATTACTGCTGCAGAACCTATTCTTCGTGATACAGATATTGTAAGTTTTGATATCAGTGCCATAAAACAGTCTGATGCCCCGGCACATCAGTTCCCCTCACCAAACGGACTTTTTGCTGATGAAGCCTGCCAGATTGCCCGATATGCCGGTATTAGTGATCATATTACAAATTTTGGTCTCTATGAGGTTAATCCAAAATTCGACCTGAATAATCAAACGCATCACCTTGCTGCTCAGGTTATCTGGTATTTTATTGATGGAATATCAGCCAGGAAAACCGAGTTCCCCTCTTCTGAAAATACAGATTTTAAAACATTTATTGTGGGCCACGAAAATATGGATTATGAAATTATGTTTTATAAAAGCCTGGTTAGCGGAAGATGGTGGATGGAAATCCCATTACAAAATCAAAAAAATAAAATAATTTCCTGTTCTCCCGAAGACTATCAGCTGGCATGCAAACATGAAATTCCCGATCTTTGGTGGAAATCTTATCAGAAGTTAGTTTAATTATCAACAATACATTATAAGTAATTATTTTACAATTCTTTAAAAAAAAGTGCCAAGTCTTTTATAATTATTTGTAGAAACTTAAGTAAAAAAGAAACATTATTTTATCAATCTTAGTATAAAAAGATAATTTTCACGAAAGGTTTTATTAACAGAATACTGTTGATAAAATTTGTAGGAATACAATATTTTTACTTATTTTACTATTTTAGAAAAGGCTTGACAGACTTAGGATTCAAAAATTAGTGGGTAAGTAAAATATGAAGAGAAAAATTATATTTTTTGGGGTGTTGTTGCTTATTTTTTTTAATATAAGCGGACAACAATTTCCTCAAGTTAGCCAATTTATGTTTAACCATATGTCAATAAACCCAGGGTCTGCAGGTAATAATGATATGATTTGCGCCAGCGCTATCACACGACAGCAGTGGATCGGATTTCCAGGTGCACCTGAAAGCTTTTACTTTACGGTAAATGCCCCTTTTAATTTATTTGGGTCTAGTCATGGTGTTGGACTTGCACTATACAGAGATGTATATGGATTTAATTCGGATATTGATTTAAAACTGGCATATGCCTATAGAATAAATGTAAAAAATGGTAAGTTGGGCATTGGAGTAAGCGGAGGATTTATTAACCGTAATACCGATGGCAATAAATGGGAAATCCCGGGGGGGAGTTTTGAAGATGATGAATCTATTCCCAAGGGAAATCAAAATGTTTTTGGATTTGATCTAAATGTCGGTTTGTTTTATAGAAGCGAAAATATTTATTTAGGAATATCTTCAACTCATTTACTGGAACCCGAATTAAAATATCCTGATGAATCCGGAACATCAACAACTGCAGGTGAAGCAAAAGAAAAATTAGTCCGTCATTATTATGTTACTGCTAGTTATAGCGTTCAACTTGCCAACCCTGCTTTTGAAATTATACCCTCAGTGCTAATAAAATCAGATGCAAAAATTACCGATTTTGATTTAAATACAACTATACTATACAATAAAAAATTCTGGGGTGGCGTTACTTATAGACCAGCAAATGCAATTATAGGTATGGTTGGAATAGAAATATTTAATGGTCTTAAAGTGGGTTATGCATATGACTTTGCAACCACAGACTTAACGAAATTTTCGCAGGGATCGCATGAAATTGTGCTCAACTATTGTTTTAATATCGGAGTGGAAAAAAGCCCTCAAAAATATAAGAGCATAAGATTTTTATAATAACAGAGTGTAAATTTTATTAACTTGATATATTAAAGTTATTTCAGATAAATTGTTTAATCATGAAAAAACCAGCTTCATTAGGAATTGTAATTGCATTATTAATTATTAATGGGTGTTCAAATTACAAAAGTGGGGAATTAACTGGAGTACCAGGTAGAACTAAGTATTTTGAACCGGATCCGTTCGGTATGGTGTTTATCCCTCAGGGAAGTTTTACTATGGGACAAAGTGACCAAGATGTATCCTGGGCGCAAACTACGTTCTCAAAAACAGTGTCTGTGGATGCCTTCTGGATGGATGAAACAGAAATTACAAATAACGAATACCGGCAATTCGTTTATTGGGTAAAAGACTCGATTATGCGCAGAATGCTCGGTGAACAAATCGATGATTATGTAGTTTCGGAAGATGAGTTTGGTAATCCCATTGATCCACCTGCGCTGAACTGGGATATAAAAATTGACTTTAGAGATGAGGAAGTAAATGAAATCCTGAGCGAATTATATTTATCAGATCAGGAGCGTTTCTTTAACAAAAAAGAAATTGATACACGTAAATTAACCTACGAATATTTCTGGATTGATTTAAAACAAGCTGCTAAAAAATCCAATCGTTATAATTTTCAAACTAAACAATATGAGGGATATATTATTAATAACGATGGTGAAAGAATCGAAATCAAAGACAGATCATCATTTGTTATTCGCGACTTAGTTAATGTTTATCCCGATACATTGTGCTGGATTTCTGACTTTACCTATTCTTATAATGAGCCTTTAGCCACGATGTATTTCTGGCATCCTTCATACGACAATTATCCTGTTGTAGGTGTAACCTGGAAACAAGCCTCAGCGTTTAGTATCTGGAGAACACAATTATTAAATTCAGCGCTAAATTCTTCAGGTCAGCCAGGTGTACATGAATATCGTTTGCCTATAGAAACTGAATGGGAATATGCTGCTAGAGGAGGACTTGATCATTCGATGTATCCATGGGGTGGATATTATACAAGAAATAAAGAAGGTTGTTTTCTGGCCAATTTTAAACCCTTGCGTGGTAATTATGCCGATGATGGTGGATTAACCACTGCAGCAGTAGGAACTTATCAACCTAACGAATTTGGATTGTATGATATGGCAGGAAACGTTGCTGAATGGACATCTAATGCTTATGATGAATCTGCTTATATGTTCTCTCACGATATGAATCCTGATTATAAATATAATGCATTACCTGATGATCCTCCTGTATTAAAACGAAAGGTCATTCGCGGAGGTTCATGGAAGGATATTGGATATTATCTTCAGAATGGTACCAGAAGTTATGAATATCAGGATACTGCTAAATCGTTTATCGGATTTAGATGTGTGAGATCTTATTTAGGTAGTAACTAATCGTGTGTAATTATTATTAATTCCCGAAACCGTCATTAATCATGAATATTACCGATATTGTTCAAAGTTCAGGATGGAAAAATTTTATGGCCAAGCTATATGGAATTGGCGCATCCGTAGTTATTATTGGAGCTCTTTTTAAAATTCAACACTGGAAAGGAGCGGGTATAGCATTGACACTAGGTTTAAGTACTGAGGCAATTATCTTCTTTTTCTCAGCCTTTGAACCATTGCATGAAGAACTTGACTGGACGCTGGTATATCCGGAACTTGCCGGTATGTCTGATCCTGATGATATTGAACAATTTAAGGAATCTAAATTGCTTGAAAACGAGCGTCCTATTGAACGGATTGAAGATATTCTTGAGCAATCGGGTATGGATGATGAGAATTTCAGAAAATTAGGTGAAGGGTTGAGAAAACTTAGTGAAACCACATCCAATTTATCTGATATTTCAAAAGCTACGGCTGCTACGGCTGGTTTCCTTCAAAGTTTAGAAGACGCTACAACTTCAATTAATACTATTAAAGAAACTTATCTCAAAACAACAGACAGTATTAAAGATTCCGTAGGCAGTTTATCCAGTGCATATGTTAATACAGCAGATATCATTTCCAAATCAGGATCTGAAGTTGCCAATACATATAAAAACGTTTCCACATCAATTCTGGATGATCAACAAAAAATTTCGAAAGGAAATAAGGATTATGAAGATAAATTGGAAACATTAAATCAAAGTCTTGCTGCGCTTAATACTGTTTATGAACTTCAGATAAAAGACAGTAATACACAAATTAAAGATTCTAAAGAACTTTATTCCGGATTAAACAATATGATAACCAGTTTAAAGGAATCTGTTGAAGAAACTAACAAATATAAAGAAGAGGTATCACGCTTAAAAGAAAGTTTATCCTCCCTCAATACAATATATGGGAATATGCTTTCTTCAATGAACATGTTAACTAAATAAGTATAAAAATACCAGAGAAATCATAGAAACCCATGGGCCACGGAAAAGAAACCCCAAGACAAAAAATGATTGGTATGATGTATTTAGTGCTTACAGCGCTACTTGCACTTAATGTATCTACCAGCGTACTTGACGCTTTTCAGATTATTGAAGAGGGCCTTGGAAAAACCCATAAAACACTGAAATCAAAAATCGATGAAGTGTATAAAAATTTCGATTATCAGGAGGAACTAAATCGTGCTAAGGTCGGGCCATGGAAGGAAAAAGCTGTTGATGTGCAAAAAAGAGCGGAAGAACTTATCTCAAACATTCATAAATTAAAAGTTGAAGTGGTTTTGGCGGCTGAAGGAGAAGGGACAACTGCCCTGGAAGGTGACAAAATAATTACTGAAAATATTGCCGCGACTACCGATTATGATACACCAAACAGAATTATGATTGGCCCGGAACTGAATAAAAACAGTAAGGGCAGAATTCTGAAAGAAAGTATCAATGAATATCGGGATTTTCTGCTTAGCCTGGTGCCGGAAGAGAGCACTGCATTAAGAGAATCGATAATGAGCAGTCTTAATACAGAGTCTGAACATTCCGAATCTAAAAAGTCGAAAGATGCTGAAAAAATGGAATGGGAATATCATAAATTCGGCCATTCGCCACTTGTGGGCTTTCTGGCTATTATGTCGAGCCTGCAAATTGATATCAGCAATGCCGAATCTGAAGTGGTAAATTATTTATATTCCCAGATCGACGCCGGTTCTATTAAGTTTAACAAAGTAGAAGCCACAGTTATTCCAAATTCAAACTATATTATTCGCGGAAACGATTACGCTGCCCAGGTATTTCTCGCAGCTACAGATTCTACACAGGATCCGGTTGTTTGGGTTACCAGCGCTTCACAACCTTATGATTCTGCTTTAACTGATGGAATCTGGCTGTATAAGAAAAAAGATGGCGTGCAATATGATAGTATCCCGATTCATAATGGTCGCGGATTATTTAAACGCACTGAAAACTCAACAGGATTTCGGGCTTGGGGAGGTATAATAGAATTGCAGGGCCCTTCCGGAACAATTACCCGGCCGTTTAAGCAAAGCTACCAGGTAGCCGAAGGTAATGTTGTAGTGTCTCCGACAAAAATGAATGTTTTTTATCTTGGAGTAGACAACCCGGTGAAAGTTTCCGTTTCTAATGTGCCGGCAGATAAAATATTCCCGACGATGACAAACGGTGATATTTCCAAAAAAAGCGGTTCCGAATATATTGTAAGACCAAAAAGACCCGGAAATAGCATGGTAACCGTTTTTGCCGAAATTGATGGTAAACGCAGAAGTATGGGTACTGAAGAATTCAGGGTAAAAATTGTTCCTACACCAGTGGCAAAAGTTGCTGCAAAAAACGGAGGTTCTATTGATAAAAATGTGCTACTGGCCCAGCTTGGAGTTACTGCAGAGATGGAAGAAGGATTCGATTTCGATTTAAAATTTACAGTAACAGAGTTTACCATTTCTACTACTGTACAGGGATTTGTCAGGGACGCTACAGCAAAAGGAAACCGGTTTACAGACGAGCAAAGAAATATAATAAATAATTTAGGCAGAGGATCAAGAATTTATATTCAGGACATAAAAGCTGTTGGCCCTGATGGTTCGCAGCGTCCATTATCAACAATTAACTTTAGAATAAATTAACTTAAATTATATAGTAATGAAACGAGTTGTTCTATTATTAGTCGGATTATTAATCTTCACCATTTCTTACAAAGTTCAAGGTCAGGATCAGATGCAGGAGGTTTATATTAAAGAGCACATACCTTTTAAAAAACCTGTGCCTTATGATTACGTGAGAGAGGCAGATGTAATGTGGTCAAAAGTTATATACCGGATGATTGATTTACGGCAGAAAAAGAACCTTCAGCTATATTACCCCACACAGCCTATTGGAGAACGTATGAGCCTTATAGATCTTTTATTATACGGTATTGATAATGAAGGAATACGTGCATTTTCTCCTGATGACCCGTTAAACGAATTTACTGTTCCAATGACCCGCGACCAGATAGATGCTGCGATGGATGCCGGTGTGGATACCATAAAAACTCAGGACCCGTCAACAGGTCAGTTAGTGGAACGGGTAATAGAAAGAGACAGAAGAACGGATCAGGTTAAACTAGTATTAGTTAAGGAAAAATGGTTTTTTGATAAAGCAAAATCCGTGATGGACGTAAGGATTATCGGTATTTGCCCGATAAGGATTTATAACCGGGAAGATGATCAGGGTATGCCTACTGAGGATGTATTAAGAAGAAAAACATTCTGGGTTTATTTCCCCGAAGTGCGTCCTATCCTGGCAAATCATGAAACTTTTAATGATCACAACGATGCCCAGCGCATTTCTTTCGATGATTTTTTCTGGCAAAGAAGGTTCGACAGTTTTATTTTTGCTGAATCCAATGTTTATAATAACCGACTTATTAATCAATATACTCTTGGAATTGATGCTTTACTTGAAAGCGAAAAAATAAGAGAGTCTTTATTTAAAATGGAACATGACCTTTGGGAATATTAATATTATAAAATAAAAAATACTCTAAAAAGGGATGTTCGTAAATAATAAAAACTTCTGATATACAGATA
>JAFGSZ010000087.1 GCA_016934395.1 Bacteroidales bacterium
TAGGCACTTTAGACACTTTAGCTCACTTCAGTCACTTCCTTCACCTTAGCTCACTTTAGGCACTTTAGACACTTTAGCTCACTTCAGACACTTTAGGCACTTTAAATACTTTAGACACTTTAAATACTTTAGGCACTTTAAAATATCACACCCATTCTTCACTCAGTATTTCTCCCTCCACAGATACCACCATGACTTTCACAGGAACTTTTCTTGAAAAATTCTGAATGGCCGCCTTAGCCATTTGAAGCAAACCTCCGCAACAAGGAACCTGCATAATCATTACCGTAATGGTATTAACTTTTGCTTCATCTATTAGTTTTACTAATTTTTGAAGATAGGTATCTTGTCCGGTATCCAGTTTCGGGCAGGCTATAGCCACACTTTTACCTTTTAAAAACTTCTGGTGGAAATTTCCAACAGCAAAAGCAACACAATCGGCTGCCAGTAAAAGATCTGAATTTTGAAAATACGAAGCAGCAGGATTAATAAGATGCATCTGCACCGGCCACTGGCGTAATTCCGATTGTCCTGAAACCAATGGGTTCTCTGTGCTTTCGTTTTTCGGAGTAAAGCTCATTGGGCGTGAACCGGGACAACCTCCGCCATGATTGTGCTGCATCTGATTAACTTCAAATGCGGGCCTTTTTCCGTGTACTTCATTAATTACTTCTTCAAGATCGAAATTTAGCTTATCCCTGTTTTCTGTTAAATATCTTACCCCTTCCCTCAGGTAATCTGTTTCACCATGTTCTTTAAGATGTTTCAAATGTGCTGTAACCGTGTTTTTTCCTTTTTCAGCCATAAAAGCCATTACTTTAACTTCATTGTAAGGCTCGGCCTCCCGTTTTTCAATAGTTATCGCATCCATGGGACAGTGACCAATACAGGCGCCCAAACCGTCGCACATCAGGTCGCTGACTAATCGTGCCTTTCCGTCAATAATTTGTAATGCCCCTTCATGGCACGCCGGTATACAGGCACTACATCCGTTACAGAGGTCTTCATCTATTTTTACAACTTCACGCAGCATAATCTGAATTTTTAAAATATAAAACAAAAGTACTGCACGATTACTTTATAAAACGGTAACATATGTTACAATAAGTTGATTTATTAAATTATTTTTACCAAAAACAAAGCATATGCATCCAAATCTAGAGTACTGTCCGGTTTTCAGAGGATTAAATCTCGATCAGATTCAGCAATTATTAAACACTGTTAATTTCAGAGAAAAAAAGTATAATAAAGAAGATATTATTGCCCATAGCGATACCGAATGCCGGAACTTTCTAATTTTAGCCGAAGGAAGTGTAAAAGGAGAGATGGTGGATTTTACCGGAAAAACCATAAAAATTGAAGATATTGAAAGTCCGCGAGCACTTGCTCCGGCCTTTCTGTTTGGTTCCAATAACCGGTATCCGGTAACAATTGTGGCAAACACTTCAGTCATCATAATCAGCATTCCTAAAAATCAGTTTATTAAACTTTTACAATTAAGCGATGTGGTCCTGAATAATTTTCTAAGCAATATTTCTAATCGTGCACAATTTCTTTCGAACAAGATCCGGTTTCTATCTTTTCAAACCATTAAAGGAAAAATTGCCCACTATATTCTCCAGATTGTTAAAAGAACCCGGTCAGATGAAATTGTGTTGCCGAAATCCCAAAACGAGTTAGCCGAATTATTCGGGGTTACCCGGCCTTCGCTGGGTCGTGCTTTACGCGAACTTGACCATGACGGTTATATAAAAGCCACCGGAAAACATATTCAGATCCTGGATAAGGAAGGGCTTTCGGGGTTATTGAGATAATGAACAAAAAATCAGCGATTTTCAATAATTTTCGCGGCTATATCCATACTAGCGGGATTTTTCCCATCCGGAAATGCCGGTACTTTAATTTTCCCTTTTTTATCAGCTGTAACCGGTATTTTGGCAGACCATTCACCTGTAATAGTATCAAACCATTGAAAAGCATAGGAAACTCCGGCATTAAATCCGCTTAATACAGGAATTACTGCTTTGTTTTCAAAATACAGTAAGGCAAAATCCTTTTCGGGAGTGAGCATCATAAACGACCAGCCGTCAAGGCCGTCTTCAGGACTGCCCGGTGCTTTCCTGGGACTGATCAGTTGAGAGGCAGGCTGTAATTCCTGGAATCGAATCCCTTCAGATAAAACAAACGCGGCAAGATGTTTCATATAATTCGCAGATTCATACCGCAACGCTTCCCATATGTGAGGACGCATACCTTCAGGTTCGCCGGTGGTGGTAATATCATAGGATGCCGTGCCATGCACATGTCCGGACAACCCTCCGGAAAGTACAGAACCATACATCTGTGCCCTGGAAAAATAATTATCACGCGGTGAATTTGCCTCGGGTCGTTCTCCTGCCGGTTTGTTAATTTCGTGGTTCCAGCCCGTATAATAAGGCTCAAAATTAATGGCAGGATATGCAGGAGTAAGATTATAAAGCACCTCAAGCGCCGGATAAAAACCATGATCCCGGGGTTTGTTTCCCACGCTGTGCATAGTAAGCCAGGGACAATTTTCTCCATGTCCGAATTGCAAATACGTTGAATTATTGATTAGTGTAGTATGCGGTTGGCCGAAAGGTAAAGGGCCATACTTATTGAGATGATAGGTAAGTACTTCATTAAATTCATCGGCCGTAAGACTGTATTCTTTAGGTATCCAGTCGAGATGGATTCCACTAAAGAGGAAGTTGTAGGCGCCATAGCGGGAAATAAGATATTGTACAAACCGTGAATACGATTCATTAAAATTGTCAGAATAGGCCTTCCATGCCGGGCAGTTATCCCGTCTTACAGTTTCCAGTAAGGGTACAATTCCAACATCGGATAAATACTGCATTTTTTTATCCAGACTTTGAAAATACTCCGGAATAATTTGGTCAAAATCGGCCACACCCAAATGTTCATCCGACATGTGAAAAGGTTTATTGCCATATTCATCGCGCATATTTTTCGAAGTCATATTACCATCAGCAACCAGGTAATCGAATTTTTCCCAGGCGTTTCTTAAAAACAATCCGGTTGAGTCTGCATACGTGGCAGCATTCAGGTCTGATTCCCAGTTCGGGAAACATGAGATCATACTTACCGAATTAAATCCCTGGTTTTTCCTGTAATTCACAGCATCTTCAAAACCAATACCCGGGCCTGGAACATAATCACTCATAACCGCCGCTCCCCTGAAAGGCAGCCGCCATGTTGCTCCAGCGAGCCAGGTATCACCGGTCATAAAAAAGGCCGTGCCATCAGCATATACCAGAGCATGCCCGTTTGGTGAAGACCGCACAAATCCATGACGGTTTGGATTCTCTTCTTTCTCTTTATCAGTCCAGTCGATAGCCGTAAACTCACCATGTTGATCGTTTAATCCAACATCGTCAGGTTGATTCGATCCGCTGGTCCATTGCCATTTTCCGGGTGCTGTGGCCACAATACGTACTTTGTAAACATTAGCCCCATCCCAAAAGCCATAAACCTTTTTTGAAAACTCGGGTCCTTTGAGTTCCACCCAGCAGGTAACATCAGTATAATAGTTTGAATATTCCTTTTCTGCTTTTAACACGATTTCCATCATCTCCCATGTGTGAATATCCCCGGTAGCCGAGGCTTTTAAAGTAAAGGCGGGAAAAAGCAATGTTAACAATAAGATATAAAAACCAGTATTCAGAAATAATAATGATTTTTTCATAATGGTCAGGTTTATTTAAGTTTATTTATTTCGGAATTAAAATCATCCAGTTTCATCTGGATAAAAATAATAATTATTGTCTGACAATCCTATCCTGCATAAATTCCTGTGGTCGGTTAATAAACCGATAATAGAATGCCCCTTTTTTTGAATCCGCAGTATTCTTGTCGTTTAACCGTTCAAGGACCTTCAGGGAAAGTATTTTTTTTCTGAAATTTCCGGGATCAAATTTTCGCTGAAAAATGGCTTCATACAAGGTTCGAAGCTGAAGTATGGTAAATTTCCCGGGTAATAAATTCTTCCCAATCAATTCGTAACCTGCTTTTTGTTTCAATTTTTCGTGTGCGTGTTCCACCATGCTGTTATGGTCGAAAATCAGGTTGGGAATTTCCTTTAATGTCCACCATTCGGCGCCATGTTCGTTAACCAGATCCCTGTCATGCTTGTCAATTCGGATCATGGCATAAAAAGCCACACTGATTACCCTTCCTCCCAAATCGCGGTCAGGTTCTGAAAATACAAAAACCTGTTCCATAAAAATATCTTTTAACCCGGTTATTTGAAACAATACACGTGCAGCAGCCGCTTCAACAGTTTCGTTTTCCGAAACCCACCCTCCTACCAGGGACCATTCACCTTGTGCGGGCGGAAAGTTCCGATGTGTAATCAATAATTTCAATTCATCTTCTTCATATCCAAAAATAATACAATCTACCGCCAGATGGAATGTTGGATAATTATATTGGGAATTTATCATAAATTACATGAAAAATTGGGTACGGAGAAATCTTCTGACATTAAAACTTAATGGGTAAGTTCATTTTCAATGAATTTACCAAGCTTTCGATATCTCTCATAAATTATTTGATACTTCACAGCATTAATACCATTTGGGAGATATTCTTTTTCAAACCCGCTTCCCATCTTTTCTTTAGCCTGTTCAAACGTAGCATACACTCCGCCAGCAACAGCAGCAGCCATAGCCGATCCCAGTGCACAAGCCTGTTCTGCACGAGCCACCAGTATCGGTTTATTCAAAACATCGGCCATTACCTGCATAACAAATTCTGATTTTTTAGCCACACCCCCGAGAGCAATAATTCCGTCAATCCGCACACCCTGGCTGATAAAACTTTCTACAATAGCTTTTGAGCCAAAAGCTGTAGCTTCCACTAAGGCCCTAAATATTCTTGGAGCATCAGATCCTAAGGTTAACCCGGTAATAGCGCCTTTAAGATTCTGATTGGCATCGGGGGTCCTTCTGCCGTTGAGCCAATCGAGCGCAAACTCTCCTGAAACATTTACAGGTATCTTGCCAGCCTCTTCGGATAAAAGAGGAATAAGATTATCAACAATTTCATTGATCAATTCATCCTTTAGACCTTCATTCAGCTTATTTGATCGTGAAAGGATATTTTCCACGGGCCATAACAAAAGCTTCTTAAACCATGCATATACATCGCCAAAAGCCGATTGCCCTGCTTCAAGCCCAATATATCCCGGCAGTACCGATCCCTCAACCTGGCCACAAATTCCCTTAACCAGCATGTTACCAATCTCCGCTTCCGGGGCAGTGATAATATCACAGGTAGATGTGCCCATTACCTTACACAAATAATAGGGTTTTATCTCAGCGCCTACAGCTCCAAGATGCGCATCAAATGCCCCAATTCCGATAATTACATCTTCCGGAAGACCAAGTTTGTGCGCCCATTCCTTTGAAATTATTCCGGCCTGCTGATCTACAGTAAAGGTTTCTGCGTAAAGTCGTTCCCGAATTCCCAATAATAAAGGATCAAGCGTTTTAAGAAATTCCTCTGAGGGCAATCCTCCCCAGCTTTTATGCCACATGGCTTTGTGGCCGGCAGCACATCGGCTCCTTTTAATTTTTTCAACCGATGAAGTTCCGGTTAATAATGCAGGGATCCAATCGCAATGTTCGACCCAGGAATATGCAGATTCCCTGATTTTTTTATCTTCACGCAACACGTGCAAAATCTTTGCCCAGAACCATTCGGATGAATATACACCCCCTTCATATTTTGTATAATCCTCACCACCCCAAGTGGTTACTTTCCTGTTTATTTCGTCAGCTTCATTTACTGCAGTATGGTCTTTCCATAATACAAACATGGCATTGGGATTTTCTTCAAAATCCGGGATTAACGACAGTGGTAAGCCTTGCCGGTTAACTGCAACGGGTGTGGAACCTGTGGTATCGACCGAAACTGCCACTATATTTCGGGCAACATCAGGGCCGCAGTTATCCAATATTTCTTTTATTGTAAATTCCAGTCCTTCAATATAATCCAGTGGATGCTGTCTGAACAAATTTTGTGATGGATTACAATATTTCCCGGCAGCCCACCGGGGATAATTAAATACCGAACTTGTTTGTTCACTGCCATCACGGGTGTCTACAAGTACAGACCGCACCGAATCAGTACCATAATCGATTCCAATAGTATATTTTACTGCATTCATTTATTTCACATTTTAACAGACCATCCCAACAGGTATTGATTATTTTTCAGATAAAGTTAAAAGCACCACCGATTTCGAAGGCAGGGTAACCTGTATGTTATTTCCCTTTTGTTTGTAACTTTTGAATTCCTGAATATAAACCATCTCATCTTTATCAAAATCATTATAGGCATTCATTTTATCTGCTGTAATTATCTCAGATCCTGTAACCCTGTATTTTTCATTATCAATAGTCAGATCAGTTGGAATACTTTTTTCTGGATTTACATTAGCAATGGTAATATTTATCTGGCCTTCTTTGTTTTTGGAAGCCGAAGCGGACAATGCAGGGATCCGTTGATTATTTAGCACATAATCTTCACATGTTATTTCCAGGGGCATCAATAAAGCATCGTGGTGTACTTTATACATTTTAAAGACATAAAATGAAGGTGTTTTTATCATTTTGCTGCCTTCCGTGAGAATCATAGCCTGCAGAACATTTACAGTCTGGGCAATATTGGCCATTTTTACCCGGTCGCAATGATTGTTAAAAATATTCAGGTAAATGGAAGCCGTAAGCGCATCGCGCAGCGTGTTTTGCTGGTAAAGGAATCCGGGATTTGTTCCGGGTTCAACATCGTGCCAGTTTCCCCATTCGTCAGCATATAACCCGATTTTTTTATCCGGATCGTACTTGTCCATTATCGCCATATGTTCTTTTAAATTTTCTTCCATCTGAAAATTTTTCGAAATGGTTTTAAACCATTCATTTTCATCGAAATTGGTGGCAGAACCTTTCTTTTCCCAAGTATTACAAACAGTGTAATGATGATAGGAATAACCCTGAATAAGGTCCTGATGGTTTTTTGTGCTGTTCATCACGGTTTCGGTCCATGCCGGATCATCGTTTAATCCCCCGCTTGCAATCCGGTATTCGGCGCGGCAATAAGTTGCATAACGTTTATACAGAGAGGCATAATAAGAAGCATCCATATTTCCTCCGCAGCCCCAGTTTTCGTTACCAATACCCCAAAACTTAACCTTCCATGGTTGTTCCCTTCCGTTTTGTTTTCTCAGCCTGCTCATCGGATTATCATTATCTGAAGTTACATATTCAACCCATTCAGATGCTTCTTTAACGGTTCCGCTGCCAACATTAACGGCTATGTATGGTTCAGTACCCAGAATTTCACACAAATCGAGAAATTCGTGTGTGCCAAAACTGTTATCTTCAGTAACATTGCCCCAAAACATATTCACTATTGGGGGACGGTTTTCTTTTGGCCCGATACCGTCTTTCCAGTGATATGAATCTGCAAAACATCCACCCGGCCAGCGTAAAACCGGCAAATTTATACCTTTTAATGCTTCAATAACATCATTTCGTAATCCACGGGTATTTGGTATTGGTGAATCCTCGCCAACCCATATACCATCGTATATGCATCTTCCCAAATGTTCGGCAAAATGCCCGTAAATATATTTGCTGATCGTGTCTTTTCCCTCTTCGGTTTTTACAATCAGTTTATTTTCCTGTGATAATAAAGGAAAACAAAAACCCGAAAGAATAATAACAAAAATAGTCAGGTTAATTTTTTTCATAATATTAGGATTTTAATTTTTTTTGTTGACCATAATAAGCATCTTTCCCATGTTTTCTGAAATAATGTTTATCAAGAAGATATTTATCTACCGGCTGTGTATTGCCCAGCACCTGGGTCCTGAATGCCATTTTTGCAACCTCCTCAAGCACTACGGCATTATGAACTGCCTCATCAGGGTCCTTACCCCAGGAAAAGGGTGCATGGCCATTAACTAACACTCCGGGCATTACATTATAATCGAGGGTTTCAAAACATTCAACAATAACGTCACCTGTAGATTTTTCATAAATTTTTTCGGTTTCATACCTGGTGAGTTTACGGGTACAGGGAATTTCACCATAAAAATAATCGGCATGAGTTGTACCATATGCCGGAATACCCTGCCCTGCCTGAGCCCATGAGGACGCCCATTCACTGTGGGTATGAACTACCCCTCCGATATTTTCAAAGTTTTTATATAAAACCAGATGGGTAGGAGTATCCGAAGAAGGGATCAGGTTACCCTCAATAACTTTTCCATCAAGGTCTACAACCACCATATCAGTAACTTTCATCTGATCGTATGAAACCCCGCTGGGTTTTATTACCACCAGTCCCTTTTCCCGGTCAATACCACTTACATTACCCCAGGTGAAAATTACAAGGCCATGTTTTACCAGGTCCAGATTGGCCTTTAGTACGGATTGCTTTAAATCGCTGAGCATAATATTAAGGTTTAAATTTAGCGGATGCCCTTTGCCATATAATAGTATACTTCATTTAATTTAATTTCTTTTTTAAAATCAGTGATCCTGGTGTTTTCATCAATAACCAAACATTCTATTCCTGCCATCTCGGCAAAATCAAGGATATGATTAACTCCCAGAGCCTGTGTAAATGCTGTATGATGAGCACCCCCGGCCAGTATCCAAGCCCCGGCAGCTGTTTTTAAGTCCGGTTCGGGTTTCCACAACACCCTGGCTACCGGAAGTTTTGGAAGCTCGGGAGCATCAATAACCTGTACCTTGTTTACCAGCAGCCGGAAACGATTTCCCATATCCATCAGGGAAACATTCAGCGCTTCCCCTTCGGGAACTTTAAATACCAGCCTTACCGGATCGGCTTTTCCACCAATAGACAAGGGGTGAATTTCCATATTCGGTATGCCTGCAGCAATTGATGAACATACCTCAAGCATATGCGCTCCAAGGACTTTCATTCCGGCAGGATCGAGATGGTAGGTGTAATCTTCCATAAAAGAAGTTCCTCCGGGTAATCCTGTTGCCATTACCTTCATTGCCCTAAGAAGGGCTGCGGTCTTCCAGTCACCTTCAGCACCAAATCCATATCCCTGCTGCATAAGCCGTTGTACTGCCAGGCCTGGAAGTTGAATTAATCCGTGCAGGTCTTCAAAATTTGTGGTAAATGCAGTAAAACCACCTTGTTCTAAAAATTTTTTAAGTCCCAATTCTATCCTTGCTGCATTCTTTATAGCAGTTAGATTAGAAGTTTCAGTAAACAGGGAAGGGTGAAAAATATATTGATCTTTATACTCATCCAATAAAACATTTATATCGTTGTCAGAAATTTCGTTTACCGCTTCCACCAAATCGCCTACACCATAACCGTGCACAGAAAAACCAAACTGAATTTCAGCGGAAACCTTATTCCCTTCGGTAACAGCTACGTTACGCATATTATCACCAAACCGGGCAACCTTCAACACTGAAAGTTCGTGTTTTCCAAGGGCAGCCCTTAACCAGACATCCAGCTCAGAAACAACATCTTTGTCCTTCCAGTGACCCACAATAATTTTCCTGTCGATACCCATCCGGGCATTAATAAACCCGAATTCCCGACCTCCATGAGCTGATTGGTTCAGGTTCATAAAATCCATATCAATTTGCCCCCATGGGATATCTCTGTTAAATTGCGTATGGAGGTGAACATATGGCTTAGCCAGTATATTTAATCCTGCAATCCACATTTTAGCAGGTGAAAAAGTATGCATCCAGGCAATAAGTCCGAGACATTTATCAGAATTATTGGCTTCAAGGCATACTTTCCGTATGGCGTCTGATGTTGTAAGTACGGATTTGAATTTCAGAAGTACGGGTGTTTGAATTGTTTCTGACAATCCTTTAACTATTTCTTTTGAGTTTTCTTCTACCTTTTTTAGCGTTTCCTCGCCATACAAATGCTGGCTTCCTGTTACAAACCAGACTTCATAATTTACAGATTGCTTCATTATATTTTTTATAAATTTTTACCAGAAATAAATATAGAATACGATTATAATTGTAAGAATGATAACTGAATGGGCCACGTCCCAATTATTCCAGCTTGCCCGGGTTTCAATCTTTTCTTCAGCAGTTGCAGTGCCATAGGTAACTCCCACCAGCTTTGCTTTTTCCAGGGGTTTTGTGAGAAGCGATACAATCACAATTACCAGAATACAAAGGAAAAATAAATAAATTTCATAATGCAGCCAGTTAGGGGCCAGAAAAACTTTGTAAATAAGGCTTTCTGCATTTATGCCATTTTCAAATACTTTTAAACCAAGTCTTGTCATGCCTAGTACAAATCCGGTAGCTAATCCGGTAAAACCGGCAGCCGGAGTGGTACGTTTCCAGAATACACCCAGCAGAAATACCGAAGCAATACCGGGAGCAAGTAAAGACTGAACATCCTGAAGATAGGCATATAATACTTTCCCTATACCCTTCATTACCGGAATCCAAAGGATACCAAAAATAACAATTGCAGCAGTGGCAATACGACCCACAATAACCAGGTGTTTTTCAGTAGACTGAGGTCTGTATTTTTTATAAAAATCTACTGTAAATAGCATAGCTGATGAATTAAACAACGATGCCAGCGAACTCATTAATGCTGCTATTAAACCACCCACAACCACACCTTTTAATCCTGCAGGAAGAATTTGAGAAACTAAAGCTGCAAAGGCTGCATCGGAAGATGAAAGATCTAATTTTCCCTGTTGAGCTAAAGCAAAGGCGATCATTCCGGGTATGAGAAAAATAAATACAGGAAGAAGTTTTAAATAGGCACCGAAAATGGCCCCGCGCCTGGCCTGTTTCTGATCCCTGCCGGATAACACACGTTGTACAATATACTGGTCGGTACACCAGTACCAAAATCCGATGATTGCCGAACCAAGGAGTACTCCGGTCCATGGAAATTCGGTATCTTTTGGGGACCGAATCAAACTGGTCATTGAATCACCAAAAGATGTGGTATTTGCCCGGCAAATGTCCATGAGTGAACCCCAGCCTCCCACTTTTTCAAGTCCTATTATCAGGATCACTATTGACCCAATTAACAATACAGGTGTTTGCAATACCGATGTGTATAAAACGGATTTCATTCCTCCGACCACAGTAAATATCCCGGTAACAACTACCAATCCGACTGCACCGATCCAGAAAAAATCAATTCCCATAAATTCGTCAATGCCAAATACTTCTTTAAATACTATTCCACCCGCATATACTGTAACCGCAACTTTTGTAAGTACATAGCTAACCAGTGATATTATGGATAAAAAAGAACGAGAGGCAGGATTAAAACGTTTTTCAAGGAATTCCGGCATGGTGAATATTTTAGTCCTTGCATAAAAAGGAACAAATACCCATCCCAGTATCAGGATAAGCCATCCATGCATTTCCCAGTGCGCCATGGCCATTCCACTTTCCGCACCTGCACCCGCAAGTCCGACTAAGTGTTCCGAACCAATATTCGATGCGAAAATTGATGCACCAATAGCTATCCATCCGGCATTTCTTCCAGCCAGAAAATAATCGGTTGAGGTTTCCTCTTTCTGAAGGATCACCCACCAAACAATGCCTATTAATACTAAAAAGAACAGGCCTAATACAATCCAGTCTAAGGTAGTCATAAAAGCAAGTTAAGGTTAGATATTAAAAGTAAATTCTACTTTTAAAAGTAAGGGAATATTTTGAAATAAAAAAACGATTTATACATTTTATCTGTATGATATTATTGATTGTTCAAAAATAAACTAGCTGGCGCATCTAATATTTAAGCATTTGCTAAAATATCTCTGATATAAATTACAGGTTTTTTTTTAGAAACAGAATGTAATATTTTATACTTTTGAGTTTTTTATATTAAAAAGGGAATAGGTTTAAATCTGATAACTGTGGGACTATGTTCCTGAAAATTGATCTGACACTGCCCCTTACTAACCCGGTATTAATTTTCACCTTAATATTGTTTATTATTCTTTTTTCTCCCCTTCTTTTAAATAAATTAAAAATTCCTGCCATTATCGGATTTATTCTGGCGGGTATAATAATCAGTCCGTATGGTCTGAACCTGATGGTGCGGGACAGCAGTATTATCCTTTTTGGTACGATAGGCTTTTTGTATCTTATGTTTCTTGCAGGACTGGAAATTGATTTGTTGGATTTTAAAAAGAACAGCACAAAAAGTATCGTGTTCGGCATGTATACCTTTTTTATTCCAATGATTACCGGAACCCTTATCAGCTTGTATTTTCTTGGATTTTCCATTATTACTTCCGTATTACTGGCCAGTATGTTTGCATCACACACTTTAATAACCTATCCTATTGTCAGTAAGCTTGGAGTTACAAAAAATAAAGCTGTAAACATAGCAATAGGTGGTACGATGATTACAGATACGCTGGCGCTTTTGGTACTGGCCGTTATTGCTGGTATGAGTGAAGGGGAATTAACCAGCGGTTTCTGGATGAGACTCAGTTTCTCCATTATAATTTTTGTATGCATTGTTGTATTTATATTTCCGATTATTGGGAGGTGGTTTTTTAAACATTACAAGGATAATATTTCGCAGTTTATTTTTGTTCTGGGTATGGTTTTTTTAGGAGCATTTCTGGCACAGGTTGCAGGAATTGAATCAATAATCGGTGCATTTTTAACAGGTTTGTCACTAAACAGATTAATCCCAAGGACATCGCCCTTAATGAACAGGATTGAGTTTGTGGGAAATGCACTCTTTATTCCTTTTTTCCTTATCGGGATTGGAATGTTGATTGATTATAAGGCTTTCTTTAAAAATTTTGAGACCATAAAGGTAGCTGTTACAATGACTGTTATTGCCACCGCTTCAAAATTTATCGCCGCCTGGTTCACTCAAAAAACATTCCGGTTTACAACAGATCAGCGGCGGCTGATTTTTGGACTGAGCAATGCCCAGGCTGCAGCTACTCTGGCAGCTGTGTTAATAGGGTATAATATAATACTTGGACATACTGAATCCGGAGAACCAATAAGACTCCTAAATGACGCAGTTTTAAACGGGACAATTTTAATGATTATGGTAACCTGCATTATTGCTTCTTATGTTACACAAAAAGGAGCACAGAATATTGTTGATTCAGGAACCGAAGAAACACATGAAAAAAAATCAGGCCCCGAAGAAAGAATACTTATACCGGTTAATAATCCGGAAACCCTGGAAGAACTTGTTAACCTGAGTATTATTATAAAATCAAAAATCAACAACACCGGATTATACGCCTTAAATGTAATCGAAAGTAAAAACACAGACGAAAAAGCAGCATACGAAGCCGGTAAATTATTAAGAATAGCCACAGTTACAGCTGCAGCCACAGATAACCAACTACATGAATTATTACGATATGACCTGGATATTGTAAATGGAATTCTCAGTGAAGTTAAAGAATTTAATATTACAGATCTGGTTATTGGTTTGCATCAGAAAACAGATATTACCGACAGTTTTCTGGGCAACCTTACAGAATGTTTATTAAATAAATGCAATATTACTACTCTGATTTATAAACCCGTTCAACCCTTTTCTACTTTAGGCAGGCATTTGATTATTATGCCCTATGCCGCGGAAAAAGAAACCGGATTTCCCTACTGGCTTATAAAAATTTGGAATATTGCATGGAATACCGGAAATAAACTGGTTTTTTATGCCACAGTTGAAACTCTAAAATACCTAAGAAAGGTGAATATCAGTTATCCTATAGATGCTGAATTTATTGAATTTGAGAATTGGGATAATATTTCTACGGTATCGCAGAAAACAAAAAATAACGATAACCTGATTTTTATACTCAGCAGGGCGGGTTATCCTTCATATAATTTTCATATGGCAAATATATCAGCCCTTATAAAAACATGGTTTAAATCAAATAACCTTCTTCTGATATATCCATTGCAACATACAGCACCGGCTAATAGAAATAATAATGGTGACTCAACTGCTGAATCAGTCATTATAGATGCCTCAAATACACAGGATGAAACTGAAAAAACAATAATCCGTCTTTTTAGAAGTAAATAATTTAAAGAAACTAGAAATATAATTATAGAAATATCCAGGATTTTTAAAAATTTTCCTTGTTGTTATTTTTCCTGAGATACCTGAATCCCTATTTTTTAATCATTTTTTTCAAGCGTTCAATTTCTTTCTTATAATCATGTTCTTTTTTTTGAAATTCTTCAGATTTCCTGTTCAACTCTTCCTCTCGTCTTGCAGCCTCTTCCTGTGTTGCCTGCATCTCTTCCATGTTTTGTCTTAGTTCTTCTTCTTGTGCAGCCATTTCTTCTGCGTGCATATTTGTCTGTTCAAGTAATCTATTTGTTTTAACGCTGGCTTGTAAGGTTACAAGGTGAGAAGTTATACTTTCGCTAAGCTTTTCAATAAAATGAACTTTAAATGCTTCAAGTTTTTTAAAAGAAGAAAGTTCAATAACACCAATTATAGTTTCATCGAGTTTTAAGGGTATAAGCAAAGAATTGGTAGGTGAGGCTTCACCCAGACCCGAAGTAAGCCTGGCATATGTGGATGGCAGGTTTTCGAGCTGAATAATTCGACATTCCTTAAAACAGGTACCAACCTCTCCTTCTCCGATTAAAATATGCTGATTGTTTAACCGCTGTTCATCCAAAGCATAACCAGCTACAAGTTTAAGGTGAAGATCCTGAGGGTCATCGTCCTGAAATAAATATAAAGCACCCTGAATGGCATCAGTATAATTTACCAGATTTGTAATAATTGCATTACACAATTTCTCTGTATTTTCTTTATTCTTACTTAATATGTCGCTAAATTTTACCATTCCATTGTTAAACCATTTCTGGTCTTTTTCTGCAATTTCGCGTTCCTTAAGTTCCTTTTCAATATTCGCTACTTCAAGTTTTTGTTGTTCAACTAATTTTAATCCCTCCTGCATTTTATGTTCCAGTATTTCTTTATCATGCCGTATGTTTTTTACTCTGATTTTTATGAAATAATAGATAGAAAAAGAAATTGCTAAAATTACAAAAGCTACAAACCATACCGTTTTCCAAAATGGCGGTTTTACGCTGATAATTAAACTTACTCCCTCATTATTCCATATATTATCACTATTCGATCCGATAACCCTGAAAATATAATCGCCTCCTTTAAGATTTGTATAGGAGGCATAACGTTTGCCGGCTGAAGTATAATTCCAGTCTTTATCAAATCCCTCAAGCTTATAAGCATATTGGTTTTTTTGAGGATTTGTAAAATCAAGCGCTGCAAACTCAAATCCGATTACATTTTGTTTATGCGTTAATTTTAATTTTTTTGTTTCTCCAATCGTACGGTATACAGTTTTTCGTCCTTCCTTTGTTGGGATAAATTTTATCGGCTTATTATAAATCTGGAATGCTGTGATCACCACAGGTGGGATATAAGGATTATCTTCAATTTTATCCGGATTAATAATATTAAATCCGTTATTTCCTCCAAAATACAATTCGCCGGTGCTGGTTTTACATTGAGATGTATAGTTAAATTCATTTCCCTGCAGGCCATCGCTGATATCGTAATTTCTGAATTTCAGCGTAGTGGGATTAAACCTTGAAAGGCCCTTGTTTGTGGTAATCCAAAGGTTCCCAGAATTATCTTCCAGTATCCCGTTTATCGAATTATCCGGTAGGCCATCCTCTTTCCTGAACACAGTAAAAGTAAAACTATTATAATCGAGCAAATTTAAACCGTCACCGGTTCCAATCCATAGGTTGCCGTTGTGGTCTTCATATATGGCTTTAATATCAAAGTGACTTATTGTAGTATTATCATCAGGATTATTTTGAAACCTTCTAAAAGTACCCTGGTCTCTGTCCATAAGATTTAAACCACCCCCATCAGTACCAATCCAAAGGTTGTCTTTACTGTCTTCAAAAATAACCTTAAGATTATTGCTGCTGAGCGTGGATGAATCTGCCTGGTTGCTTCTAAAATGTTTAAATGTGCCGGATTCTTTATCATACAGATCAAGTCCTCGTCCCATTAATCCGAACCATAAATTCTCCTGACTGTCTTCATACACTGCCCAAACATTATTAAATCCAAGAGATAGCGGATCATCCGGATTATTCTTAAAGTGGCGGAAAGAATTTGTTTCTTTAATATAAAGATTCACACCTTCTTTATATGTGCCAAGCCATATATCCCCATCACTATCTTCATAAACACAAATTACAGCATCGGAACTTATGCTTGACGGATTCTCAGGATCATGCCTGAAATGTGTAAACGATTTAGAAAACGGATCAAAAATATCCGCCCCTCCGCCATCGATCCCGAGCCAAATACGATTATTACTGTCTTCACAAATTGACATAACAATTTTGTATGACAGGCTGTTTGGATTATTTGGATCGTTAGTATAATGTTCAAATTTATATTTGTACTTTTTATAAAAGTCAACACCCCCGCTGTAAGTTCCTACCCATACTATTTCTGAACGATCTTTGTACAGAGAATATATGGCATTTGTACTTATCCCCATACTGTTTTTTGGATCGTATTTAATATACTCAAAAGTTTCCGCTGAAGGATCAAAAACGTTTATACCACCACCGTCGGTTCCAACCCAAATCTTACCTGATTCATCTTCTAAAAAAGAGGTTATAGTATTATTATTCAAGCCTTCAGTATCCGAATAATAACTAAATTGATAAAAATTACGGGTTTTTATATTAAACCTGAAAAAGCCATCTCCTTCACACCCCATCCAAATATTCCCTTTACTGTCGCGGTATAATTTTTTACCAAAGTGCCCATTCGAAACATTTATGTTTTCCAATGGATTGGGAATATATTCAAAACTTTCATTACTGATATCGAATCTGCTTATTCCTGAACCATTCGTGTTCACCCATAGAAATCCCTGTTCATCTTCCAACAGAGAATATACCAGATTATCATGTATGCTGGTCTCTTTTCCTTCCACATGCAGATACCGTTTAAAAGTATCGGTCTCTTTTAGATACCGGTTTAACCCAAAAGATGTCGCGATCCAAAGACTGTTATTGCTAAAAAGTAAATTTCTGATGGTATTGTTTGAAATTCCATTATCATTATCCGGTGAAGTAATATAACGAACAAATGTTTCTGTTTTAGGGTCGAATTTATTTAATCCGTTCCAACGGGTACCGAGCCAAAGATTTCCATCAGTGTCTTCGCATATTGCCATAATTGTATTACCGCCAAGCGATAATGAGTCTTTCGGATCATGTTTATAAACCGTTATCGAATACCCGTCATATTTATTTAAACCATCGTTAGTCCCAAGCCAGATAAATCCCTTACTATCCTGAAATATGCAATTTACCGTGCTTTGAGACAATCCCTCGTTAGTAGTAATATGTTCAAAATTAAGGTCGAAAGCAAAACATACCTTATAAAACAGAAATAAAAGGATGACAGAGCTTAAAATATTTTTTTTCATAGCTGTAAAAATAATATCTGTTGTACGAAAAAAATATGATATTAGTTTTTTATAAGAAACTGGCAAGGTAGATGAAAAAATTATAAAATCCTGACTCTTTACTTTATAATTGCCCTTTACTTAATTTGTTGTAAAAAGGAGAAATATAGTACTTTTCTGATTTTGAATTTCTGAATGAATTTTAACATAATTCTTATCTTAACCGGGAAAAGCGCTGCCTTTAACTCATTGGGGTTATGTTGGTCAAAGATTTGAATTGCCTTTTGAATATAACAATGTTTTCATATCCGCAACTAAAACAGATTTCGGAAACCGGATTTAAATTTTCGGTAAGCATTTTGCTGGTATGGGCAATATCTTCAAGGATTACTTTATTTCTGAAATTGTTTTTTATATAGGTATATGCAAAATTTATTCTGGAACAATCACAAATCAAATCATCTATCAGAAAAATCTGCAAGATGGTCTCCGACAAACCGTTATCCGCTTTCACTATTGATATAGGTTAATTCGTATTCGTGATGGAGATGTCATGTATCCTGGTTTTCGCAACAATAAAATTTCTTTATTCTGAATGCACTGTCAAATGGATTTGAAAATTTTTCAAACAATTGTTGCATAAAATTGTAAATTTGATTGTAAAAATTTCTATAATATAAATGCAAAACAATATAGTATTTATTTATCCTCTATTATCTTAATACATTTATCCCGGGTTATTACAAAAATTATATATTAATCTTTTTAAAATATTAATTATGAGTAAAATGCGCATTACCGAAGCAGTAAAAAACAATAAAATACTTGTTTCCGACGGTGCATGGGGCACATTTCTTCACAAAAAAGGGTTGCATGCCGGGGAATGTCCGGAAAACTGGTGTATTAACCGGCCCGATGATGTACTTGAAATTGCTGAAAGTTATATCAATGCAGGTTCTGATATGATTGAAACAAATAGCTTTGGTGGCACAGCCTTTAAATTGGAGCATTATGGTCTGGCCGATAAAGTAAGTGAAATCAATAAAGCCGCTGCCAGCATATCATCCCGGGCAGCCGGCAAAGAAAAATGGGTGATTGCTTCTATTGGTCCTACCGGAAAAATGCTGGTGATGGGAGATGTAACTGAAAAGGAATTATATAATAATTTCAAAGACCAGGCTATTGCTTTAGAGGAAGGAGGTGCAGATGCTGTTTGTATTGAGACTATGAGCGCTATTGATGAAGCTGTACTAGCTATTAAAGCTGCAAAGGAAAATACAAAACTTGAAGTTATTTCAACCTTTACCTACGAGAAAATTTCAGAAGGTGAGTACAGAACCATGATGGGGGTATCACCTGCTGAAGCTGCAAAAGCTTGTATTGAAGCAGGCGCTGATATAATCGGAACAAATTGTGGAAACGGCATGGAAAGGATGATTGATATTGTAAAAGAACTTCGTTCTGTTGCTCCGGATATTCCAATATTGGTTCATGCCAATGCAGGATTGCCCAAAATAGTAGATGGAAAAGATGTTTTTCCGGATACGCCGGAACAGATGGCCTCATTTGTACCCGGCATTATTGCGGCCGGTGCAAATATTATTGGAGGATGTTGCGGAACAACCCCGGAACATATCAGGGCCATAAAAGAAAAAATCGGCACCCTTTAAAATAGAATAAAAAACTAAAAAACGATCACAATAATGTTCAAACCTAAATTCTTATCCACTGCCAGTTGGAGTATGCCCCATACAGATATCCCCAAATCAATAGATTTATCTTTATCAAAACTGGATATTCCTACCTGGCTTCAGTTGCTAAAATTCGGACGAAACGAACAGATGAAAATTGAATATTCTTAAAATAAACCATGCATAGTAATTGATCGTGAAAAGGGAAGGACGTATTTTGATATCAGCGAGGATTATTCCGAGAAATATTCGAATTCTGGAAAAATGATCCCTTTCACACCTGCCCAGGCTGCTCCAAAATAATCCGCAATCCCCGTTTGAACAATGGATGTGCCGCATGGTGCAAGCACGCTGATGAATGTATTTTAGGAGAATTGGCTAAATGAAAACTTCTGGTAACGGAAAAACCGTTGAAAGTTTATATGCACAAATAATCAATATAGAATAAGGAATATTATGATCCGGTAAGAATCAGGATTATTCCGATTAAAATTCCCGCAAGGGCAAAACCTTTTTGTTTTAGGTTTCCTTCACGAAATAGTAAAACGCCGGCAAAAAAAGAAATTATTACACTACTTCTTCGCAGAACCGAAAGTACAGCAATTAAAGATCCCTGTTCGGAAAGGGCTTTAAAATATAAAAAATCGGCCAGCACTAGTACGATACCAATCAGAGGAATTAAAGGATTCCAATGAAATTGAAACGTTCTTTTTCGTTTCGGGTACCATAAAATCATCAGAAAGGGGAACAATACCGGTATCATATAAATTGAAAACCAGGCCTGAACGGCCATACGGGGATAATTCCCAATAAGGTATTTATCAAATAAACTGCTGGCAGCGCCGAGCCAGGTAGCTATAAAAACATACAATATCCATTTATTACGCCTGAAATTTATTCCTTCTTTTTTCCCGGCCAGTGAAAAAATATAAAAAAATCCCAGTACAAGGATAATCCCTGCCCATTGAGCAAAACTCAGCTTTTCAGCATAAATTAATAATGCACCGATCAGGGTCCACATGGGGCCGGTTGAACGAATGGGTATCACGATAGTCAAAGGAAGTTCACTAATGGCATAATATGCAAAAAACCAGGAAGAACCTACCAGCACCGATTTGCAAAAAAACAAAATGTGTTCATGCATATTTGCGGACGGAATGTATAACACATTTTCGCTTTGAATAACACCGGAACCGGAGAGGATCACCAGGGGTAAAAAAAGCATGCTGCCTGTGGCGCTGGCAAGAAACAAGACCGGAATTACAGGATTGTCTTTTAACGCTATTTTTCGCAACACATCATATAATCCAAGAAATACAGCAGAAGATAATCCCAGTAAAACCCACATAAAAATTGAAAATTAGCGGCGAAGATAACCGTTTTTTGCTGAATTCCAGACAATAATTATCAGGGATTATGGAATATGGGATTGCCAAAACTAAGAAACCATCTACATGCAGATATATACATGTCTTTAGAAAAATATGAAAATTCCTAGTTGCTATTCGTCCAGTTATAACTGTGCGGCCATCTGCTGCGGTCGGCGGGTACCGAAGTATGACACACATTGCAGGCAGTAACTTTTTCGGGATTGCTCCCACCATGTTTTTCAGTAAATTCAGAAATTTCATCCTCCTCACCACGGGAACTGGAATGGCAAACACCGCAGCTGCCTATGGATTTAACCTTACTGGAAAAGTCCTGATATTGTTTTGCCTGGTAATTATCAGCAGTCTCCGTTGATGGAATCATGGCATGGGGGCTGCCATGACACACTGCACAGTACAAACTTCCATGTCCTTTATCATTGCGGTACAATATTCCTGCATGCGCATCGGTTATGTTGGTATGGCATGATGTACAACTGGGTTCACTTACCCAGGGTACCCTGCCATCCTCAATAGTCTGGGCAACATTAGCCATGGTACCATGGCAGGTAGTGCAATTTCCGTCAGCGCTGGTATGCGCAATACTCCGGCTGCATTTGGTAATATTTCCGGGATGACAATCATAACATGAAGCATCACGGTCCGCATGGCTTCCATGTATGGCTTGCGATAAATATTTTCCTGATGATCCGGCACCATATATAACAAGTGCAGGGCTTCCGTGACATGATGCGCATAGTACCGGCTGACTTGATATCAGTTGTGTCCCATTTTCAGCATCGTGCTTTTCAAGAATATCCGGGAATGGATCAGAGTCGTGGCATTTCGCACAGTTGATTTCGTCTGAAGTAGGAACGGTGGCCCGTGTAGTGATAAGCTCTTTACCAACATTGTCTTTTACAATAATCTCAGCAACCTGGTAAGGATTCCATGTACCATCATCATCAACCGGCGTAACCGGAAGCCCTTCAACAATAAAATGATCCCCGGAGGCAATCATAATCCCGCTAAGTGTGTTGCCCGTAAGCCCTTCATTTTGTGGCAAAGAAGAAAAATTGAACAGGGTTCCGAATAATTGAACGGCTGAAGTCCAGAATTGTCCGTAATCCCGTTTATCAGCAGAAGAAGTGTTATTCAAAATAGAATATTCCACAACAATATCATTGGTCACTATCTGAGGCGGATTGCCTCTTTTTATTACCTGGGCCCATACCGTATTGTAGGGTGGAAGAATTACCAGCTCATCATACGTAGGGTTCAGGCAATGCATGCCGAGATCATTCCAAGCAAATACCACATAATCTCCGGAGGGGATTATGTCCGCATTATTATCTTTCTTACATGAAGTAAAAAACAGGAACGTAAACAAAACGAATACAGCAATTTGAATAGTGCGTTTCATGTTTTCAGGATTTACTGTTGAGCTAAGTTAATATGAAAACAAGTGTAAATCTGAATTTAGTATTAGCTGTATCTAATTTATAATTAAACTGATTAAGCCAAACATCCATCTTCATAATCATAATTAGGCATTACCACTGGCCATTAAAAACCAGTAGTCCGATTAGGGCTATAGTATTCATTCCCAATCCGGCTTTTTGCGTGATTCTTTTTTTCCTGATATTTTTTTCTTACCCTCAATTCTTTTTTCCACTGCTCCCCTGCCCGGTTTTGTAGGAATACGTTTTTTTCGCTTTTGCAGGGCATAAGAAAGCAAACTGTATAATCGCTGAACAGCCTCCTTTTTATTTTTTATCTGGCTGCGGTGTTCCTGGGCAACAACCTGTAAATAGCCTTCCTTATTAATATTATTCTTCAATTTTCTATTTATGACTATTTTTTCGCTGTCTGATAACCATGCAGAAGAGTTGACATGAAACCGCAGCTCAACTTTTGTTTCGGTTTTATTCACATGCTGTCCGCCCGGTCCGCCGCTGCGGGCAGTAAGAAAAAAATACTCGCTATCCAGCGGGCGTTCAGTTATGGGAAGAGGCAAACTCACGTTCATATTCCTTTAAATAATCCTGTAAAGATAAAATACCCTTTTAAAAATCTGAAATTGTTCAAACAAATACCCACGGATAGCCATCTATTATACTTAATTTTACAAAGTATCATTTCATTCGTATTTTCTCTGCCGGATAAAAAACAAATAATAAAACCGGTAAATTTTTAGTTTAATAAAAATACAAATTGATCGTTTCCCCATGATCAAAAGAATTTCAGTATTACTGTTTATTATAATCTTCAGCAGCCATTTACCAACTGCCATCTGGGGTCAACGGTCTGATGATATTCGTTTCAGGTCTTCATCAGCAACTATTGAACTTGGGGATACCCTTTTGCTGTCCTGGGAAATAAAAAAGGCAAAACATGTGGAATTAACCGGAATAGCCGACAGTCTTCCTCTATTTGGAAGTATCCCTGTGATACCCGATACAAATACACGCTATGAATTAAAAGTGACCATAAACAACAGAAAGGAAGTTACCAAAAGAAGAAGAATAAAAGTTGTTATTCCTGAGATCGAGTATTTTAATGTGCCCGACAGCGCCACAGACGAGGAAGATATAACGGTTGCCTGGAGAACAGAAAATACACAATTCGTAAAAATTTCAGGCGTGCAGGATTCATTTCCATCTTTCGGGAAAACCCAAATTCGCATGGACACTTCAGGAACAGTTACATTATATGCTCACGGAAAATTTAATGTCGACTCCATTTCCGATACCCTTTTTATTCGGATAATTGAAGATTTTAATGTTTCCAAAAAACTCCTGTACCGAGGAGATACTTTGAATATAAAATGGAAGACCAAGCTGTCGAATGGTGTGAGGATAGAAGGTATGGATTCACTATTCAGCCCGATAGGGGAACTTATATTACAGCCCAAAGAAAACACTAACTACAGGGTATTTGTGGAAAGAAGGTATGGAGCAACAGAATTATTTGCCGGTTTTGATGTAAAGGTGCAGGAGCCCTTTATCAGCTATTTCTGGGGTGATAATTCCATGCTAAAAGGTGACGAAGCTATGCTGAGCTGGAGTGTAAACGGGGGTGAAAAAATTTCAATCGATGGAATTCCCGCCCATTTACCACGAAAAGGTTCAAAAACAGTCCGGCCAGATGAGTCCGCCACATACACCTTGCGGGTAAAAGACGGAGCCAGGGAACTCACACAGGATTGGACTGTAAAAGTATACCCGTTTCGAAAATATATTTCCTCGACCCGTCATATAAGTCAGATCAATCCAAACGAAAGGCTGGATATGGATATTCTTTCCATTGACCGGGAAAAGTATCCCGACGAAATTGTGTTGCGGGCCATTGTGGTGGATACGGCCGGCTATTATATTTCCGGACTGGCAGGTCCCGATTCCTCAGGATATTCATTCGGCAATTTTTTCTCTAAGGTTAGCGAAACCGTAAACAACAAAAATTCTGCCCGACAGTTTAAGGTGAAAGAAATTCAGGAAACAGCATCAAAACCATATGATATAGCTTTAGTGCTCGATTACAGCGGATCGATGCAGGGTACGATCAGCTACCTGGAAAAAGCAGTGGAGACTTTTGTTAAACAAAAATACCTGAACGACAGGATTTCCATAACCAAATTCGATCAAAAAATTGCTACTGAAGTTGCCCTTTCGGGAGATATCCAGGCCATCCTTAAACAGATGGAATTCAGCCAGCTTCGTGGGTATGGCGGCCAGACGGCGCTGTATGCCGGGGCAGATGAAGGATTGCGGAATATAGATTCCACACAGCAGCATAAAGTTCTGATATTATTTACAGACGGCAATGAAAATTCATCCTTTCAATATTTTGGCCAACTGGCAGTCACGGCCAATCAGCTTGCCCACAGGCTCAGGGAAACCAATACAAAATTGTTTATTGTTTCTTATGGCACCGGTACCAATACGGACCTTCTGCTCGAACTGGCTTCATTATGCGATGGGAAAACATATTTTATTCATTCGCCGGAAAACATCACCAGGGTGTTTAATGAAATGCCCAGGGTACTGCACCAGTATTATGAATTCCGGTTTAAACCCATTGAATCCCCGGGAAAACACAGGGTATTTGTCAATTTTAATACAACACCACAAAAACCGGGAAGTGTTTTTACCGATTATTTTATTGGTGATAATTTTACAATTGCCGAGCAGGAATTTGCGGAAGATAATTACTGGTACAGGGAGATTGATGGGAAAAAGCCCGTTTCTTCACCCCAGGTTGCCGTAAATTTTGTTTTTAACGAAAATCATATCCGTGAGGAATATCTGAAAAACCTTGAGAAATTTTTACATTACCTCGAATCCTTTCCTGATACGGAACTGGATATCCTGGCCCATGCCGATCATGTGGGAACGGCAGAGCAGTGTTTAATTATCGCAGAGCAAAGGGCATCTGCGGTAAAACAATATTTTATCGAGAGGGGAATTCAGGGAAACAGAATCCATACCCGGGCATTCGGAAAACAATATCCTTTGTGGCCCGAAGAAAACCAGGACTGGCAATCGTCTGAAAACCGGCGAGTGGAATTGATTTTGCTGGAGTAATACGTGACGTCATCACGAGGAATTACAAAAGAGAAAGTGTGCGAGAAAGTAATTCCGTGGTGATCTCAAAACAAAGGAATATAATCCAACTGAAGCCTTAACTTTCTAAAAGATTGCTTCATCCCGATATAATCATCGGGATTCGCAATTGTAGATGTTAAGTAATTCGAGGAATTACTTGAGTAGGTTTAGGAATACCCGCTCCTATTTATTCCACCCTGAACCATTCAAATTCCGTATATCCTTCACTTTCTGTTATATTCGGATTTATACAAAACAATCCGACTTTAGCGCCAATCCAGACTCCTTTTTGTGCCCTGAACTCTTTGCCTATTAAATTATATTTGATATTATCAGTACTGTAACTGAAGTGACAAATCCCGTATTGATTTACAAACACCCTAAGATAACAGGTGTTTACATCCAAAGGAATTGATTCAATTTCCCTGGTGTCATCCTCACATCGAACATAACTTCCTTCATACATACCTATTTTAATTTCGTCTCCGGTTTTGGTGAGCGCCAGGAAGGCCCATTCTTTTCCCATAATAACCAGTCCGCTGCGATTATTATCCTGCATTTCTGTAAAATTAATTTTTGTGGTTACCGTAAAGGACGGGGCAGGAAATTTTTGTAATAGCAGGTTAGGGACAAACCAGAGGTTTCCGTTCTGTGTAAAATTCTTCACCGCATAGAGCCTGAGGTTTCCCTGATTTTCCGTTATTGAATACCAATTTCCTTTCGGATTGGCATGCCACTGCCACTGAAGGCCTAACGTGCTGTTTTCAAATTCATCAGAAGTCTGTGGAACCAAAATTCCGGGAGATGCCGAAACAGCCGGCTTTTTATAAGAATCCACCGGTTCACCAATCCCGTCGTTATTATTATCAACTCCAATCAAAGGCCATCCATCCTTCCAGCTAACCGGTTGCAGATGTACGATACGGCCGTATAAATCCCGGTCCTGGAAATGCATAAACCACCATTCGCCCGAAGGCAATTCTACCAGTCCTCCCTGATGGGGCCCGTTAATTTCCGTATTTCCCTGGTGTAACACCACCCTGGATTCATACGGCCCGTAAATATTTTTCGAACGCAATATAGTTTGCCACCCTTTTGGCACACCACCTGCAGGGGCAAAAATATAATAATACCCATTCATCTTATAAAATTTAGGGCCCTCAATGGTAGGCTGACTGATATCCTTGTATAAAGAAACCCCGTTATCCAGAATTTTTTTTCCGTCGGGGCTCATTTTGTGAAGAAACAATTCATTACCGCACAATTTACTGCGCACCAGGTAAGCATTCCCGTCTTCGTCCCAAATCGGACAGGGATCTTCCCATAGTGCCACATTTTCAATATGATGTAAATTCCATTTCCCGGCAGGATCGTCTGCTTCTGCCATAAACAGACCTTCGTGGGGAGTGCAGAAATACACGTAAAATTTCTGATTAAAATGCCGGATAGCCGGCGCCCAGGAACCTTCGCCATGAACCGGCTTATTATATTTCTCAAAGGGAAGTCTGTCGTAAACATGGTTGATAATCTTCCAGTTTACCAGGTCTTTGGAGTGTAATACCGGGATGCCCGGCATACAGTTAAAACTTGAACTCACCATATAAAAATCCTCACCTACCCTGATAATATCCGGATCGGAATAGTCGGCAAAGATCACAGGATTTTTATAAGTGCCGTTCCCCAATTCAGGAACCCAGGGCTGTGCATGAAGGTTTAAACAAATAATTAATCCGATGGGGAACAAACGATAAATTTTTTTCATGGATTGTTATAGTTATAATAAAGTATACACTATTCTTTTCAAAGTTTTCCTTCCTTCTTTTCTTTCAACACCTGTTTCACCATTTTTCCGAAATCTTTATCTTTTTTTCGTTTTTCAGCTATAGTCGACTGAAAATGCTCTTTTTCCCGTTCCAGTTTCAGAAAATTGTGATAGTCTTCCTGATTTAGTTCCCCGCTTTCAACAGCGGCACGCACAGCACAACCGGCTTCATTGATATGGGAACAATCGGAAAACCGGCACATATTTGATAATCGTGTAATGGTATCAAAAGTCTGTTCCAATCCATTGCCGGAGTCGGCGATGCCAACTTCTCTCATTCCCGGGGTATCGATTACTATTCCTCCATCTTTGAGAACAATTAATTCCCGGTGACTTGTGGTATGTTTGCCTTTATTGGTACTCAGGCTTATTTCACGGGTTTTCAGATATTCGTTTCCTGCAAGGTGGTTGATCAGAGTGGATTTCCCAACCCCTGAAGATCCCAGAAAACAAAAGGTTTTTCCTTTTGTAAGCAAATTTTTAATTTCCGTAAATCCCGAAAAATCTTCATTGCTTACCGGAATTACCTGAACATTCAGATCCCTTGACTTAATGCTGCGTAATATTTTATCCAATTCGGTATTGCCCAAAAGATCAATTTTACTTAATAAAAGAATGGGATCAACCCTGGCTTCATAACATAATGTAAGGTAGCGTTCCATCCGGTTGATATTAAAATCGCGGTCGGCAGCCTGCATGATAAATGCAAAATCAATATTGGCAGCAATAATTTGTTTTTCACCAAACTTCCCTACAGCCTGTCTTTCAATAACAGTGTTCCGGGGAAAAACGGCATGGATGCTGGCTTTGTCTTCCTCAAATACCTGAAGGGCAACCCAATCGCCCACAGCAGGGAATGCAGACCTGTCGGTTGCAGCATATCGAAGATTTCCGGTTATTTCCGATTCATACTCCCCCCTGTTATTTTTAACTATGTATCGTTCTTTATGTTCTACCACCACCCTTCCTACGTCAAAGGATTTATCGATATTTTTCTTCCGGTAGAGTTCAAATTCTTTTGTATATCCCAGATCTTCGAGAGTCATTTCAGATGATATTATTTTTGGTTCCCATAAAAGTAAGGTTTTCACTTTAATATCGCAAGAATCCATAAATACAGATTTCTATAACTACAGAATTTAAAGGAATTGAAAAATTAAAACAGATGAAGGATATGAAATCTATCAAAGGCAGGATGGCATCTCAGTATTCAGCTACCTGGAACATTATAATCGTTTACGACCACGGCAGGAAGATATTTTAAAACATTTTAAGTGAAATATTTCCGGTTTATTAAATAAAATCTCCGATTAAAATTGCCAAACCAGGATTCATTAGAAATCACTAATATCTGTCAAGGAATCTATAACGACGAACATTATCGCCTAATTTCAAGGCTAACATAACCTCATGAGAACCATAGGAATAGTTAAGTAATCCTTTGGTGCTAAAATCAAAAGAATAGCCAAAATAAAATCTGCTAATTATTAAGCCTGTTGAGCCGACAAAAGTCATCCCGGACCGGTAACCCAACCCTAACCAAAACTTATTATTATAAATATATTTTAATGAGGCATCCAGCTGAAATCGCAATTGATCAGTAGTTTTAAGGAAAATCGAAGACTCCAGCACATCCTGATCATTCACATCATAAATATACCCTCCAATTAAACTATACTGTCTGTTTAGAACAAATTCTGAGTTTTCACTAATACTAAAATTAATTGATGCCTGTAATATTTGCAGAATTGATAACCCAAAATATTTATTACGGTCGGTATAATAAAAACCAATATTTGCATCAGGAATGGATAGAGAAATAATGCTGTTATAGATAGGATCATCTGTTGCATTGGTTAGTGTTAATTCTTTTGTATCAATCACATACGACAAGTATCCAAGCGACATACCCATTGAAAATTGTGATTGTCTTCGCAGCTGAAAATGATATGCATAAGAAATTTGTGCCCCGTTTTGAGCAATTTGTCCGGCGTGAAAATTGTATACGTTAAGGCCCAATCCTACCCGTCCATTACGTAAACGAGCTTTATTTCTATTTCTAACGGAAGCATTTCTATTGATATGACTTTGTTTCATCAATCTGGTTTGTACACTGGCCGAATAAACCTTGGGGGCATCTTCAATACCAACCCATTGGTTCCTGTTGGTAAGACTTATTGAAGTAAAACCTTCAGCGCCGGCTGCAGCCGGGTTCAATAAAAACGGATTAAATGTATATTGACTGTAAACAGGTATTTGTTGTGCAGTACTATTTATTGGCGAGCATAAAAGTATACTGCATGTAATAATTATGAGGAGATAATTATTATATTTTATAGTTTTATTGTTATTAATGCTCATTATATATCAATTTTGAAATATTGTAATTATCTGATAAGCGTTATACTACCAACGATTTCTTTTGAACCATCACCCGGATTAATAACATAATAATAGGCATTCACCGGTAAATCTTTTCCGTTCGATTTACCATCCCATGGTTTTGAATATCCATTTTCAGATTGAAAAACGAGGGTTCCCCACGGATCGTAAATCCTAACGGATAGGTTTGGATAATTATCATATCCATTTATCAGCCACAGGTCATTATATCCATCCCCATTTGGAGTAAATGCATTCGGTATGATCAAATCAAAACGGTTAGTACACTGCAATATTTGGATAGTATCGTTCCCAATACAGCCATTTGAATCGGTTACCTTAACCCAGATTTGACCATCACCTTCCCGGGCGATGATATTTCTGGTATTCTCGCCGTTACTCCAATCGAAATACCCCTCAATATCACCGGCATCAAGCAATAACTCATCAGATGCACAAAGCATTGTATCCCCACCCAGATCGATTAATGGCGGTGGACTTACAATCAATAAAACAGAATCGCGAATAGTACAACCATTCTGGTTTGTAACCTCTACCCAATAGATTCCATTTTCGTTCGCTACATAGGTAGATGCTGAACTGCCATCCTGCCAGAGATAACTATCATATCCTTCACCTGGATTAAATTCAATCTGTTCGCCCTCGCAGATCCCTCTTACTTCACCAAGGTTCACAAAAGGAGACTCATTAAGCTGAATTGATATTTGAATATTATTTCCTAAGCAACTTTTAGCTGTTTCTTCATATACAGTAATCGAGTAGTTGCCCGGAACATTGCCCCAGTTTACTGTGATTATATCGGCACGGGATTCAGAAACAATCTGACCGCCCTCAACCATCCAATTAAAACTTGAACCCACATTACCTGTTACTTTGTACTTAATGCCTTTCTGGGAAGTACAAACCGTATATTGCCCCTGAGCATTCAAGGCAATAATCGTATTTATAACGACCAGATATAACAAATATGTAACAAAGCTTGTAATCTTCATGTGAAAAAAATGTGTTAAGTATTACTCCTTAACATGTTATTTATATTTTTAATAGTTACTATCTTATTGTTTCTCAATCTGTTCATTAGGAATTATTATTTAAAATGTCTTTTATATCGGGTATCCTGTTCTTCATTATAATTGAATTATACTCGAAGTGTTTGGTGTCGGATCAATTGTAACTGTATATAATCGTTTTGCTGCATCAGCCTCGGATCCTGTATAATTAACCGTATAATTATCAGGTGTGGTAATTGATGTAATTCGAATGGTATGGTTTGCCTGTGTTGTACTTGAAGGATTTATAAATCCGTCAATATTAACAGTTGTGCTGTTACCTGCCGGAATAGTTACAGTTTGTTCAGCAGCGCCATCGATACTGTAACTAAAACTCCATGCCCCTGCTACACCAGTATAATCAGCAGTAATGAAAAAATCACCTGTCTGGTTATCTGTTTTCGGACATTGAATTGAGCTGGTCGAATTCCATTTTATATCCATATCAACCACGCTTACCAGAAGAGTCTGGTTATTACCTGCACAACCTGACACAAGTCTTGTAGGATACACCGTAATGGTATACATTCCCGGTGCCCCATCCCATAGTATATCATTAGATATAGAATCAGTACCAAAAATAGATGAAGTACCTCCAGGAGTTACTGACCAGTTATAATTATAGCTAGCTACTGCAGGAATGGGAGATACCGTATAGTGATGTGTAGATCCCTTAGTTACCTGAACCTGAGCATTAGAAAAAATAATACAACAAAATAGGAAGACTGTAACCAAACAACTGTAAACAATACCTTTTCTCTTCATTTTCCTCTCTTGTAAATCTTTTCCCCTTTTTTGCATGTTCATTCAGATACATGATAATAATGCACTGCCTTATAAGTCAACGAGATGATTCATTAACTTCATTAAGTTTTCAGGTATTATCTGAAATCTCTTAGAAACTCAGAGGATTCCACAAAGAGAAAAGAATATTATCTCTTTGCGGAATTCACTTTGTGTTTTTTAGTTGCATAAAGACCTTTATCACCTGTTGCGCAGTATGCTTTACAAAACTCCCTGAAAAGTAGTTTTTCAAAAGCAGACTAAGCAGTCACTAAATTATTAGTCGTGACGTATTGTTGTTGTTGCAGGTATTGACCAAACAGCAAAGGCATGAGCATTTGTTGCTTCAATAGTTAAGTCTCCTCCGTAGGAATCTTTTGCACCTGTAATAGTAACAGTTCTAGCCAGGTCATCGGTTGTTGTTGCATTAGCAAGGAATCCAACTCCGGCCGGGATATCCAGTGTAGCACCAGCATTAGCAACAGAGATTGTAGCTGTACTCGTTGCTCCGGCTATGGTATATTGAACATCAACAGTTATAGGATACGAAACAGTACCTGTATATGCTAAAGCCAAAGAATATCCGCCAGCTGCTGGACACTGGTCTGTACCTGTTGCAGTTGAAAATTCAACAGTACCTGTTGGACCTACAAAAACATTTAATGATTGTAAAGTACCCGCGCAGCTTCCAAAAGCGGCAGGATTGGTTTCCTGAAGATCAACAACATAATAACCGGCCACTAACCATTCAATATTCTGAAGCGCATCATTTCCGCCAGCAGTAATATTATAATCAATACCAGCAGTTGCCGCAGCACCCTTTACGTAGGATGAATTCGCTGTATAAATGGTCCATGTATACACGTTAGGAACAGCGCCTCTAACTGTATATGCAACGTCATAAATATGCGTTGAATTAACCCCAACATTATGCGGTGTTGCCAAACTTGGTTGAGTAGGAGGTGTAGTGGTCTGGGCAAATGAATACCCTGTTAACATAATAGTCAGTAACATACTGCCTATAACTTTTATTAAATAATTTGTTTTCATAATGTTACTTTTTTTTGTTTATTTTTAAAATATTTAGTTTACTTCAATTAATTTTCTTCTAAATCATGATAAATAGGGCTTGTAGGCGGTAGAGTATAAACTGTAACATCCAATGTAAGTGGAGAACTTGTTCCGCATCCATTAGTTGTTGTAACACTTAATGTTCCACTGGTTGCGATATCACTATAATCTAAGGTAATCGAATTACCAGTTCCATTTAAGGATACTCCGGTCGCGGTATAATTCCAGTTATAGGTTGCAGTTGCATCATTGTTTACGGAATACATTACACCGGCAGTATTCTGACAGACATAGTCCAGACTTGAAATAAACATGCCGGGTTGTATGGGCAATAGTGGAAAATTAATGATCACATTATCGGAAGAAGTACAGGCACCATTACTTATTGTCCATCGCAAGGTATAGGTGGTACCATTGGTACCATTAAACAAGCTGTTAGTAACAGTAGGTTGTACCAAAGTTCCACCTGCCCCGGTAAGAATGGTCCACAAGCCTGTACCTAAGACCGGAACATTACCTGCCAGCGTGGTACTTGTTCCACCGCAAATTGATTGATCAATTCCGGCATCAGCTACAGTTGGTAACGCGTAGGTGGTTACCGTTCCCGGATCAACAACACCTGTCCTAACAGGACCGGCATCCGGGGGATTATTATATGTAAAACTGGTCAACTGATATATTGCCCCTGTTGCCTCGGTTGGTAATAAATAAGGAAGCGAACTGACAGTAACCGGCGCCTGGGCTATTCCATTTTTTGTATAAGAGAGAATATAATTAAGATTAGCAGGAATAGTGGTTGTAAAAGACACAGGTATTCCATCTGTACCACAAATTGCTCCTGCCGGGGTCAGCGAAGCCCTTGGTTTTGTACTGTTGATACAAGCCACGGTATAGTTCCCTGAAATTGCTGAAGGGAACGTAACCCTGGATGAGGTATATACAGTGCCATTATTATTGTCCCCTATTGTTCCGGAACCTATACTCTGCCAACTACCGACTCCTGTATTATAGCCGGCTACATACATATCGCTTAATCCATTCTCAGTCATCAGCGGTGTTAAATCGCTTAAAGGATCCCATTGTATATTAACAACTGCCTGGTTCCCCGGACCGGCTCTGACTGCCCAGTATTCCTTTGCATTAACATACGATAAGGGTGAAGTAAGATTCGTTGAAGTTGGATTGGGCGTAAAATATTCGGCTGTCCATAATAAAGTTCCTGTCCGGGTGGATGAAAGTGACATTTTACTCCCCAATGTTGTGCCTTTTCCGATAGGGAAAAGGAAGCTATCTCCCTGGTTAATTTTTTTAATTAAAGGGCCATTCACAAAAGAGGATGAGCTGCCGGCAGAGGGAATTACACAGTTTATAGCTACATTGTTAATTGTAAGGGTATTGGCTGAATCAGTTTGAATGGTTCCATTTGTTAATAATAAGTTACCGCTTACTTCAATTTCTCCATTGGCATTAATGCTAAGTCCCGCAGGATTGTTTATTTCCAGGTTATTAAAACTGTTTGTTCCTGTAAAATCACCTAAAGACCCGCCAATGGTTTGAGCTTCAGAACCCGAAAACGATACGGTTGCCCCTACGCCGGAACCACTTATAAAGGCACCTGTATTATAAAGTTCCATAGTACCCAAAATGGTAAGCTTGCGATTATTTATGCTGTTGTCAAGTACAGGGCCATCGATTATAAGCTTTTTGCAGATAGTAAGGTCTTTATTGGGCAACGTTCTTTTGCCACTGCCGGTAAAATGCAGGTTCGGAACAGAACTGAAAAGATCTGCAACGATGCCATAATCTGAACTACCTCCATATTCCAGGGTGCTGTTTCCAGAACAATCAAAAAAAGAGTTGTATTTTCCTGCCGGGAGAGTACTGCCTTCCAAATAGAATGTTCCGTTACCATTAATGGTACCCAGGTTATGTCCAAAATACGGGGCAATTATATTGAGCTTTCCGTTTATTGTTGTTCTGTAGGCAGAACAAAAACTGGCATCAACATTTATGTCATGATCAACGATTACCACAAAACCATTGGGTCCTCCCGGAGGACATGGATACGTATCACCCCCTGTCTGCACCCAGTTGTCTTTATCAGACCAACTGCCATCAGCCAGACTTGTATATTCAGGTACCTGATTTGGTATAGCAATATCAATACCAGCTGTATATTCACCACTAAGGTTATTTGAACTGGTGTAGTTATACGATATCCTATTACCGGTTTCATCAACATTATCAGTTCCCGCTCCAGGGGCAGCTTTAATCCAGCTCGTACCTGGTATCAGCAACCGCGCTGCAATAAAATCGGCTTCGGAATTCGAACCGCTTACAAAAACATCAGCATCCTTATAATTAAGCGCCAGCTTGCCACTGAATCCGTTAATACCTGAACTTTCAACCTCCCAGAAGTATTGCAGTACATTGGCAGCATCAAGAATCCCTGGATGGTGACTGTTAATATTATTTATCCGGATTGAGCCAACGTTTGTGATTGAAGTATACGTTAATTCGGCAGGTGTATATTTTGAGGCTGTACCAATAGGATAGGTAAAAGATAACTCAGGGCCACTATATATACTAAAGAATTTTTTTATTCCCACGTTACTGAAAACTCCGTCAGAGGCAATCATTTTGGTTGAATTGAATGAACTTCCCTCAATATTGCTGTTCACTCCAAGAGTAAGTAAGTACTGATTGATATTAAAAACCCCATTGGTTAATATAAGGTTTTTCTGTAAAGTAATGTTGTTCAGAATTCTGGCGCCTTCGGTGTTATCCAGTTCCAGACGGCCAAATGTTCCGGTGCCGGAAACATGTTGCAGCGATGATCCGTTCAGAATTAATCCTCCCGTGCCGGGATCGCCATCGTAATTGGCATTGTTTACCATATCGCCTTTCACGTTTATTTTAAAGGTGCTTCCCAATAATTGCCCGGCGTTAAGGGTAAGATCGTTGAATACGGTGATGTCTCTGATTAAAGAAAGAGAAGTAACCGGAGTAACCAGCAAATCGTAAAAATCCGTTGACGTTGATCCCTGCAGTGTTTGGATGCCGCCATTAAAAGTTGTGAGGTTATTATAATGGTTATAGGCGCCATTGTTGGTAAAGTCACCCTTGATAGTTACATCTATATTATAGGTAGTATTGGCATCAAAAAAACTCCTGTTGTTGGTAAGTGTCACATCGCCATTTAATACCAGGGGACTGATCAACAGGGTAACCGTGGCATTGCGGGGAATACCCGTAGTTTTTCCTGTAATAGTCAGATCATTAAGGGCAACATTAGCATCAAGTATATAATTTTGAACAGCATCTACCACCGGACCAACAGGCGGGCTCTGGCTAAAAAGAATTTCACCACCGGTAACAGAACCTGATTCCGGTCGCAAGTATAAATCTCCAAAGGTATTGCCCCCGCCACCTCGAACAATGGCAAGAGTACCACCAGACATGTTAAATACACTACCGCTGTTAAGTATTTCAAGTTTTGCATTTGTGCTGATTGCAGCATGCCCATTAATTACAACCGTTCCCCCGCTTTGCGTATAGGATAAAATACCATTAGTTGTGGCAGGATTGCGACGTATCTGCCCATTAACGATTAAATTTCCACCCTTTACATCGATAGCCGAAGCGCCCCCTCCGGAATATTCTATATCGTTATCATTGTTTGTGGTGCCATTCGTCTGTCCAACGTAAACATTTCCATTTATAAGAGTAAGTCTGCCATTCAGATAGAGGTCATTTGTGCCGGATGCAGCATCTGCAATTAGAATATTCCTGCTATTAGCGTTAGTATAATCAACATATAAACCCGCAGTAGATGGAATCGTAAATGTACTTACCTGGGTAATTGTAAAATCGGTCCCGGGATCAGTAAGCATATATCGAAGGGTGCCATTTAACAACGAGAGCCAGTTATCCGCCGGAGTAATTAGTGTTCCGCCGATATCGATAGTTAGCAGCGTTGCCTGTGAATTACCCTTGTTCACGATAAGACTTTCGAAATTGGTATAAGGTGTACTTCCGGTGGCTGGTGTAGTTCCAGTATTGGTCACCGAGGCTGAGTTGTTCCCGAAAAAGGTAACGGGTAGCAATCGAAAATCGCACCTGCTGGGTGTGGATGTGCCACCTGCATTGGTATTTGTAGTGTTATTGATCAGGCTGCCGCCAATGGATAAACTTTGACTTGTAGCGCCACTCCACACATCAATAGCTGCCAAAGGAGCCACTTTAACATCCCCATGAACTACAATATTTTGTGCAATAGCGCCATTCCCATACCAAATGAGGGCGCCGCCCTGTATATCCAGATTACCGTTTATTGTAATTGTCTTTGGAACTCTTACTATTGGCGCCGTTGGATAATTTGTATTCCAGGTTGGTAAGAACCATGAATCAGCATTCTGGCCCCTGGTAATACAGTTTCCATATATCAGAAGATCTCCGTTGGGGAAAATAATATTTGAACCACCAAGTGGTGAAAGTATCAGGTTACCGTAGGAAGAAACATTATTGGGCAACCAATAAGTTGTCCCGGCAATGGGATTCACGGAATATAATTCGGTAGTTCCCAGGTTAATATTAAATTCGGAAAAATCGCCCGAAGGAAAAGCGTAAGTACTTCCATCGGCATAATTGGTGGTTAATCTGAAAATACCATTCCCATTGGTGTGTGATCTCACTATACCAAAATTACAGCCCGGGTTGTTTTCAATATCAAGCACAGAACCCGATTCTATTTGCAAACTGGCACAACTAACCACTGAATTATTTAGCTGATAATAAGTGGCAGGAGGAGCCGGAGGAATTGTAATGATTGGTGCAGCATATAAATATACCGAATCATTTCCGCCAATAATCACAATATCGGATGCCCCGGGAACCATAGCGGGTACATTATCAATTGTGTGACTGGTCAGTGACCATGTATTCACATCGCTCCAAAGTCCTGATTGCCGGCTGTAATAAATATTCGGGGTGCCAAATGGATCGGTTGCATTAATATCTCCTGCAGTATATTCACCATCAATAAAACTTACATTTTCCATAAAACTTCCACTGCCCGGTTCACCAATGCGGTTGATCACTTCGTCCACATCGTTAATAGTGCCTTTTGTCCATGTATAGGCTGAACTGTTGTACCTGGCAGCCACATAATCATTTTCAGTTACATCACCACCATCTACAACATCATTCTCAGAGTAAATATAGGTATGATTGACCTTTGCAGAACCGAGGGTAAATCCGGAAGACACAACTCTCCAAAAATAAGTCAGGCTTCTATCGCTCGTAGTAACATTAGAATGCTCATACCCTACCGGGATAACCGTTATTGAACCAAAAACCGATGGCGCGGTACCAAAACCAATTGAGGCAGGTGAATAATTTGCAGCGATATGACTTGCTGAAGGAGCCCCGACCGGAAAATTAAAAGTTGTGCTTGATAAATAAACCTTAGTCAATCCACCATCTCCAGCATTACCGCTGGTTTGAATATATCTGTTCGCGCCGGCACCAATAACAGAAGCCGATGGTCCAAGTCTTAAATTATAGGTACCAATATTAAAAAGTTTATCCTGTGAAAGAGTAAGGGTCCCATTCACAGTGATATTAGCAGCCAAAGAAACCGGAGCAGAAAGGGTATTTGTATTGTTAAGTTCGATATTTTGGAAAATACCGTCTCCATTACCTGTAATAAGCTGTGGATCATCATCAGCCAGTACAATTTTACCTGTTCCTGAATGAACACCGGAATTGTATAAATAAGAAGTCGTAGTGGTTGCCGAAGTGGTAAAGTTTATTATTTTCCCTCCGTCAACCAGGTTGCCGTTCAGAATCATCACAGAATCAGCAACTGAAATTATCGATTGGGATCCATCCAGGGTCAACGATGTTCCTGTTGGTTTATCTAGCTTAAATTTTTTCAACGATAATGCAATAGTAGTATTTACAAAAAAACTCTGGCTGCCTAAACCGTTAAATATAGTCCAGTTATTCCCCGGAGTATAGGAAGTTCCATTTGTTATGCTAAAATCTCCACCTACTGAAACATTAAGATCGTTTGTATTAAAATCTCCAGAGGTCAGAGTTAAATCGTTTAAAACTTTTAAGGGGTAGGTACTCAGAAGCACCACCGATGTGCTGCTTGCCCTGTTAATATTGAGGTTTCCCAGGCTGGCATTTGAAATAATAATCTGGTTAGGAGAATCCCCGCCTGTTCCGGTAGTAGGAATTAATTCCAGTGTTCCACCTGTAATGTTAATATTCCCGGTAGAGGACAATACTTCGAAAACTTTCTGCTGATTTGCTACCGAGCCATTACCACAGATATCGTAAATGCGAATTGTACCTCCGGATATAGCAAATACATTGGCAGCATTATTCACATTAAAAGTTCCCTTAATACCTTCAAGGCCGGCCGTGGACCTGTTGGTATTCAGGGTAGATGTTGTAACATCAATAAGATCATCCACACTTGTATATGCAATTGGGGTGCGCTGAAAACGGCCGCGTAAAATGAATGTTCCACCAGACTGGTCGAATGATGCCAATCCACCTGCACCTCCGGCCGCACGGAATTGCTTGGCATCCAACGTACCTCCGTTAATTACAAACTGTCCTGATGCCAAATCCCAGGTTATAAAACCTCCCGATTCACGTGTAGAGAAATAACCATTATTAATCTGTATTTTTCCATATATCGAAAACGAGCTGCATCCACCGGTACCAACCCCAATTGCTGCATCGTTTGGTGCATTAACATTGTAGGCTACATTCACTTCCTTATAATCATCAGCTGTGGATAATACTACCACATCGGGTCCGTCAAGAACCAACGCGCCATTGGCTGGAATATAAAAATCGGAATTAGGACTTGCGCCTCCCTCGGCGCAAGTACCTTCTGAAAGAGATGGAATTGTGGTTAAACCTTTCAAAATTAATGATCCTGTCCGAATCCACAGCGCTTTTTTCAGGTTAGGATTACTACCCCCTCCATCCCCACCTGCTATATTGGCTCCAAAAAGTCTGAAGTTAGGATAAGCTGTTGAATACACCGTTAGAGAAAAACTCTGGTCGACACCTTTATCTAATACAAGATTGTAGAAATCAGTAGTATTATTGCAGGTAAGTGTATTATTGGTCGCTCCCATAAAATAAACGGTGGCAAAACCGGTTGTAGCTCCCAGGGTTATTGGTGGAAAAAAATTATACAAAGGATAACTCAGATTGGTAAACCGCACTGTTCCATTATTTGTAAAATTGCCATAAAGCGCTATCCTGTGTGAATGGGCATCGTAATAATTTATAAATGGCGCTGCCGTTGAAGTGACAATATTTAAAGGACTGGTGGTTGTGTTTGTAACCCCTGTTCCAACGGTTATGGAAGCTCCATTATCGACGGTAACATCTCCGTAAACAGTCAGTTGCCGCTTGTTAGCTGTGTTATCATTAATCCTGAAAGTTCCCTGTTTTACCTGCAGATTGCCATAAATTATTAAATTATTTAACTGTGTGCCAATTGCTCCGGGAGCATTTATTCGTAAATTATTGTATAAAGTCTGTGGAACCGGTAATGTAAAATTGGCAGTATTATAATATTCTGTTGTTCCTCCTTCTGCATTTACAAAGGTATTTATTAGAGCTGCAGGAAAACTTTCAGAGGCAAGTTTCAGTAATCCCTGTCCATTAAGTTTCGAAAGACCAGCTGTAAAACTAAAAGTGCTCATGTTAAGAATACCGCCGCTGTTAATATTCAATTCGAGGCCGGAAGCAATAACATCACCAGATAAGCTGACAGTTCTGCCATCGAGTATAACAACCACATCATTGTTTCCGGGAATAGTGGTACCAACCTGTGTTGTTCCACCCGGGTCTGAAGTCCATGTTGAAGGCATATTCCAGTCACCGGTTTGATAGGAATAATAAGTTCCCAAAACACTGGCTGTCCATGAGGAAGTTGTTGTTCCAATATCAGTAGTATTTGTAATGGTAAAATTTTGGATCCCAAAACTTGCTGTGCCTGTTGGTACCTGCCAGACTCCCTCACCGGGTTTCATCCAAACAGTTGTAGGGGAAAGAACGGCTTCAGCCGGATCATATTGAAAAGTGGCTGTCATTGTTTTTCCACCAGTGCTGGTAATAACATCCCAGTACTTGCTTACACTTTTTGAACCCAGGGTACCCGAAGGAACTGCTTTTAAACTTAGGGTACCTGTAACAGTACCTGATATTGCCGAAATGCTCATTGGGGAGTAGTAACCGCCTGAACCAACAGGAAAGAGTATTGGAGTTGTTGCCTGCGCATTTCTGATAAAATCACCTGTGCCGTTGGTTTCGATCATGCTCGTTGAACCCGGAGTACCTTGGATAGCATTAACCAAATTGTTAGTTAAGATAAGATCATAATTGCCCAATTGTATTACCCCGTTTTCTAAAGCAAGAACGCCTTCAACTGTTGATGTTCCCTGTAAGGATTTATTTCCGCCATTTGAAACAGTTAGATTATAATAAGTATAGGCACCCACGTTCTGATCGCCATTCTTATTGTAATTAATAAATCCCGAAGTTGGCGCAGCTCCGCCTCCGCCATAAGTACTGGTAATACCTCCCCCTGTTATTGTGCCACCAACATTTAAAGTACCCGTATCTGTAAATCGAATATAAGTGCGGTTATTAGTGTTATCCATAGTAATATCACCAGATACATTAACAGTACCGGTACTTATTTCAATATATGAATCACGGTTATTATTATTTGTTGCACTCAATGAAATGGACCCGGTAGTATACGTTCCGGTATTTACCAAAATTGCCTTCCAGTCGCCAGTTGAATTTGATGAAATAGAAGTTGCACCGGTTACAGTCAGTATATAAGCACCGGAAAATGTTAACCACGAATCTTGATTACCTCCTGGGATTTCTATAGAACCAATAACATTTGCAGGAGAAACATCAAGAGTAATGATATGATTATTACCAATCGTAACATTTCCTGTACCCGTATTTTGTCCGGGATATGAAGTAGCTGCAGACCAGTTTCCGGCAGTTATACATTGCTGCCACGTACCCGGAACACTCCAATTTCCAATTGCATTTGACCGGTAATCTCCTACTGACTGACCAACTAATTCAAAACTGCTAAAAAAATATACACTCGCGGCCAATACAGTAATTTGCACCAAATGCTTTCTGCCAGTTTTAAATCTTCCAATGTTTTTATAATGAAAAAAAGAAATAAAGAAAAGAACCCATAAACGAATTTTAAACAAAACAAATTCAGAGTCACTGTTCAGACTCAAAAACCGGAGATTATAACTACATCCCGATTTAAGCTGCTTATGGTTGCCTATGTATTGCACTTTTTCAGATACATGATCGGGTTGATTTTATAATTGAAATAAAATGTTCATCAAGCAATAGATTACTGAAAGTCAACACTATAAATCTTCCAGATGTATTAATCAGCAGATCCAATCCGTCTTATGAAATACAAAATCAAATTTTTCCTTAACAAATATTCTCATGGTTGACTTTTAAATTACCTCTATACTATGTTGTTACGAATCAGCATATTCAATGTTGTTCAGATACAAATGATATATATTTAAGTAATTGATGACTTCTATCATCGCGCTTACCATAGAATAACCGATAGTAACAATTTATATCTTTACATTTATTGTAATTAAGATTGGATTAAAAGGACCAAATTCCAATTCCATTTTATTACTTATTACTATTGCAAATCTTGATTACCATTCTTTCATTGATTTGCACCCTGTTAGTTAATGACTGAATGAGCAAAAAAGCTTGTGCTTTAATAACATGCTGATTTTCAAGATGTAATGTAAAATATTGAAGTTTACAAAAAATCAAATTTGAGAATTACTTATTTCCTCTAAGGATTCATTACGGGAACAACAGGAATCATGAAACCGAATCTGTCAATTGCCTTAGAATTATTCAAGATATATTATAAGAAAACTTGTTTGAATGTTGCTTATGTTTAGAAATATGAAAAAACATAATTATTAAAAAAATTCTTTGTCTTTGTATGTATCTCAGAAAAGAAAAATATATACGGACAAAGGAATTCATTGCTGAAAAATATTCACGATGAACTTCCTGTTAATTCAGTTTTCCTGATGTATGACATTTTCTATTTCTACATATACCTGTTCCACAATTTCTTCAATATCCCGATTGACGGGCTCTATCGGATCAAGAACCGTATATGTAATTTTTTGTCCGAATTGTAAGGGAAAATATCCTTTTGTCATGAGCCGGCTGTGCCCGTTAATAACAAAAGGGACAATAACTGCCGAAGGAGCGGCACGAAGTAAGGTGTGGATCCCGCCTGTCATAAATTTTTTCAGCTTTCCGGTTTTGCTGCGTGTACCTTCAGGAAAAATACAGGCTGCATAATTGTTTTCCTGAATAAGACGACCAAGCTTAAATATTTCCTTTACAGCCTGTGATCCGTTTTTCCGGTCGATTAATGCTGATTTTCCATGCCGTAAATTATAAGAGATACTTGGTATATTTTTAGACAGCTCAATTTTTGAAATAAATTTCGGGTAGTACTTTTTAAATCCATGCACCACTGCCGGAATATCGTACATGCTCTGATGGTTTGAAACAATAATAAGGGGCCGGTTATCCGGAATTTTTTCAAATCCCGAAAATTTTACTCTGCATCCCAACAAGTATAACCCCCTGACAAGGGAAAGATTAAGGAAATCGACCACTCCTTTTCGTGCCCTATCACCAAATAGAAGTTGTGCGCCCACCTGGATGGGATGGAACAAACCCAACATAAGAAAATAATAAATGTAGAATACAGGGGTGAGCAGATAACTAAAAATGAGTTTCATGAAATAATTGTGATGTTTTGAAATATAAAAAAACAAATTTAAACGCTTAATCCGGAAATTTTCTCCGTATTCAAAAAAAGTTATCCGGATTTCAGCATAACAGGAGAAAAGATAATTGTCTAACAAAACATAAGAATATCTCTAATGATATGCAATTACTTTTCAATTTCAGGAAAATTCAGTATCGGATTTTTGGTACTGTAGAAACTATAAGTTATCTTTTATAAGGTATTTTTAAAGCAACACAATAATGAAAAAATATACACGAAGGCATTTTTTGGCTAATACCGTACCTGTTACCCTTGGGACTACCGTTGGATTAAGCAAGGTAAACGCCCTGGGGAATCAAACCTCAACCCCGATTGAAAAGAAAATAAAAATAGTAGCTGTCGGGGCTCATCCTGATGATCCGGAAACTATATGTGGCGGAATAATGGCTCTGTATGCGAATTCAGGCCATGAGGTAGTTTCAGCATATTTAACACGGGGAGAAGCAGGTATTGATGGGATTTCATTTGAAGAATCTGCAAGGATCCGCACTGCCGAAGCGCTGACTGCCTGCGAAATTTTAAAAGTTCGTCCTGAGTTCCTTGGACAAATCGACGGGAACTGCGAAATTACCAAAGAGAGATACGCTCCGCTATTGGATTTATTCAAAAAAGAAGAACCAGACATCATTCTCACCCACTGGCCAATTGATTCTCACCGCGATCACCGTATCTGCTCAATGTTGGTTTACGATGCCTGGTTAAATCTGGGACGTAAATCCGCACTTTACTACTGCGAAGCTATGAGCGGTGTTCAATCGCAAAATTTTGCACCTACGGATTATATCAATATAACCAGTGTAATACAGCAAAAGCACAAAGCGTGTTTTGCACATGTAAGTCAGAAAATAGAAGAAACGTACAAAGACCATCATGGTAAAATGGAAATATTTCGTGGAATGGAATTTGGCTGCGATTATGCAGAGGCATTTGTAAGACATGTTAAAAGTCCCGGAATTTACCTGATGTAGTGCAATTTCTAACTTAAAGAAAGGCAGTTACTAGGTATAAGAGAAATTAAATAAATTTGGGGTAATGTTGATGGCCTGCACAAAAAAAATGTTTTAAGATTTTCCGAGGTATAAAATAACATCCGGGATATTGCTTTCCCTTCAGTTGTGTTTACTTTTTATGCAGCAATACCCATAATTGTCCGTCTATACATAGTAATGGATAATATATTATTAATACGCTAAAAAATCACACTTAAAAGGGTTAACCTTTTTCAGGGTTTTACAATAAAATTTAACTTAAATTTTTTGAACTATGAAGAACGGATTAAATATTCTTGTTTGTACAATAATTATACTTACACAGACAGGATGTAATAAAGATAGGGCAGAAAATGTAAATGATTATATCATAGAAAAGGAGAACGGGCAAATAATTTTAGCCTACAAAGCCTTTGAGGATTTTCTTGATTCTGACCGGAGTTGGGAAAGTTATAAATCCATTCTGCTCAATGCCTATCCGCAGGTACAGATTGTTCATAACCGTCAATTGGGATGGGGGGCCATTGATTCGGTCACATTCCGGGAAGATATTAAACATTACCAAAAAGAAGATTACGAACATTTTTTTACACAATACAGCAATCAGACACTAAATTATTTGTACGATTCTATCATTGAAATATCTCATACCATCCTGCCTCCTGTTAGTAAAAAACAAGTTGATTTATGCTTCTTTCTACCTTATGGCAGTTGTTTTGTGATCCCCGAAAAAGATAAAAACACCATTTATATTTCTATGCGTATAAATCCCAAAGAAGTAGAAAAAATAATGGCTCATGAATACAGTCACGTGTTACATTTCGACAGAAGACCGGATGAACCCTTAACCTTAAAAAGAGAACTGGTATCTGAAGGAATGGCTGTTTATTTAACAAACCAGATTATAAAAGATATCGAAGTGTCAAATTCAATACCGTTTATGCCTGAAGAATCATTTGAGTGGTGTAAAAAAAATGAACAGTTAATTAAAGATTCCATAAAGCTCGACTTAAATGACACCACCATGCAGCTGTTTACAAGGTATATATCAGACGGGAATTTTGCCAAACCACCGCAGGGATTTGTCCAGAAGACAGCCTATTTTGCAGGGTACCGGATTATTGAAGCATGCGTGAAACAGGGAATAACTATTGAAGAAATTTGTTCGCTAAATTCAGAAACAGTTATTGATAAAAGCAATTATTTTAAATAGAGTAATACAAGCCACAAGAACAATATGGCGAATTACGAAAACATGAGGGGGTTTGAACTGCAAAATCCGCTCCATGCTTTTTCTTCGGTGTATAAGAACACACTCCAAAATACACATATATACATATAGCAGACCACCTGACGGTAATAAAAGTATAATAGTTTTCGACTTAAATATTCGTTGTAACAGTTCTAATTTTTAAATTTGTTATTGAGAAAAGAAATTTACTCCGAATAAAAAAACTTATGATTTGAAAATCGAAATTTATTTCAAACAAAAACAAGTTTATGCAGATTAGATTTTCTTATTAGGACCATTGAGAAAATGGAAAAATAATAAATTAAAATAATGGTATACAACCGAAGGAATTTTTTAAAAACAGCCTCTGCAGCAAGTTTAGTGTTGCCGCTTACTTCCTGTACAAATGTGCCAAAGGATAGTGAGCAAATAAATGAACAAAAACTTATTGATATATGTAATACGCCTGTATTAAGACTCGATTCGCTTACACAACCCGTTATAATCGAGTCCATGGAATTGTTAAAACTGGGCGATACCTATTTTGTTAAAACAAGATCAAAAGATGGGATCGAAGGTATTTCTGTAACCAATAAAAAGATAGATGTTCTTTATCCGATTCTTCTTAAACTCATCATTCCATTTTTTATAGGAAAAGATGCCCGGCAAATTGAAACCTTACTGGAAGAATTATATGTTTATAAAAGCAATTACAAAATGCAGGGGTTGGCGCTATGGTGTTGTGTAGCATGGGCAGAAGGCAGTATAATCGATTTGTTGGGTAAAACCTCAGGCCAACATATAAGTGCCCTGTTTGGAGAGAAAATCAGAGATAAAATACCCATATATGTTGCAAGTGGTAACAGGGATACGACTCCTGAAGAAGAAATTAAAATTCTTCAACAAAAAATTGCTGAAACAGGAACCAAAGCAATAAAGTTTAAGGTGGGTGGTCGTATGAGCCGAAATATGGATTCTCTTCCCGGACGATCTGAAAGTCTGATTGAACTCTCAAGAAAAATTCTGGGTAACGAAATAACAATTCAGGCTGATGCCAATGGTTCATATGGTGTGCAAAAAGCCATTGAAACCGGCAGAAGACTTGAGGCTATTGATGCTTATTTATTTGAAGAACCCTGTCGTTTTGATAATATCGAAGAAACAAAACAGGTGGCCGATGCACTTACCATACCCGTTTCAGGGGGTGAACAGGAATCAAGTGAATATCGTTTTCGCAAACTGATCGCAGACAATGTATTGCAGATTGTGCAACCTGATTTACATTATTATGGAGGATTTATTCGTACTACACGCGTTGCCCGGATGGCAGAGCAGGCAGGTAAGCCTGTAACGGTTCATATTTCAAATGATAACGCAGGTTATGCCGAGATGGTGAATTTCAGCAGTTTTACGCCAAATATAGGTCGGTTTCAGGAACTAAAAACCGGAATGGAGGCCACGGCAGATTTATTCGAACCTCGGATTCAGGTTAAAGATGGTTTGCTAAATGTACCAACAGCACCCGGTTTAGGTATGGTTCATGCTGAATACGCCCTGAAAAATGCAGAACGGATATCTCTTTGATAAAATGATAATCTGATAATACACCCATATATTTTAAATAATAACGGCTTTTGGTTTTGAGTTAACTGAAAACAAATGACCACCCTACCCTAACGATCTGCCGGGATTGGCAAACATACTATTCATTTAATTAGACTGAATTTAATAAGAATTTTATGGCATAATTATTTCTCATCGGAATAAATTGTATTTTTAAAAAATGAAAAAGACAATACAAAAAATAAGTATTGCATCTGTATTTGTGATACTTATTGCTGCATTAACCACGCTTAAAATATCATGGGCAAATAATCCCGACATTTTTAGTAACCGGGAACATAAGGCCTTGTTCCAATCCGATACCTGTGCGGAAAACTGGGAAACCCTGTTTAACGGAGAAAATTTAGACGGCTGGGAAGTGAAATGTACAAAAGCAGATAAAGACAAAACATATTGGACCATAGACAACGGGACCATTCTGTGCAACTCAATGAATTCAGCTAACCAGCAGTATGTTTGGCTGTTAAGCAACAAGGAGTATGATAATTTTGAACTGAAACTAAAATTTCAGGTATCCCGGATTCATTTAGGCAATAGCGGGGTACAATTCAGAAGCCGCTACGACGACACTTCTGTTGTTGAAGATGGTCTGGCCGGATGGCTGGACGGCCCCCAGGTAGATATCGAACCCAATAATCCCTGGCGCACGGGATTTATTTACGACGAAACCCGGGATACAAAACGCTGGATAAATCCAGACCTCCCCGACTGGAATATTTCAAAAGAGGAATATGCCCCGGATACTGTAATCTACTATGCCGAAGATGAAGGGACCGGGTGGAATGATTTAACGATTATAGCGGATGGTAACCATATTGTTACCAGGGTAAATAATGTGGTTGTTTCCAATTTCGACGGCACCGGGGTTCTGGATGACGAGGCCCATAAAAAGTATAATGTAGGAACAACAGGCCACATAGCTTTACAATTGCATAAAAATTCGGAGAATTTTATCCGGTTTAAGGATATTAAAATCAGGAGGCTGGAATATTGAATCGTTCCAATCCTTTAATGATTAGTCATACAATGTATATTCAATTTAACAGAAGGATTGCCCTGAAAACACAGAGACAAACCTTCTGATTAAATTATTTAAATCTTCTTTCCGATATAGAATACATAGCCGTAATACTCTTTATACTTGTAATACAATTGAGTCTCATGCCGTTGGTTTGCTATGAATTCTTCGGCAGCTTTATTGCCTGCATGTTCCTTCAGGAAGACTTCCTGAGCGGAAACTTGCGGAGCATAGAAATGTTCGGTCCAGCAGATTTCCGGCAGTATAAAAGTGGCAACAGGAATATATCCCGCATTTTGCATGTGAACGATCTTATTTGGAATGGTGTCTATTTCAGGATATGCATCCATCCAATACTCATCGATTTCAGAAGGCCGTTCTTTGGTAAACCATGATACTTCTGAAACAGCAACATAGCCTCCTGTTTTCAGAAATTTCCGCCATTCGTTTAAACCTCGTTCAAAACCGATATTATAGATTGCTCCTTCCGACCAGATCAAGTCCAATTCTTCGTTCTGAAAAGGAAGGTTATCCATTGAACCGACGATACCTTTTATTCTGTCCTGAAGATTCAGTTTACGGGCATTGGTGTTGAACAGATTGACAAAGGAGGGAAACAGGTCGATGCCTGTAATACGTCCCGGTGCATGTTGTGCCAGCACCATTGTCTGATCGCCTGTTCCGCAACCAATATCTGCAATACGGGATTTGTTGGTAAGATTATCGATAAAGCTCAATGCCTTAATGGTTACTTCGGGACTGCCGGGTCCCTGTCGTTTTAAACTTGAAAAATATTCACAAATTAAATTGAAGTCGAACTCGTGAATTGATTTAATTTCATTACTCATGATGTTTAAATTTTATATAATTGAGGACATGGCTTAAGAATTCAATATAGCCTTTGCCAGGTCTCAAACTGTGATTACTATAAATACAAGAAAATAACTCCGGTAAGAATATACCTGAGTTTAATAATGGATAACCCCGGGCTGAATACCAAAGGTTATTTACTTTACCGAATCCTTCATATATTTAAACATCCAACTTTTTTAGATGGGATAAAGATAGTAATTTATTTAATTGCGTTGATTATCAACTTGAATTATTTAGTTCCAGCCTTATCAGATACCTTGGCGCGCTCCCAATAATTATCGGGATGTAATGCCTTACAAAACCTCCTTTTCCCTTGGCGTGTCCTATGGCGCGCATTTATAATGCGTGCTATATTTAAATAAAAAAATATGTAAAATTCAATGAATTAAAGTAACTGATTTTTCGCGTTTAACCTAAACAACAACAATACAATCTTAACCGGATACACTCCTGATTTTTTGCGTAGTATAAAAAATAACTTTAAATTTCGGTTTGCTCCCGATTAGGAAAAAGTTTGTTACAGGGCAAAAAAGAAAGAAGATGAATCTGGAAAAGCAGGTAGATAATAAATAAAAACCATTGTGTTTATTAAATATAAACGACAATTGTGTTTATACTCATGTTTAGCAAATATTATTCAGTGAAACTACAAAATATGAGACAATTAACTTTATTATTAACAATGTTATTGACTTATGAAGCATTTAGCCAAATTCCGAATGATAGCATTTATTCAAGTTGGTGGGAGAATAAAAACAGTTCTATTTTTAATTCAATTGATTCAGGACAATTCGATGGAAATACATATGGATACCTAAAGCTCAATAATAGTGGGAAAATAATTGTTCTTGATTTTCAATCGACCAAAACAATTCTTGATATTGACATGGATCCTAATAAAGTTTATGATAATAGTATTAAAAGGTATTCAACTCAAACAACAAGTGGAAAAACTTTTTTGACTTACGAAACATATGCACTTGCTAATATTTTAACGATAATGCTTAATGGAGAGCATTATAGAATTGGAACAATAGATGGAGCAAGTGATATGCCAATCATCGGAATGACTTTTAACTATTGTAATGAAAAAACTACCGAGTATTTAACCCTATTTGTAAATAATCCATTAGAATTGACAACAACAAGGCAAATCATGAAAGATGGAGATATTAATTATCTCGAAGCAAAAAAGATAGCAAAGAAAATAACTTTGTTTCCGGGTTCAACTTTAATAGTGACAATTAGTAAATAAAACGTTAACTTACAGATTATTAAGCGCATTAAAACCCACATTCCACCAACCGCCTGGGAATTATATAAAAAAACAATGAACATTATAAATACCATAAAAAAACGAAAATCATGCAGGACATTTAATCCGGTTTTGCTGTCGGTTGAGGATAAAAAAATACTTGAAGACTATATCAGTGAAAACAGAAAATTTTTAACAGATGAGGTTATAACCCTGAGCATTTTTGAGAAAACAACTGATTCTAAAAAAATGAAACTTGACTATGGAATGATCCGGGGACACAACAGCTACTTACTGGGAACGTCAAAGTCTTCAGCAGATTCAAGAGTACATTACGGATATCTTTTAGAAAAGATTGTATTAAAAGCCACTGAAATTGGAATTTCAACCTGCTGGGTTGGCTACTTTGATCAGCATTATTTTAATGAGGTTGTTGTTGAAAACGGTTTTGAAATACCAGGTATTGTAATACTGGGATATCCAAAAGATAAACAGACCCGTGTAGATAAACTGTTAAGGTTTTCTGCTAATGCTTCAAAAAGAAAGGATTGGACAACATTGTTTTTTAATTACCATACCAAATTACCGCTTTTGCCGGACTCAATACATAAATATGCCGATTCTCTGGAGATGGTGAGATTAGCCCCATCATCGGGGAATACGCAACCCTGGAGAATATTCTTTGATGATAAAACCCATGCGTTTCATTTTTTTAAAAAGTCAATAAGTAACCGGTATGAAAAGAAAGGATTACATGATATTGATATGGGGATTGCTTTAGCTCATTTTGAGTTGACATCGTTGTACAATAAGCTGTCAGGCAGCTGGATTAAGTATACAGATGACAATGTTAAACCGATTGAAAATTTACAATATATAAAAACCTGGCAAAACAAATAGTATGTATTTACGATGAGAAACCGTAGACTGCTCATATGGGCAACACGTTTGGGAATAATACTATTTATGTCTTAAACCTCTATTGTTTTATGATAAAATAGTATTAAAATTGCACAACAAAAAATTTGATTTTATACTCCATGCCAAAAATTATCATCATTTTAATTTCAATAGTTTTATTGGTTCTGATATTTTATCTGGCTGATTTAAAGTTTGAATTCAAATTCGATAATAAAACAAAACAGAGTGAACCCGAGGCAGATAACACCCATCTTGATACGTTAAGTAATGCTGAACTAAATATTTTAAAACTGGTTTCAGAGGGTAAATCCAATCAGCAAATTGCCAACGAACTGTTTATATCGGTTCATACGGTTAAAAAACATGTTTCCAATATCTTCAAAAAACTAAATTTAAATTCAAGGTCTGAAGCAAGAAAATATAAAAACTCTCTCACCTGAGTATCCGATAATACTACTTTTATAATCCTCTTTTACTCCTGTATTTTTTAGGTTAATTTTTTATATCAAAATATTTTTGCAGCAACACTTAAATATTTATGATATGAAAAAAATAAAATTAATCATTACGCTTATGTTCACATCTAGTATAATAAACCTATTCGGACAAAACGATCTTGAGAATGCCTTGAACTATTGGGCAAACGGAGACATATCAAGAGCGCATGAAAGTATTTTACAGTTTGTTAAAAAATCACCAGATAACGAAAAGGCAAAACATCTTCTGATGAAAACATGGTTTGTACAGGGCAACTATAAAGAAGCGCTTCAAACCTTCAACACCTTGGATAATGCTTATCAAAAATATAAGGAATGTGTTGATTTGGCCATACAGGCAAATATTCATCTGAAAAATTTTAATAATGCCTTGGTTATTGCAGAGAAGAACAAATCGGAACAACTACTCTATTTGAAAAACTTCATGAACAAACGTTTTACAGTAATTGCCGATAAAACGTACAGGGTTCCATTTTTACATGACGATCAAATATCGTCAGATTATTGGCCGGGGGTTACAGGTGCCATAAATGGCGTAAAATCTTCAATCCGGTTTGATACGGGAGGTGATTATATTATTGTGGGTTTGTCAGCCGCTCAAAAACTGGGGATAGACCTGACATACAAATCAAAAAGTTTACATGGCGCTGAAAAAGTTACCGTGTGGTTTTCCATTATTGACTCGATGAGTTTTGACAACGGCCCAAAATTTTTGAATGTACCTGTAACAGTTATGGCCGATTTAGGAGATTACATAATCTTTGGTACGAATATACTGGAGCCGTTTCTTTCAACTATCGACTACCCCAATAATCAGTTTATATTTTCCCCAAGAAATAATCCTCAGCTAATTGAAGCGCATAATAAATTAATATCAAATGATATGGTTAAAGTACCCTTCTATTTGTGGGATGATCATTTTATGTTTTCTAAAGGAAAATTTGGAAATAACGACAGTATAACCCTGTTTTTCGATTCCGGTTTAATTTTTCTTGAAAATATTGATGGCCAACTGGTTCAGGCCTCTTTTACAGTATCTGAGGAAAGACTTTTAGAATGGGGATTTGATAAAAAAATTCTAAAAGAAAGCGGCTTTATCCATACAGATTATTCACTTTCGATTGAACGTTTGAGCCAACCAAATACTCTAATCTGGTACGACAGTAAATTAAAAAAAGACAGGTATTTTGGCGGAGTTCGCATAGATGGATTAATTTCGCATGCCTGGTTAAAAAATTACGCATGGACAATAGATTTTGATAAAATGGTATATACCTTTGGAATGAATCAGTAGATATCTGTTGCCTTCAACAAGATTACCCTTTATTCCTTGAATTTGGGTATTAATTTGAACGAAAAAAGCACACTCAAACATACGAAAATGAAAACGTCCTGGTATCAACCTTTGGAATTTTCAACATGAATCCTGTTCAACTATCTTGTGGGTACGGATTTTATTTCTAAAAAATATAACAGTACCCCAGAAAAAAATCTGGGGTACTGTTATTATAAAAAATTTTATTACTCCATCAAACCATCAAGGGTTTCGATAGTCCCGTCGGGCCTGTAAGTAATCTCAGCAACCTTAATACTTCTGAGGTGCGTTTGTCCGCCGGATAATTTACTGTCGTGATGGAACAGGTACCATTTGCCTTTAAACTCAACAATAGAGTGGTGGCTGGTCCATCCTACAACCGGAGTTAAAACTTTACCCTTGTATGTAAACGGGCCATATGGGTTGTCTGCAATAGCATAACAAATAAAATGAGTATTTCCTGTTGAATATGAAAAATAATACTTGCCTTTGTATTTGTGCATCCAGGCAGCTTCAAAAAAGCGTCGATCATGATCGCCTGCCAGCAAGGGTTTCCCGTTTTCATCAAGGATGACCAGATCACGGGGATCTTCGGCAAATTCAAGCATATCTGCTGTCATACGGGCAACCTTTGCACACATTGCGGGTTCGTTATCTGCCGGTTCATTATCATCCGGTTTTGGTCCGTTCGGATTAAACTTACCGGTCCGCCAGCGTTGTAACTGTCCACCCCATATTCCGCCAAAGTACATGTAAAATTCTCCGTCGTCATCGCCAAAAACAGCCGGATCGATGCTGAAACTTTTTTTGATTGCCTCGGGCTGAGGTTTAAATGGTCCTTTGGGTGATGAGCTGGTAGCAACACCGATACGGAAAATATCATTTTTGTCTTTTGCAGGAAAATAAAAATAATAGGTGCCGTTTTTATACGCTGCGTCCGGAGCCCACATTTGCCGGCCCACCCATGGAACATCTTTTTTATCAAGAACAACACCATGATCGGTAACTTCACCATCAATACTATCCATTGAAAATACGTGATAATCCCTCATATCAAAATGGCTGCCCAGATCATCCTCGGGAACGCCGGCATCGATATCGTGTGAAGGATAAATATATATTTTACCTTCAAATACATGTGCCGAAGGATCGGCAGTATAAATGTGCTTTACTAAGTGCCTGGTTTTTGTCATTGTATTTCTTTTTTATTGGTTTTTATTACTGTTTGGATGTCAAATATAACGATTCTCAAAAAAGCAACAAACATAAAAATCCATAAAAAATACAGTTAATAGTATTCCTCACTCGAAAGTGTTTATTTGATTATAACCGGAATAAATTTTAATTTTATTCAAATTCCAACTTCATTAGCGCGCATCTGCGATGCGTGCTGAATTTATTAGAAAATTAAGATGGTTATGTTAGGCAATAAACAATAAATAGAACCTCATTAAATGTCTCACAGATATAAAGTAAAAAATCCTCAGGGAATTTATTTTGTTACAATCACGGTTGTCGATTGGGTCGATTTATTTATACGACCGGTCTATAAGCATGTCCTTATTGATTCTTTGAAATTTTGCATGGAAAATAAAGGACTTGTCGTATATGCTTATGTTATTATGACAAGTCACATACACCTTATTGTTTGTAGTAATGAAAAAAATTCCCTGGAAAACATTATTCGCGATTTTAAAAAGCTCACTTCGAAGAAATTAATAGAAGCGATCAATGAAAATAATGAAAGTAGAAAACAGTGGCTTCTTAAAAAATTCGAATTTGCTGCGAACAGAATTAAACGGGGAGAAAAATTTAGAATATGGAAAGATGGTTTTCATCCTATTGAAATGTTTGACCGTGAAATATTGGAGCAAAAGTTAAATTATATTCATGAGAATCCGGTTATTAATGAAATTGTTGAAAGAGAAGAAGACTATAAATATTCATCTGCAATTTCATATGCAGGGGGTATTGGTCAATTAGAAGTTACTATTATTGAGTAAATTCCACACGCATCGCAGATGCGCGCGATATAATCGTCACAGGCATATATTTGCTTATAACCGGAATAAATTTTAATTTTATTCAAATTCCCGTTAAGTATTATGTTTTTCCTGATGTTTAACAATACTTAAACCAAGCTGATATGAAACGAAGAACCTTTATTCAGACTTTTATTTTAAGTTCAGGTTACATTCTAATGAATCCAGGGAAACTAAAAGGGATACATTCAGACAATAACACTCTTTCGGTATCCATGATATACAATAATTATAAGGGATCCAGTGACCTGAAAAATGCCTGGGGATTGTCCATCTGGATTGAGGATGCTGATAATGCTACCTTACTGGACACTGGTGGAGATGCATCTATAATGTGGGAAAATATCGAGCACACCGGTATTAACCTGAACAAATTATCAAACATTATTATTTCTCATAATCACTGGGACCATATTAATGGCCTGGCTACTATCCTGGAAAAAACAAATAATAAACCGAAGGTTTATGTGGTAAAAAATGATATCAATTTGTATATAAATAAATATCCGGATGCCAACATCAATGCAGTTTCTTATGTGCATGAAATCTATCCCAATCAATGGTCTACCGGACCATTAAAAGGCACTGTAATGTTAGGGGATATCTATGAACAATCTTTAATATTAATTCAAAATAATTCTTTATTTCTTCTTACCGGTTGCTCCCACCCCGGAATTGTGAAAATTGTAGAAACTGCCAAAGAAAAATTTCCTGATAAACAAATTAAACTGGTGGCCGGAGGTTTTCATTTAATAAATAAATCGGAAAAAGAAGTCAAAGAAATTTCTGCTGAATTAAAAACCATGGAGGTGCTGAATATAGCTCCTTCGCATTGCACCGGAGATTTTGCTATAAAAATATTTAAAGAAGACTGGGGCGAAAAATTTGTGGATTTTAACCTGGGTGATGAAATGGAAATTTAAAAAACAATCAACAAATAAACCAATACATTATGAACAACACTATAAAATTTCTTGCTTTTATTTTAATTGCTGTATTTGCAGTTTCATGCAATACAACCCCCAACCTGGGCATATTTGAGGAAAACGGTGATATCGGCAATGTTAAGCATGCCGGATCAGTAAAGTTCGATCCTTCCGACAGTACATATACCGTATCAGGTGGCGGAACCAACATGTGGTACAAAAATGATGAACTGTTTTATGTATGGAAAAAAATGTCGGGCGATGTTTCGATTGCCGCCACCATAGATTGGATTGGCACAAGCGTCGAACCACACAGAAAAGCCTGCCTGATAATCCGCCAAAGTCTGGATACCTCCTCAGCGTATGCAGATGCAGCGGTACATGGAGACGGGCTTACATCAATCCAATACAGGGAAATTGAAGGGGAAATTACACGGGAGGTACAATCCAGCATTTCAGCGCCAAAAAGAGTACGTATAGAAAAAGAAGGCGATTATATTTCCATGTCCGTGGATTATGGCGATGGAGAGCTCCGTTCATCAGGCGGCACGTTTAAGCTCACCTTCACAGAACCTTTTTATGTGGGCCTGGGGGTTTGTTCACATAACAACGACACTATAGAGACAGCCAAATTTTCTGACGTTGTAATTGAAACTCTCGTTTCAAAACCGGATTCTTTAAAAGTTGTAGAAAGCACATTGGAAACTATTCCTATTGCTTCTTTCGACAGAAGGGTCATATATCATACTCAAGATCATATTGAAGCGCCAAACTGGTCACCAGATGGCAAAACTCTAGTATATAACAGTAGCGGACTTCTTTACAAAATCCCTGTTGAGGGCGGCAAACCCGAATTGATCCCCACAGATTTTGCAAAAAAGATTAACAACGATCATGGTATATCACCAGATGGTAGACAAATCGTAATCAGCGACCAGACTGAAACAGGTAAATCGATAATTTACACGATTCCCTTTGAAGGCGGAACTCCCAAAAGGATTACAGAATCCGGCCCGTCATACTGGCACGGATGGTCTCCTGATGGTAAGACCCTGGCTTATTGTGCAGAGCGTAACGGTAACTACGATATTTATACTATTCCGGTAAAAGGCGGTAAAGAAACCAGGCTCACTACAGCAGAAGGACTGGATGACGGTCCGGATTATTCTCCAGACGGAAAATACATCTATTTTAATTCTGTCCGCTCAGGCACCATGCAGATCTGGAGAATGAAAACAGACGGTACCGGACAGGAACAAATTACCACCGATAAATACAACGACTGGTTTGCCCATCCCTCACCTGATGGTAAATGGATCGCTTATGTAACCTTCGGTACAGACGTGCCTGCCGATTCGCACCCGCCCAACAAAGATGTTATGTTGCGATTGATGAACCTTGAAACAGGAGACATACAGATTATGGCAAAACTGTTCGGCGGACAGGGTACCATTAATGTACCTTCATGGTCGCCCGATAGTGAGAGGCTGGCATTTGTGAGTTACCGGTTGAAATAAAAGAAATCAATTTAATACAGCACACATTGTTGTTAATGCGTGCTTTTTTATGTGTTTTAACTCCCCGGGGTGTTATAAGAAATTTCAGCACCTATCCTCTTTTCCCGGAAAAAATACGCTATGTTAACCCATGGGAAAAAAAGAGCTGAATAACGATTTATCTGAAAATTTACGTCAATATGTCCCCCATAAAAAATAAATTATATGGATATTTTTGTTTTAATGTATGAAAGCAAATATGCAAACTAAAATTTTAGAATTACATGAAACAATTTTTTAAAAAAACCTGCACACTGTTAATTATTAGTTTTTTATTCAGTAACCTTCAGTCCCAAATTCTTAATCATTCATGGGGGAAAATTGTGCATACAAAAGATGAAGCCTGGTTTGCCACTGATGAAGCCAAAAGAATTGCCGATAATGTGTTACTCTACCAGCGCAATATAGGCGGTTGGCCAAAAAATATCCAGATGCAGGATTCTCTTACTGAGGTTGAAAAACAGAAACTACGTGAACTAAAAGCAGTTCCTGAAGGGGCCACCACCGATAACGGGGCCACAATCCTGGAAATGACATATCTTTCAAAAATGTACAAACAGGTTCCCGATGAACGGTATAAAAAGGCATTTCTTCTTGCATTAAACTATCTGCTCGATGCACAATACGAAAATGGAGGGTGGCCACAATATTATCCTCTGCATAAAGGATATTACACTCATATAACATTCAACGACAATTCCATGGTGAACATCATGAACGTATTAAGCGAAATATTTAATAAAACCGAATATTTCTCCATTGTACCTGATGAAAATACCATAAACAGGTCGAAAAAAGCTTTTAATAAAGGCATTGAATGTATTCTAAAAACACAGTATATACAAAACGGAGTGCTTACCGGCTGGTGTGCCCAGCACGATGAACGCACACTGCTTCCCGCAAAAGCCCGTTCATATGAATTACCTTCACTTAGCGGACAGGAATCGGCGGGTATAGTGCTGCTGCTTATGTCGTTGGATAATCCGACACCGCAGGTAAAAAATGCAATACATAGCGCTGTGGCCTGGTTTGAAAAAACAAAAATTACAGGATTGCGCCAGGAGCGTTATTTTACAGAAACCGGCGTACATGAAAAACGCCTGGTGCCCGATCCTTTGGCGCCTCCCTTGTGGGCCCGCTTTATGGAACTGGAAGATAATACGCCTTTCTTTTGTGACCGCGATGGAATTAAAAAAGCTACGATGTTTGAAATTGGCCGGGAACGCCGCAACGGTTATGGCTGGTACTCCGAACAACCACAGAAAGTACTTGAAAAATATCCGGCCTGGAAAGCAAAGTGGGACAACAATTAAAAAATATAACTTATAAAAACACGGTCAGAAGTATAGTTTCCTGAGCAGTACACATGCCGTAAGGAAGGTAGTTCTGCGAAAATACGACAGACTTAAAAATAATGTACACGGTGATCATTTGCTTATCACAAGAAATAATTTTATATTTATTAGAAGTTGTAATAACAATATTATTAAATGGGTTAATCTACTATTAAATCAAACGTTCTCTGTTTTAGCATCAATAATAAACTTCATATTTATCGTTTTTTGTTTAATGCTTAAAATAAGGTATTTATGAATAAAAAATTCCACTATGAATTCGATCCTGCCACGGGTATTCTTTTTAAGTATTATTATGGTGTAATCTCCATCGAAGACCTTTCATCATCCTGGGAATATGCATTTGAAAAAAAATTAATTCCAAAAGAAGTTAAAGGTTTTATTTTGGATTACCGTAAGGCAACATTCAATATAAAAGCTAATGAATACAAGGAAATACCAAAGTTTTATAAAAAACACATCGATATATTCAGAAACTTTAAAATAGCCATTATTACACAAGATCCAAAAGACGTTGTAATCCCGATGTTAGTTAAAACCGAGGATGACGGATATTTCTCAAGGCCCTTTAGTACAATAGAGGCGGCTGTTGAATGGGTTTTAAGTTGAGTAAAAAAGAAAAACGCTATAAAAACAAAAAGATTATTGCTAAATAATCGTAATAAGTTAGTCTTCGCTACTGCAAAGCAATATCCTATTTAGAACAGTTCAATTTTACCATTATAAAAAAAATAGTATATTGCATACCTGCATTTTTTAATCCAAAAACACCCTATCCGCTATGAAAAATCGTGATAATTACAGAAGCCCTTTGACATGGCAGGCTGTTTTATTATTCTGTTTTTCTTTTTTTTTATTTACGCAATGTAAAAATCCACAGGCTGAAAAACTTCAAACACCTGAACTCTTTGCCAGTCTGCCCGAATATTGTGCAACACCCGATGGTTTTGCAATAGATAATGATGGGAACCTGATTGTGGCCTGCCCGAATTATGCCAACCAGTCGAAACCGGCATGCCTGTTGAAAATTACCAAAGACCTTGAAATACAGAAGTGGATAGACGTTCCGCCACTGGAAGAAACCGGTGTGGCTTGTCCTATGGGCATCACGTTTGGCCCTGATAATAGTCTTTATATATGCGATAACCAGGGATGGACCGGAAGTAAAGAAGGCCAGTTTAAAGGCAGGGTCTTACGGTTGAAATTTAAAGAGAACCTGCCGGACACTACGATAGTGGTTGCCGAAGGAATGGAACATCCAAACGGGGTGCGGGTTTTTGGTGATTATATTTATGTAACCCAAAGCCTGATGACCCGGGTGGAAGATACTTCCGGTTTCCTTGTAAGCGCTGTGTATCGTTTTGGATTAGACGACCGGAATATTCTGGTTACCAACACACTGGCAGACACAAACATCATCGCTACTTTTATTACAGAAAACCCCTTTTGCCAGTATGGCGCCGACGGCCTGGTATTCGACAGTAAAGGGAACCTTTATGTAGGCAACTTCTGCGATGGCAAACTGCATAAAATTTCATTCGATGCCGAAGGAAACGTAACCGGTACTTCGGTATTTGCCCAAACCGATTTAGACTATACCCTTGACCCGTCATCTCCCGGCTTTTTGGATAAGGCAACCAAAGCTATTATGCGCACCACAGACGGAATCTGTATCGACAGTCTGGATAATATTTATGTAGCTGATTTTTCAAACAACGCACTGGTAGCTGTTTCCCCGGAAGGGAAAATGATTGTAATTTCCCAAAACGGGGATACCGATGGCTTTAACGGGCAACTTGACCAGCCGGGTGAACCGATTATATGGAACGAAAAAATTGTAATTTCGAACTTCGATATTGTTTTCGGGCCCGACAAAGTAAACACACAGAATGAATCCCCGGCAACACTGTCGGCCATTAATACTAATCTGAATTTATTCAATAAATAAACCAACTAACTCTATTATTAACCTAACTAAAAAAGAAATCAAATGATTATCGGTTTAGGATGGATTTTACTGGCTTCAATTTTTCTGGGCACATTTGCCTTTCCTGAAAAATTTATTAAAAACTTTACCTGGGAAAATACCTGGGGCGCTTTTTTCTTTTTCGCGATGTTTGTTGTTCCCGTGGCTTTTGGTTTTTCCATATTAAAAGGCTTATTGCCTACCTACAGTCAGATACCGGGAAACGTAATATTCGGTGTTATGTCTCTTGGCTTTTTGTGGGGAGCAGGATTTTGTATGTGGGGCTACGGACTTTCCAAACTGGGGTTGTCCCTCGGTTATGCCCTTACTATGGGAACCATGGCGCTTTGCGGTTCCATGCTGCCCTTTTTCCTGGGAAGCGCTGATAAGGCAACCACTCCGGGCGGAATGCTGGTAATTGCCGGCATACTTGTTTGTATTGTCGGGGTTGCCATTAATGGTATTGCGGGCATGAAAAGAGAAAACGCTGCAAAATCAGCTTCAGGCCAGAGAAAGGATAACAGTACCTTAATCGGAGTAATTATCTGTGTTCTGGCCGGTTTGTTCTCCTCAGGCTGTAACATCGCCTTTCACATTGGCGGCAGTATAGGTAAAATTGACAGCATCTCCGTAAACAAGTATGGTAATCCTGCCTGGCTCGGAGGCCTGGCCATCTGGGTGCTTATATTTCTTGGCGGCCTCATATCCAGTTTCGGATATACTTCTTACCTGTTAACATGGAGACGTACCTGGAAAAACTTTTTCCGTAATGCCGCTGTTCCCGGTCTTTCCCTGGCTCTGCTGATGGGTTTACTGCATTTTGCCTGCCTGTTTTTTTATGGCGTGGGTGGATGGAAACTCGGAGTTTTAGGTACTTCCGTTGGATTTGCTATATTCCAGTCTGGCTCCATATTAGTCGGCAATTTATTGGGATTCCGAAGCGGGGAATGGAAAAATGCTCCTGCAGTAAGTAAAAGATGGCTGGCAACCGGACTCATAGTTCTGATCTCCGGTATTGTAATCGTTTCCATAGGAAATTATATTATTTAATAGTTTAGATGGGTAGATATTTATTAGCGCACGATTTGGGTACCAGCGGAAATAAAGCCACTCTGTATACCAGGGATGGTAAACTGGTGGCCAGTAAAACATATCCCTATCCAACAAATTTTTTTAACGGGAACTGGGCCGAGCAAGACCCGGAAGACTGGTGGAAAGCTATTTGTGAATCCACCAAAATGTTATTAAAAAATATCGAACCTACCGAAATTGCTGTTGTTGCTCTAAGCGGCCAAATGATGGGCTGCACTATCGTGGATAAATCGGGGAATGCGCTGCGTCCTTCCATTTTGTATTGCGACCAGCGGGCATCGGTTCAGGCTGAAAATATTCTGAATAAGATTGAACAAAAGGCCTTTTATGGTATTGTTGGCCATCGTGTCAGCCCTTCTTATACGCTGGAGAAGCTGATGTGGCTTCGCGATAATGAGCCTGAAAATTATAAAAAAACGCACAAAACTCTTTGCGCCAAGGATTATATTAATTTTCGCCTTACCGGTGAAATGGCCACCGACTTTTCGGATGCATCCGGTACAAACGCTTTCGACTTAAATACATTTCAATGGTCGGAAAAATTAATCGATATTGCCGGGGTTGACGGGGAGATGTTCCCGAAAGCACAGGAATCAACCACCATTATTGGTGAAATAACCAAAAAGGCGGCAGAGGAAACCGGGCTTAGAGCCGGAACACCTGTTGCCACAGGCGGTGGTGATGGCAGTTGTGCCGGTGTTGGAGTAGGCTGCATTAAGCCGGGAACCGCTTATAATTACCTGGGATCATCAAGCTGGGTAGCTCTCACCGTAAAAGAACCTATTGTTGACCCGCAAATGCGCACCATGAACTGGGCCCATTGTGTTCCGGGGTATCTGCATCCCTCAGGGACTATGCAGACTGCAGGCTCAAGCCACAACTGGCTGAAAAATACACTGTGCTTTGAAGAAATTCAGGAAGCGGCCAAAAAAGGGGTGAGCCCGTATGCTTTAATTGATGAATCGATTAAAAAATCACCAGTTGGCGCAAACGGAATTCTATTTTTGCCTTATATGCTCGGGGAACGTACACCCTGGTGGAACCCCAACGCACGGGGCGCTTTTATTGGTCTTAATCTGACTTCAAAACGTGAAGATATGCTGCGGGCAGTTTTAGAAGGGATAACCCTAAATCTTGGCTATATTGTAAATATCTTCAGACAGCATGTACCTATTGATAACATTACTGTAATCGGCGGCGGCGCCCAAAGCGCCCTGTGGCGACAGATGATGGCCGATATATACAACTGCAGGGTACAGTCACTTAACTTTCTGGAAGAAGCCACATCCATGGGAGCGGCTGTAATCGGCGGAGTTGCTGCCGGGCTTTTCCCGGATTTTGAAGTAATTCACCGTTTTATTGCTGTTAATCATGTTGCCGAAGCCAATCCAAAAAACACGGCTGTTTATGAAAAAATGATGCCTGTGTTTGAACAGAGCTATCTGGCGCTGGTAAATGTATATGAACAATTGGCAACTTTGCAGGAATAAAGAGTTTTATATTTATAACCATTAATGTCCGGTTAAAATATTTATATTTCCTGAAAGCATTGTATTTATTACGTCCCTAAGTGACTTTAAAATTATTTGGGCTATTTATAATTTCTGCCGATATTTGGTTTTTAACGAAACTGTACTGTATGGACTAAATTTCGGTAGAATGTTGGTCATGAAAATTCCATTGTCCCGTAAGGGACAAAATATGTGTAGAATAATAGAATTCAAAAATTAAAAGTCCCGTTAGGGACGATATATCATAAAACAAATTAAAATTTTAGCTTTATAATGTATACACCGGCAAGCAAACCCACCATGTATTTTATCGGGGTAACAACAGGCAAATCATCCATTATGAAGGTTTTCCCCAAATGGGCCGAATTTCTGAATTTTGGTGATTGTGAAATAAAGGGAATTGATTTAAAATGGCACGATGATCCTTCAAAATATCATGAAGTTGTGGAATTCATAAAAAACGACAGGTATTCGCTGGGCGCCCTGGTAACCACCCACAAAATTGACCTGTTAAATGCCAGCCTCGATTTATTTGATGAGCTTGATGATTTTGCAACCGTAATGGGAGAAGTCAGTGGTATTTCAAAACTTCAGAAAAAGTTATACGGCCATGCAAAAGACCCGATTACCAGCGGTCTGTCACTTGAGGCATTTCTTCCAAAAGATTACTGGATACAAACCGGGGCCGAGGTTTTTATTCTGGGCGCAGGCGGATCATCCATTGCACTGTCTTCGTACTTTATGAAAAAAGAGCATGGTAAAAACAAACCCTCAAAAATAATTGTGAGCAACCGGAGTACTCGGCGCCTTGAAGAAATGAAAAAAATTCATGAAAAAATCAATACCGGCATACCCGTGGAATATTATTTTACACCAAATCCTGAAGACAGCGATCTTATCGTAAATAATCTTAAATCTGGTTCTCTCGTGGTTAATGCCACCGGTCTGGGAAAAGATGCTCCGGGATCCCCGATTACCTTTAATGCCCGGTTTCCCGAAAAGGGTATTGCCTGGGATTTTAATTACCGCGGAGAACTTGTATTTCTCAATCAGGCCAGGGCTCAGCAACATGATCGTAACCTGCAGATTGAAGACGGATGGATATATTTTATTCATGGCTGGACGCGTGTTATAGCAGAAGTATTTCATGTTGACATTCCTGTTAAAGGACCAATGTTCGATAAATTATCTGAAATTGCAGCAAGTACAAGGTAAATAACTTTTATAACTCTTAAATTCTAAATTCTAAATTCTAAATTCTAAATTCTAAAATAAAAAGAGTAATGACTCCAATTGATAAATTAAAAATGGAACCCTTTGGCGTTAATTTTGACCTTGAAACCGGTGAAATGCTGAATCCAAAAAACCACCTGGTGCGCAGAGCTTCGGATATGAAAGGGCATTATAAAAGTGAGGCATCCTTAAACGAATTAATACAAAATCAAAACAATCCCTTACACTATGAAGTGTTTGAAGTGCCGGTTCCTGAAAAAAGCGGGCAACTGATGTATTGTATCAGCAAGCTCCAGCCCGGGCTGGTGGGTGATGAGTGTTTTATGACCAAAGGCCATTATCATACGGTTCCGGAAACTGCCGAAATTTATCTTTGTTTGCGCGGAGAAGGTTTTATGATGATGAAAACATCGGATGGTGAATGCCGGCTGGAAAAAATGACCCGGGGACGTATGGTGTATGTGCCTCCTTTCTGGGCGCACCGTTCAATAAATACAGGCAGCGAAGCATTAATTTCTTTTTGCGTGTATCCCGGTAATGCCGGCCATAATTATGGTGATATTGAAAAAGAAGGTTTTCCCGAAAGAGTTTTCCTGCGAAATGGTAAAGTTGTAATTGAAAAAAGATAAAGAAAAAAAGGAATGAATAAAATACTGGTAACACCACGTTCGGTAACAAAATCAGGACATCCCTCACTCGACCTTTTAAAACAGGCAGGTTATGAAGTGGTATTTTCAAAACCCGGAGAGCAACCCACAGAAGATGAACTTAAAGAACTTCTTAACGGCTGTGTTGGCTATCTGGCAGGAGTAGAAAAAGTTTCTGCCGCAGTGCTCGAGTCGGCCAAAGATCTTAAAGTAATCAGCCGAAACGGGGTAGGCATTGACAATGTGGACTTAAAAATTGCTGAAAAATTAAAAATTAAAGTTTGTAAAACCGATGGCGCAAATGCCCGGGGAGTATCTGAACTTGCATTATCACTGATTTTTGCATTAACCCGTTCACTGCCCTTTTGCGACTACAATTTGAAAGCCGGGAACTGGGAGCGTCGTAAAGGAACCGAAATTTTCGGGAAAACCCTTGGTGTAATCGGCTGCGGACGTATTGGCCGGGAACTTTCAATTTTAGCCCTGGCGCTCAATATGAAAGTTATAGCCTATGATCCGTTTTCAGAACTGTTTTTTACGCCCGATCCCGGTTTCAGATTTGGTACATTGGAAGATATCTGGGCATCGGCAGATATTATCAGCCTGCATTGCCCCCCTTTACCAAACGGGCAGGCCCTGATTAATGCTGAAAATCTGGCCAAAATGAAAAAAGGGGTTTATATTGTAAACACTGCCCGCGCCGCATTAGTAAATGAACCGGCAATATTGGCATTTTTAGACAATAATAAAATTGCAGGATATGCCACAGATGTCTTTCCACAGGAACCTCCTGCTGATCGTAAACTTGCAGCCCATCCAAAAGTTATTGCCACTCCGCATATCGGTGGATTTACAGATGAAAGTGTAAACCGGGCAATGTATGGAGCGGTAGAGAATATTTTAAATACATTAAAGAATTGATTAACTTTTTATTAATTATATTATAATAAGAAAATGAAACATCAGGAATTATACCAGACACTAAAGAGCCTTAAAGTGATCCCCATTATTGCCATTGAACAGGCTGAAGCAGCTCTGCTTTTAGCCGACGCGCTTATTGAAGGGGGCTTGCCCGTGGCCGAGATAACATTCAGAACAGAAGCAGCTGCAAATGTGATAAAAAAGCTTGCTAAAGAAAGACCCGGCTTATTGGTTGGAGCAGGCACTATTTTAACCATCGATAATTTGAAAAAAGCACAGGATTGTGGCGCCAGGTTTGGCGTAGCTCCCGGTTTTAATCGAAAGGTTGTAGAAGAAACCATAAAAATCGGTTTCCCGTTTTCACCGGGGATTATGACACCCAGCGATGTGGAGGCTGCCCTGGAACTGGGTATAAAAGTTCAGAAATTTTTCCCTGCTGAAGCTGCCGGAGGATTAACCATGCTGAAAAGCCTGGTGGCTCCTTATGCACACATGGGCGTTCAGTTTATTCCTACAGGAGGCCTTAATATTAATAATGCAAAAGACTACCTCGCTATTCCGCAGGTTATTGCTGTTGGCGGCACCTGGATTGCTAAAAAAGAAGATATTTCAGCCGGAAGTTGGAAGGAAATAAAAGAACGCTGCCAGGCTGTTAAAAATTTGTAATGTAATTTTATGATTTTACCCTGTTCAATAAAAACAAAAGATTTTTTTTCACCGACATACCGCCAACAAAAAAAACTTTGTTTTGTATGGCTTGGACAGGCAGGATTTGCTTTTAGGTACAGGGACTTATTTTTACTTATTGACCCGTATTTATCGGATTTTCTTGCGGAAAAATATAAAGGTACACCCTTCCCGCATATCCGCATGATGGAGGCCCCGGTAAAACCTGAAAATATTTACAGGCCGGATTATGTTTTCTGCACGCATCGGCATTCCGACCACATGGACCCGGGATCTTTGTCCATACTTGCGGGCAATAATCCTCAATGTAAATTTATTGTTCCCCGGGCGGAATTAACGGAAGCAGAAAACAGAGGAATACCCCGGTCACAATTAACAGGTGTAAATGCAGGCGAGAATTATATACTGAATAATTCTTTAAAACTGGAAATTATACCGGCTGCCCATGAAGAAGTAAAAACCAACCAAGCAGGTGAACATCTTTTTCTGGGCTATATTATTTCATTGAATAACCTGAACATTTATCACAGTGGTGATTGTTTGCCATTTGATGGTTTAGCAGAATTGTTGTCTGATAAAAACATTGACATAGCCATACTGCCAATAAACGGCAGGGATAAATTCAGGAAAAATAACGGAGTGCCCGGAAATTTTACATTTACCGAAGCGCTGGAATTATGCAGGATTGCCAATATAAAACATATGGTAGCCAGTCATTTTGGTATGTTCGATTTTAATACGATTTCAGATACTGAAATAGAGCACACCTTAAAGACCGCCCTGCCTGAAAATGTATCCTGCCTTATACCGGATTCAAAAATAGTATATGAAATAATTTAATTGTACAAGCATTATACATAAGATAGAAAATTACAAACCGATAAATAAACAAATAACTATTACCCGGATTAGCAGCATTGCCCTGATTTATAAAACAAGCCTGGCGCTATTGAACCTGTACAGTTAGTATTTGTTCGATTTCCTGATCATGTGCAGAAAACTATTTTCTAATTGGAAAAATAGCCCGAAAAAAGGTATCTTTCCCTTGAGAAAAGCCAGAAATTTTCTTTTGAATATAAATATGTAAAACCAGCAAATCAATTCTATGAAAGCAATAGCAGTGATTAAACCGGAACATGTAGATCTTGTGGAAGTTGCCAAGCCTGCTGTTGGAAAATACCAGGCCCTGGTGCGGACGGAAATAGCCGCCTTGTGTAATGCCACAGATGGCAAACTTATTTCAGGACATTTTCCAGGTATTGAGGATTACCCCCTGATGCTGGGGCATGAAAGCTGCGGCATTGTGGAAATGGTTGGAGAAAAAGTACGGAATTTTAAAGTGGGCGACAGGGCAATCGGCGGACTGGTTTTTGATTTTCCCGGAACAAATTATATTAGCGGATGGGGTGGATTTTGTGAATACACCCTGGTGAACGATCACGATGCCATGGTGGCTGATGGTGTTGCCGATGAGGAACATGGCTGGTTTGAATGTTACGAGATACAGCGAAAAACAGACCATGATATTCCTCCTGAAGAAGCCACCCTGTTGTGTACCTGGAGAGAAGTTTATGCTGCTTTTGGAGATTTTAACTTACAGCCCGGAAACAATATCCTGGTTTTTGGCGCAGGTCCTGTTGGATTAAGTTTTGTAAAATTCGGTAAATTGCTCGAACTGGATTGGATCGGTGTGGTTGATCCTCTGGAACATAAAAGAAACAAAGCGCTTTCTATGGGCGCTGATGCTGTTTTTGCACCTGAAAGCCCTGAATTTGAAAAACTATACACCGAAAAAGCCGGTAAATTCGATGCCGTAATCGATGCCGTGGGCAAACCAGCTATAATCAATAAAGCGCTGCCCCTGATTAAATTAGGAGGATCGGTTTGTGTTTATGGCGTTATCGCGGAGAGCCGCCTGCCTGTTGAGAAATCTTCCGGTCCGCTAAATTTTAATCTATTTGTTCACCAGTGGCCCACACGCTGGCGCGAGCGGGAAGCACAAAAGCCTCTTAGTGATTGGATACGGCAGGGTAAACTAAAAGCATCCGAGTTTGTAACCCATGAATTTAAGGTAGAACGAATAAACGATGCGCTTGTCGCTGTTAAAAACGGTTCGGTAATTAAATGCCTGCTTAAGTATACATAAACCTTTTTTCACTTTAATGCAAAAAAACAAAATTTGACCATCATGAAAATAAAACCAAAAAATTGTTCCGGTATCCTTTTAATTGTTGTTTTGTTTATTTTTTCTTTCACGGGTTGTGATACACAAAAAGATTCTAAAAGTTTAAATGTGTATTTTCAGAGTGATATACCTCAGCAACAATTTGGAATAAAAAAGCTGGAGGCTCTGCGGACAATTAAAAAAGTTAATACACCGGAGGAAGCAGATATAATTGTGGTTTCTTCCGAAGAAGAAGGCATCGTACTAAACGGAATGTCACTGTTTCAAACCATTACTTCGGAAGGTTTTATTATTAAAAAACTTCCCGGAAAAAAAGTAGCGGTTATTGCTGCCGATCCCACCGGGGTTATGTATGGCCTCCTGGAACTTGCCGAACAATTTCAGATGGGCAAAACCCTAAAAACGATTAAGGATAAAAGTGTGAATCCGAAAGTAGCTATCCGGGGAATTAAATTTAACCTGCCCTGGAATTCTTACCGGGTAGACACCAGCCTGCAATTACACTATGAAACGGTCAGGGATCTCGAATTCTGGAGCAGTTTTCTGGATATGATGGCCGAAAACCGGTTAAATGCATTAACCCTGTGGAACCTGCATCCCTTTCCGTATATGATAAAGCCCATAAACTTTCCCGAGGCCTGCCCTTTTAGTGATGAAGAAATGGAAAGCTGGCAGTTTTTCTGGCATTCGTTGTTTCAAATGGCGGCTGACCGGGGCATTAAAACTTACATGATCAACTGGAACATTTTTGTTTCTCCCGAATTTGCAAAGGCGCATAATGTGGCGGATTATTGCCTGCCCGAAATGGAAGGAAAAGAATATTACGGCGACGGGGATTATTCGGAAATAGTACAGCGATACAACCGCGAATGTATGACCCAGCTGATTAATGAATATCCCGAACTCACAGGTTTTGGAGTGAGTCAGAACGAACGTATGGATGGCGTTGAGGAACAGGTATGGCAGAACTGGATCGTGGACACATACTTTGATGCCATGGACAGTGCCGACCACAAGATTGAGTTTATATTGAGGGCACATACCCATCCGGCCCCGGAACTTACACGAAAAGCTATTGAGGATAATGCTTACAGGCTCGAAACCATTTATGTTCCGGTTAAATTTAACTGGTCGCATGCCCATGCCACGCCCGACCTGATGTATATTCACGGAGGATCAAGGTCAAAGTCTCTTTGGGACCCGGCCCCGGAAAACTACAAAATGATATTTACCATGCGCAACGAAGACTTTTTTATTCTGCGCTGGGGTGAACCCAATTTTGTAAGAGAAATGTTGGCAAAAAATAACCAGGATTATATTGGGGGCTTTTTAATCGGGTCGGAAACCTATATCCCGGCAAAGGAATATATTACCAAACCGGGCCCGCATCTCACCTGGAACTATGGATTTGAGAAACAATGGCTGTTTTATAAGGTCTGGGGCAGATTGTTATACGATCCTTCCACTGAAGATGAGGTTTTTGTAAATGCATTTGATTCTAAATATAATATAGATTTTGGCGATAAGCTGCTGGAAGCCCATAAAATTGCCGATCAGATGCCGCTGAAGCTGGCCTCGTTTTATGCAGCATCATGGGATTTTACATTGTATTCCGAAGGATTCCTGGCAGGGTACAGATCAAATATGGGATGTTACTACGACAGTATATCTCCATTTATTTCTGTAGATGAAATTATCAGGACAATAACGCTTGACACCAACCTGGTTTCGATTCAGGATTTTGTAAGCGGAAAATATACGGATCAGCAAAAAATCAGCCCCTTACAGCTTGCTGAAACACTTGCTGAAAACGGGAACAAAACACTGGAAATTATTAAAACCTTAAAAACTGAAGACCCAACGCTGATTCATGAAATATCCGATTTAAAATCGTGGGCATTATTAAGCCTGTATTTTAGTGAAAAGCTAAAAGGAGGTACTGTCCTGCAGTATTTCAGAACAACCGTTGCATCCGAAAAACAAAAGGAAAGCATTCAGCACCTGGAAACGGCGCTGGGATACTGGGAACAACTGGTGGAGGCCAACAAACCCTATTTAGATGAAATTCCCTTACTGCATTTGGGAGACCGGTTTAATAATGGTGGCAACCTCAGGCCCATGTCAAAATTCTCCTGGGCAAACTTTACGGATGAAGTAAAATATGATATCGAAATAGCTAAGAATTCAACAGCAGGCAAACCTTAATTTGATATATTTCTGATCCTATCCGGTATTAAGTTACTGAAACGTCGTTGCGAGTCCCGATACGGTTTTCTGCCGGGACGAAACCATCTTCCAGACAAAATAACATGGTGGGCGGGTGCAAACCATAATTACGAGATCATTTCGGAATTATTTGCCCGCGCCAAAACTTCCGATAATTCCTCATGATGACGTTTTATATTATGTTTAAAATTTTTCAGTGAAAACAAAATTACAAAGGCACCTCATGGCTCAGGCAATGCAGCGTGCCGAGTCCCCAAACCAGGTCAACAGCATGGATGCCGATCACCTCGCGGTCAGGGAAAAAATCTTTAATAATGTTCAGGGCCAGCTTGTCGTTGGGATCATTAAAGGTAGGGACCAGCACAGCATTATTTGTTATATAAAAATTAGCATAGCTTGCGGGTAACCTCAGGTTTTCAAAATACAAAGGCTTGGGCATGGGGAGATCAAAAACCTTGAGCCGGGAACCATCTTCAAGCCTGGCAGATTGCAACCGTTCAAAATTTTCTTCCAGAAGATTATAGTTTTCTTCCCTGCTGTTTTTTTCCCGGCACAGAAGCACCGTATTATGATTGACAAACCTGCACAGATCGTCGACGTGCCCGTGGGTATCATCCCCGGCAATACCTTTTGCCAACCAGATAACATTAGTTATTCCCAGGTAATCCCTGAAAATATCCTCATAATCTTTTTTTGAAAAACCCGGGTTGCGGACTTGTATCTTCTTATCGATCAGGCATTCCTCAGTAGTAAGTAATGTGCCATTGCCATTTGAATCAATGGCCCCCCCTTCAAGAACAACCGGGGTATCATTATAAATTGCGGGTATTAATTCCACGTTCAGTTCGCCTGCTAAAATTTCCGGGATATTTTTGTCTTTTTTCCAGTTGGAATATTTGGCCCAGCCGTTAAAAAGAAAATGTACGGCTTTTGTTTCCCCGCGGGTTTTTATAAATACCGGTGAAGTATCCCGCATCCAGCCCCGGTCGGTTTCGGTAATAATAAATTTTATATTGTGTACGGGAACGTGCGCCCGTTCAAGGATTTTTCTCACTTTTTGTAAATGTTCCGCAGATTGAACGAGAATAAAAACCGGTTCTCCGGGTAAACTATTTTTTACTATTTCAGCATATACCCAGGGTATGGGCATAAATTTTCCCGGCCAGTCATTTTTCTGGTGGGGCCAGCATAATACGGTGGATCTGTGGGGTTCCCACTCGGCAGGCAGGCGCAAATTTTTATAATTATCCATGGGTAAATTTAATCTTCAAGGTATCTTTTTGTAATATCACCGTAAGCATCAATTCGCCTGTCGCGCAGGAACGGCCAGTTTCTTCTGATGGTTTCCATATGGTTTACATCCACTTCGGCCATTAGTATTTCTTCCTGATCTTCCGATGCCTGTGCCAGTATCACACCCTGGGGATCGCAAATAAAAGACGAACCCCAGAACAAAATGCCTTCCTGGTTTTTAACGGGCTGTTCAAATCCTGTCCGGTTTGCCGCGGCCACATACACACCGTTGGCAATGGCATGCGACCGTTGAATGGTTATCCATGAATCTTTCTGGGCCATTCCGTAACGTTCTTTTTCGGAAGGATGCCATCCAATTGCCGTTGGATAAAATAATACTTCGGCGCCCTGTAATGCCGTTAACCGTGCCCCTTCGGGAAACCACTGGTCCCAGCAAATTAAGGTGCCGATTGTCCCGTATGTGGTCTTAAATGCTTGAAATCCCAGGTCACCCGGGGTAAAGTAGTATTTTTCATAAAATGCGGGATCGTCGGGGATATGCATTTTCCGGTATATGCCCGTCACCTCTCCGCCTGAGTTTATTATCACCGCACTGTTATGGTATAAGCCGGGGGCCCTTTTTTCAAAAATGGGTACCACAACAACAATCTGCAATTTTTTAGCAAGTTTTTGAAAGGCTTCCACAGGCGGGCCCTGAACCGGTTCTGCCAGGTTAAATAACGAAGAATCTTCTTTCTGACAAAAATATTGCGAGCGGTATAATTCAGGCAGGCAGATTACCCGGGCTCCTGCTTTAGCCGCCTTCTCCGTATAGGCAAGTGCTTTTTTGAGGTTGTTGTTGGTATCCGACGAAAAAGCCAGCTGCAGCAACCCGATCGTATATTTTTTTTCAACCATATGCAGGTTATATTAATTACAGAAACTAAAATATAATTCCCAATCAAAAATATAAAAATTATTGCTTTAACGATTTTATTTCAGGGAACTTGTAGTTAAACCGGCACCGGGCAGCTTTTTTGTCGTTTTTGCTTCCTTTGAAATTTAACCAGAAAATTCCGGCTATTCCCTCTGATAATAAATATTAAATCCTGTAGTCTAAAAAAGAAAAGTCAATTCTAATTTATGTTTGAAATTGGGGTTGTGCAAGAGCTACGTTTGCTGGACGCTGGCGTTTTTAATTTTTTCTACTGATAATATTTTAATTAAAAAAATAATAATTCCTATTAAATTATTTAAAAGAGTAATAATTATAATCAGAACAAAATTGGCCCTGTATTTTTTTGAATCCTTAATCATATAAAGTACACTTATAATATTCATTATTATCGATAAACCTGCAGCGCCAAATATCTTTAAATCTGCTAACATTGATTTAAATTTGACGTCAATAATTAATTCGCTTGAAATTATTTGCCAAGCTGTCACAAGAATAAAACTTATAATTAGAATTAATCCATATTTATTGATTAACCTATTTATTTGATTAGTATTATCCATTATTCAAATTAGTTTTATTATTGATTAATAATAGTCCAAATAGACTAAGTCCTGCTAAAGGAAAAAGAATTGTCAAGCAAGGTATTACGATACTTTTTAAATCTTGACGAATCAAATCAATAGTTACAAATATTGAAACAATCGTGTTAAGTATATAAACAAAATAATTCAGGTAAATATGTAGGACTGTTTCGAATTCCAAATTAGATTGAAAAAATAAACTACATATGTCGGCAAAAATAAAATCCATTAAAACCTGAAGAATAAACTTAGTTAAAAGGATAATCAAGTATTTTTTTATAAAACTATCAATCATATTTTCTGCTTATTTTTCTGTGTCGCGCGCTTGCACCCAATGGTAATATTATGAGCACTAGCGGACTTTAAAGCCGTTTCGTATCATGTTGCAAAGTAGCAAAAGCTACACCTTTTTAAATTAGTCAAATCGGTATATTTGGCGGTGTTAATTTGAAGCTTTTTCGCTCAAACACCCACAGAAACCGCTATTAGAACATTGTTGTGTGTTGCCTTTTATTCAATCTTTCGATAAATATAACATCCTGCTTCTGAAGGATGGTCTTGAACTAAATCAGAACTGTTTTCCTTTCTAATCAAGTTAATTACCAAAAAATCTCCTCCTGCTGCCATAGTAAAAAACATTCCAAAGATTAGAAGTCCAAAATTTCCAATCATAATCGCAATAATGGAAGGAACAATTCCCATAATAATAGCGGGTGTTATTGCTCCAAAAATATATTGTCTTACATTTAAAGCTTCCTTGCAGTGACAATATGGAGTTAGCATCTTCCATAATACTCCAAATTTTATTGACTTAAATCCTTCTTTTGCAAATTTAGCCCAGGTAATTCCATGTATTAATTCATGCAGTACAATTCCCAAAATCAGAATACTTAAAATCAACAGAAATCCCAAACCAGCTCCTTGAGGACCCGCACTATCCAAAAATTGTTTAATATCAATCTGAGGTCGCCAAATGAAATAAAAAGGCAACCCAAATATTAAACCTATTGGAATTAAAATCAAGATTCCAAAGACATTAGCCCATACTAAATTTATTGTCAATTTTTCTTTCTTATAATTTTCTAATTCTTGCATTATGTAGGTCTTTTTATGGTTACAAACAACTTATCTGTATCAGAACATCTTTTCTGTTTTTATACAAACGCATTTAAAATCTATTCTAAGATTTTTCTTGGTTTTTTTTAGTTTTCCTGAATAATTTTTCCAAAATCCGTCGTGTAATTTAAGATCATTGATTTCCGGTTATAATCATTCCAAATTTTATCTTTCCGATAACCGATAGCAATTTATAAAATACATATGGAACCGGCAAAAATTAGTTGCCTATTTTTCAGGCTGATAAAATTTTGAGGCACCTGGTAAAACTTATAAATTTAAGTAGTTAGACTTACAGGTGTTTCTTTCTATAACATAATCTTCCAATAATTTTGTCAGCATTTTTCTTAAAATCCCATAGCTTTTTTTATTACTGCCATTTCTTCTTCTGAAGTAAGTTTTTTTAATAATTCAAATGCAACATTAGGAGCTGTCTCAGGACAATAAGACGTAATAATATTACCATCAACTACAATTGGCTCATTCACAACATTCACTCCAAATTCTTTCAATTGTTTTTGATAATATCCGTTTTTTAAGCGGTATGTAGTTGCTTTCCGATTCTTAAGAACTCCACTTTTTCCTAAGGGGAATGCCCCGCTACAAACTGTTGCAATGATTTTACCTTTTGCATTAAATTCCTTAATTAATTTTAAAAACCTCTCGTCATATGCTTCTTCATAAAAACCAAATTCCCCAAATCCACCAGGTATTGCTAAGGCGTCATATTCGTCAACGTTTATTTCTCCA
>JAFGSZ010000088.1 GCA_016934395.1 Bacteroidales bacterium
CACATCAAATAATTAGCACATCAAATAATTAGCACATCAAATAATTAGCACATCAATTAATCAACGGGTCAATCTTTTCTTTAATAATTTGTTTTAGCTTGTCGGGATTACTTCGGGCGTTCATAAATCCTTCGTTGGTGATATCTATTATTGTATTATCAGCCACAATCAATAAGGTTTGTCCTGAAATTTCCAATTCAGTTCCTTTAATTTTGCCCGCTTCTTCATCCAGGTTATAATCGGCAAAACTTACCTTGTTTCCATACAATTCGGAAACAGCCTCTTTAGACACACTTTCAACAGCATTACAGGTTGCGCATCTGCGGGTATAATGAAAATAGAGCACTTCAATTTTTTCGGCTTTTACCAGTTTTGTATTTTGCTCTTTTGTATTTGTTTGTGATGAGCAGGAGATGTTCATGCTAAAAACCACTGCCGAGATAATTAAGAATTTAACTGAATTCATTGCTTATTTATTTTTGGTTAATATTTCTTTTAATTCTGATACCCCGGGTACATGCCCTGAAAGAACCACCTTACCATCGATCACCAGGCCCGGAGTTCTCATAATTCCGTATTCCATTATTTTCTGAATATCTTCAACCTTTTCAATGGCTGCATCAAGATTTAGTTCTGCAACTGCTTGTTTTGTTGCGCTTTCCAGTGATTTACATCTGGCACATCCTGTTCCTAATACTTTTATTTCCATGTTTATGTTTTTTATTCGTAGTTCGCAAAACTACGAATGATTTATACAAATTTTTTTTAACCCTTTAAAAATTCTTTAAACAGGGTTTGAGCTTCTTTCCAGTTTTCTTTATGAATACAATATTTAATTTTAGGGGCTTCTGTTTCTCCCTGGATTAATCCGGCATCTTTTAGTTCTTTTAAATGTTGCGAAAGCGTTGATTTTGCGATAGCTAATTCTTCGGTTAAATCTCCGCTATAACAACAGCTTTGGTTGGAGAGCAATTCCAGCACATACATGCGAATCGGATGTCCCATTGCTTTGGCATACCGGGCTAATTTTTTCTGCTTGTTGGTTATTACTTCCTTTTTTGTCATTCCTGTTCGTTAAATACCGAACAAAGATAGTATTACTTTTTAATAAATAAAAAACGGGATCGTTTTTTTGTTTTATAAACAAAGCGTCATCCTTCTGAACGAGGATGTGTGATAGTAAAATATAAACGATATTAACATGTAAGTTGAGCAATCGGATGTTCCAGATCGTGTTTCCATATTAGCCAAATGAAGCAAGCGGTTTAAAAATATGGATATTTCTAAGCCATGTTCTCCAAATATTGCTCACTTTAATGTAAATCCGGTTTCTGCAATAATTATTTAACAGCACCTCTTTTAAATAAAGATATTATTTTCATAATAAACTTTGGTGGCGGTTTCATACCCAGTTGCTCCAATAAAGCCATACGATCGGCCACGCCCCAGTGTTCTATTAACTTACCTTCTTTAAATCGCATGATATCTATAACCGTTATTTCAAATTTTTTCCCGGTAGGAGGCATGGGGCCGAATTGCTTTTTGTGAGTGCCACTACCTGTCATTCTTCCCCACACTTTATCCCCCCCAATTATTAAATCATTAATGGTTAAGGAAAAATCCGGAAAAGCGTAGTGCAGACTGGTAATTGCCTTTTTAACACCTTCAGCATTTGGAGGTATAAATCCATACTGATGTTCAACAAAATCTGTAGAAGTATAAGTATCAAACACATTTGTGTTTCCTTTACTAAAACCGTCTTCAATTAAAATTCTGAAAATCTGTTCATTTGTTTTCATAGAAATAGTATTAAATAATTGTATATATCCATTTTCTATCTGGAGGATAAAGGGAAGTACTATAACAATTAGTGACTATTTAAGTTTTTATGCAGGGAAATTAACAGACAGATCAGAAGGTAAGAGTAAATAGGATACTTTTTTTGTATAAAATACTTATTTGTAGCACATTTTAATTTTTCAAAATCAGTTATATTCCGGGATTTTGTATGTTGTGAAAAACGTAATCTTACAAGAGAATATATTACATAAATTACGTATGGCGTATTCCGGTACTTACTATAATCTGGTTATTTTGAAAAATAGATAAAAAATCAGCGTTTGAAAAAAATCAAACACTGATTTTTGGATGAAATAATAGAATTCTACAATACTTAATATTCCCTCGGTTCGTCTTCCACAATAGCATAATGAAAATTATCTTTCCATACACCGCGAATAGGCAAAATTTTTCTCCGTGTGCCTTCGCAGGTCATACCAAGCTTTTCAAGAATCCTTATGGATTTTACATTTTCAGTAGCCACACCGGCTTCAACACGATGCAGATGTAAAGTTTCAAAACCAAATTTTACAATACTTCTTGCAGCTTCAGTGGCATAACCTTTCCCCCAGCTTTGAGGTTCCAGCTTGTAATACATCTCACCCATATTAAACCGGTCTGCTGTTAGCGTAAGTCCTGCCAATCCGATAAATTTCCGGGAACTTATTTCAATAATAGCCCAGCTATATAGTTTCCGTTTTTTCTTCTTTTGGTCTTTGATTACAGGACGCATTACGTTGCGGGTTTCCGATCGATTTGCAGGTATCCCGAGGGTATTAAATTCATCCACTTCTTTATATGAATGGAGTTTATGAACCTGGTCCAGGTCACTCCATTTGATTTCCCGAAGAATTAACCGTTGGGTATCTAAATTCATGATATTGGTTTTTTTGTTAAAAATGATATAAAAATTGATTGGTTCCTGAATACGGATTTCTAGGCAGAAAACAATTTTTTCTGCTAATAGAACTGGACAGGAAGTGAATAAAAATAGCTTGTCGATTAAGCTATAACCCGTGGGTTATCAGGAAAACATTGAGCATTACATTCAGTTTTGAGATATAAAAGTAAATAAAACTGCAGAAAAATAAAATATGCTGGGTATTAAAAATACTGCCGATACATATAATCGGGGCAACTATTTGTGCGAAATTTCACTGTACACTGAAAGAATGGCCTCTTTAAATTTTACAGGCGCTTCGAGATGGCCCCAACCTGATTGTAACTGGAAAAGGCCGTCGTAGGCGGAATCGTGATACGAGCGAATAACATGCGGGATATTTTTATCGGTCAATATTTCTCCCAGTAAAATAGATTCCACCTCATTTTGGAGCAATAAAATTTTCTCGAATTTTTCCATATAATTGAGTATAGCTTTCAAATAAAGAATAAAGATAGAATTTCTTTACGAACTTGCTAAAACCATATGGTGTTCATGCTCACTTTTCAGAATGTTTATTAACTGCCCTGTATTTATTGATGTCATAATGCCTTGAGAGTCCCAGTGTTTTTTACAACCTGAATAATTTAATAATACACACTGAGCCGGTTTATTCATATCGCGGGCTTTCCATCCGCCGGATATCAGGCAGGGAACACATGCTATGCCCACAATTGCCTCGGTTGCGGAGGAATTATCCAATACTTTTTTGTTGAATGTGGATGATTCGTGCAACATGATCCTAACTTCGGTAGTTGCGTTTGTAAACCGGTTATTCAGATGGAAAATATTGCAGTTAATATTACATCCTGAACACATTAGATACCCTTGTGTTTTTTTTGCTTTACATAATTTCCCGTTATGTGGCCGCATACATCCCGGGGCAAGAATAATTTTCTTTTTTGCTGCATCAAAATCTTTTTTGTATGCCCGGTTCATTAATTCTGCACCGATCATGTTCAGGTAATATTCATCTTTTTGTTTTCCCCGCTGAAATTTATCTTCACGCCATTTTTCACCACTGCTATGTGAGTTGAGAAAATTATTTAAATTCCCGGTATAGATCGCGAGTTTTTTCTCACATTCCGAAAAACACCATTCCGAAAATTCTGAAATACCTGAAAAGTAAGCCTGAAAAGTATCTTTTTTTAATGTCTTAAAATAACGCACCCAGTGGGTTAATCTTTTGGCTTCGCTCGTATATTCGCCCGTTGCAGATAACCACATTATTAGTTTTTTCAAGCTTTGCATTGTCACAGAAGTCATCTGTACTGCATTCGAGTTATAATTTGGCAAAAGTATGGACATGGCTTTACCTCGAACGGCATCTATAGTGTTTTTTGAATTCAGGAAATTTTTTTGTCTGAGTTGAAATAATAAATTCAGAAGCAAAAATGAAATGTAATTAACTCTTTTTGCGGAATAAGCATACTGTTTCCAAAGTATATAAAGCGTTAGTATTTCAATAAGGTATTCGTCTTTATTGCGCGGGGATTCAATTTTTTGTGAATTCACAAACAGGTTATAGTTGTATAATATGTTGTTGATTTCTGAGGGTATATTTTGTTGGATTTTATTGGTCAGTTTTGCTACTTCATCATAATAATCCATCCTGCTTTCAGAATTCAGAATATAGGTGGGGTATTGTGTTTTCATTTACATTATTTTCTCATCTAACTTAATTGTAACAAGATCAAAAATAACGCAAACTAACACCTTGTGGAAGTCAGAATAGGTAAACACAGCAGGTTTACCGGTGAATAATTTATAAAAAAAATGTAAAGGGTATAATTATATCCGCGAACAACCGAAAGGTTTTAAGGATATGTTTTTTCATTAATAATTTCACCCTGCTCATTGTAAAAAGTCCATTTTCCTTGCCGGGTATCTTTTAAATAATTTCCTTTCTCCTTAATACTTCCGTCCGGGAAATAAGACAAAAAGATACCGTTTAAGGTATCATTAATGTAATTTACCTCATAACTTTTATTCCCCAGTTCATCCCAGAAAATCCATTTACCATCGATATTTCCATTGGTATAGTTTCCTTTACGTTTAACCGATCCATCCGGGTAATAGCTTACAGCACTTCCATTCAAAAAACCGTTTTTATAGGTAAGTTCCTGTTGAACGGTTTTCGTTTTATCATACATAATAATACAAACTCCGGAATAGGGTTGATCTTCGTTTTCAAGGAATAAAGCTTCTTCTTTTATGTCGATTTCGGTAATTACAATACTTCTTGTAGCACACGAAAGGATTGAGAAAAGAGGAAAAAATAAAATAAAGAGAAAAATTTTTCGGTTACGGCCCACAATCAGTTTCAATTTCAAATGTAATTTTTTAGGTTTATGAACGAATACAAAATAATTTGGTTTCCCAAAATTGATCAAAACCTGTTAAATTAAATTGAGTGAATGAATTTTCCCGATTAATTTAGTAAATAAAAAAAGCCACTATATAAATAGCAGCTTAATAAAATAATAAGTTAAAGATTTGTATAGATAATAAGGTTAGTTAATTTCTCGGGTCTTCCCGGGTCCAGGTAGTTTCGCGACCCAAAAATTTCATACCCAGCACGTATCCCTTAATTTTTAATACATTTATATCATCTTCGAACCACATATAGCAGTCATATGTTTTTCCATTATCGGGATCGTAAATTGTACCCTCGTTCCATTGTTTTTTACTTTCCTCGTAGTTAAAACTTTTTAAAATCCGCAATCCCAGAAGTTTTACATCCCTGAGCTTTTCATCGGGATTATGAATGTCTTTCTTTTCAGGGTCTTCTTTTAACCATGAAACTTCACCGTAATATTTTCCATTTGTAGCTTTAAAAATTTTAATCTGTGAGGTACCTTTTTCGGTAAGCCAGTAGCCTAACACTTTATCGCTTTGAGAAAAAACATGTAATCCGGTGAACAGGAATAGTCCGAAGAAGAAAAATAATTTTTTCATAGGTTGTAAATTATCGTGTTAATATTCGAAAGTAAGATATATTTTTTTTTCAGAAATTCCTAATGTGCTCCACTATAGTCAATAGTTATTTTTTAACATAACTGATAAACGAATATGAAAAATTATTGCTTTTATCCGGAGGATTGTCTATTCTTTCTGTTTCCTGCCAATGGTTAACATTTATTTCCGGAAAATAGGTATCGGCTTCGAAATCTTTATCTATAAGCGTGATATAAAGCTTTTGAGCAAGGTCTAAAAACTGCCTGTAAATGCTGCCACCCCCGATAATAAAATTTTCATGGGTATCGTCCATTTTGCTAATAGCATCTTCAATGGAATGTGCCATAATACATCCTTCAAAATTATCGTCTTTGTTATCGCTGATAACTATATTTTTTCTGTTTGGCAGGGGTCGTACAGGCAGGGATTCAAAGGTTTTTTTGCCCATAACCAAAGTTTTACCGGTAGTAATTTTTTTAAATCGTTTTAAATCTTCCGGCAGGTGCCATAACAATTGATTATCTTTTCCGATGGCATAATTTTTTGCGATAGCAACGATTATTGAAATATTTTTCATAATAAGTTATTAAACTGATATGTCTCCTTTAATGGCAGGATGGGGATTATAGTTCTCGAAGGTGATATCTTCAAAAGTAAAATCGAATATATTTTTTATTTCAGGATTCAGAATTAATGTAGGCAGAGTTCCCGGCTTACGGGATAATTGGAGTTTAACCTGTTCTAGATGGTTCAGATAAATATGTCCGTCGCCGATAGTATGAATAAATTCGCCTGGCTTATGGCCTGTGATCTGGGCTACCATTGCAGTGAGCAGTGAATAAGAAGCAATATTAAAAGGAACACCTAGAAATATATCGGCGCTGCGTTGATAAAGCTGACAGGATAATTTCCCGTTGGCTACATAAAACTGGAACAGGATGTGGCAGGGTGGCAGGGCCATTTCTTCCAGATCACCAACATTCCAGGCGCTAACAATATGCCGCCGTGAATCGGGACTTGTATTAATCGAGTCGATCGTTAATTTAATCTGGTCTATATGCCGGCCACCGTTGGCAGTCCAGTTGCGCCACTGATATCCGTATATTTTACCCAGATCTCCGTTACTATCGGCCCACTCATTCCATATACGAACGCCATTATTGTTCAGATAGGCAGTATTCGTATCTCCCTTTAAAAACCATAACAATTCATGGACAATAGATTTCAGATGAAGCTTTTTTGTGGTAAGTAATGGAAAACCTTCGTCAAGATCAAACCGCATCTGGTGACCAAATATACTTATGGTCCCGGTACCTGTTCTGTCGTCTTTTCTGGTGCCTTTTGTAAGCACATGGTCCAGTAATTCAAGATATTGCCGCATAGCATAATTCAATTGTAATATATAAAACAGGGAATGTTCCCAAACGGGTAAAAATAGATAAACTTGGTTTTAATGTAAAGCATTTCGCCTGAAATGATTATCCACAAGTGTTAATTACTTTTAAACAATTGGTATTTTATACCTGTCAAATTTTAGTATTTTTGATAGATTTAGCTTTATATATGAGTAAAACAGCAAAATATATTTTTATTGTTCTGGGGGTTGTCCTTATTGGAATCATACTCTGGTATTTTAAAAATATTGTAGCTTATATTATAATATCACTGGTTTTATCTTTAATCGGAAAACCATTGGTCGACATACTGGGTAGGGTTAAAATCAGGAAAATTCGGATACCAAAAAGCATACGGGCATTTTTTACGCTGATTATATTATGGGCTTTGTTCTTTTCTTTTTTCAGGATATTTATTCCGTTAATTGCCCAGGAAACCGAAAGCATTTCCAATTTGGATGTGGTAGAACTCGTACAAAACTTCGAAGATCCGATAAAACATGTTGAAACTTTTATTGATGAATTTAAAATTTCAACTACCCAATATGTCTCTCTCGATAAATTTATTACCGGCAAATTGGAATCGATTTTTAATGTGTCTATGTTTTCGAATATATTCGGCTCTATTGCCAGCGTACTGGGAAATATTTTTGTAGCAATATTTTCAATTTCATTTATCACATTTTTTTTCCTGAAGGATGAAAAAATGTTCGCAAATGCCATAATGCTTTTAATACCCGATAAATATGAGGAACCAACCCGTCATGCTTTTCAGTCGATCCGAAAATTGTTGATGCGCTATTTTATCGGTATAATTGCTCAGATTACCGGGATAATTATACTGGTTACGCTGGGTTTGACTATTGTCGGTGTGGGTTTTACTCACAGCCTTTTAATTGGTTTTATTGCAGGCATATTAAATGTAATTCCATATCTGGGCCCTATTATTGGCGCTATAATCGGAATATTATTAGGGATTATGACCCACTTACACCTGGATTTTTATTCAGAATTATTACCCTTGGCAGGTTATATGGCGCTGGTATTTGCTGCAGTACAGATTACGGATAACATTCTTTTTCAACCGCTTATTTATTCGAGTAGTGTGCATGCGCATCCGCTCGAAATTTTCCTGGTAATATTAATTGCCGGAAGTCTGGGAGGTATTCTCGGAATGATTGTGGCCATTCCCACGTATACAATTATCAGGGTGTTGGCAAAAGAATTTTTTATAAAGTTTAAAGTGGTAAAAACTATTACAAAAAATATTGATTAATATATTTCCCGAATTGAAAAGAGCTCTTAATATATATGTTGCTATCCTCGGATTATTGGTTGTACCAGTGGTTGCTGAGGCTCAGGGAGAAATCCAGGCTGATCAGACAGTAGGATGTGATTCGCTTTTAGTGAAGTTTACCTATGTATCAGCCACACCGCCAACCTCATTATACTGGGATTTTGACAACGGGCAAACCAGCAATTTAATTGATCCTCCTGCAATATGGTTTAAACTCAATAGTTTTGATCCAAATCCAAGAAGATACAATATAACCGTAAATGTTGATGTTGCTGATTTTGTTGTAGCGCCTGATTTTATTACCCTTTATCGTTCGGTACCTGCAACCTTTACATATGCCGATACCCTGGAAGCTGGATTATATTATGTAACTTTTCATCACACCGGTACGCTTTCTGCAAATACTTCAAATTATACTTATTTATGGGATTTTGATGATGGTTATACCGGCAATACCCGAAATGTGGTTCACAGGTTCCCAAATCCGGGGACTTACCAGGTTAGTTTGTCTGTTTCAGATGATTTGGGCTGTTCAAATTCACGATTGCAACTTGTGGATATAGTTGGAGATGACAGGGAAATCTATGTTGTTGCTAGTGAAACGGAATGGTGTGATACCGCGGCTGTGAGGTTTAGGTTTGTCGGACTTACGGATACGATATCTTCTGTGCTCTGGGATTTCGGGAACGGAACCACCAGTACCCTGCTTCAGCCCGATACAGTGCGTTATAATCAGCCGGGAAAGTACACGGTAAGATTTTATACCAATGGCAATACCGATAATCCTGTAATTAAACACGATTTTATTAATGTTAGAAGAAGCGTGAGTGCAATCTTTGATGTTGAAAAACAAACAGGGCAATATGAATATTTATTTACCCATGCTGATGAATTATATGATTCCACAGCTACCTATAATTTTTTATGGGATTTTAGCGATGGTGTACTCCAGATCAACAGGAATACAACCAGAACATTTGCAGATACAGGAGTGTATGTAGCCACATTTACTGTTACGGATAGTTATGGTTGCTCAGATACCTGGTCGAGAAGAATTTTTGTGTATGATGAAATTCTTATTCAGAACGTTTTTTCTCCCAACGGAGATGCCATAAATGACTATTTTATTATTGAACCGGTATCAAGCAGCATTGTATTATCTATACAAATCTTTAATAAGGCCGGGATGCTGGTATATTCAATGAAAGCCCCAAAGATTGTCTGGGATGGAAGAACCGACGCAGGAATAGAATTAAATTCAGGTATTTATTATTATGTACTTAAAGCTGTTTCTGGTGATACTCAAAAATTGTATAATAAATCCGGATTAATACAATTGTATAAATAAACTTCCTTTAATATTGAATCCTTTTTTCATTTTAAGCTGTTGAATTTCAGGTGGTATTATTAAATCATAGTGGATTATTCATTTGAAATTGTTGTAAGGATTATAAATTAATTATAACTTTAAACAAAGTGATTCAAGACTGGTTAATTAGATATATTTTTATCTGCGTTATTTAGCCTGCCCTATTGGCTGCGCCGTGCTGAAGGTTCAGCCGGTCACAGTTTTATCTGTGCCAAAGCAGAGCTTATCCCGCATAAAGCGGGATTATCCCGATTTAGTAACACTTAATTTTTGTAAAAAAGTGAGTGTACCTTAATCGTAAATAGTTTAACTGATGAAGTTTATAAATTATTCAGGTTAGATTGAATCATGTTAAATATTCATACTAATTAGAGTTATTAATTATTTCAGGCCAATGATAATTCGACACAACCCTGTTTTTCATTCTTTTTCTCGAGTTATTTTTTTCACAATTATTTCTCTGTCTTCGACCCTGACTTTTGCTGAAGATATTTCTGAACCGCTTGGGAATCCTGACCATTCTGAAAATCATTTAAATGCTTTTTCATTAAAAAAAGGAGAACGGCTTTTTTATGGGTTAATTTCACTGGGAGAAAATATGCCCTCATGTGCTTCCTGTCATTATACCGCTTATACAGACACTTTAAACTGGAATCCTTCGGCATATGATATTGCCGGAAGCTATTCCTCTAAAAGCATTGAAGAATTACGTATGGTTTTAATGGAGCCGGGGGGAAAAAAAATGACCGAAGTTCATGCCGGGTATAATCTAAATGACGAACAGGTAGAATTAATTCATGCTTTTTTTATAAATCTGAATGAAAGTCAGGCTCCCCCAAAAAAACCGGTAATTAATAACCTGTTTATTTTTATCCTGCTCCATATAATTATTCTGCTTGCAGTAATCGATTTGTTTTTTACAAAAAAAATTAAATTTAAAGCAGTTCACCTTGTGGTAATTCTGGCAGGTACCATATGGATTACGAAAACTGTGGTAGTGGAATCTATTGCCGTGGGCCGTCAAAAAAATTACGCGCCACTTCAACCTATAAAATTTTCGCATAAAGTGCACGCCGGTACCAATGGCACCGATTGTTTTTACTGTCATAATATTGCCGAGAGAAGTAAAACGGCCGGTATACCTTCAGCTAATGTGTGTATGAACTGTCACATAATAGTGAGGGAGGGGACTAATTCCGGGAAATTTGAGATTAATAAAATTCTTACGGCATATGATAATAATATGCCCATTGAATGGATAAAAATCCATAATCTGCCCGATCATGTGTTTTTTAGTCATGCCCAGCATGTGGGTGCCGGAAAACTCGATTGTGCGGAATGCCATGGTACCATTAAAGAGATGGATGTTGTTCACCAGGTAAATGACCTTTCTATGGGATGGTGCCTCGATTGTCATCGTACCAGAAAAGTACAGTTTGTAGAAAATGAATATTACGAAACATTTAAAGATTATCATGCCCAGATCGTATCCGGGCAGATGGATTCCCTACTGGTGGCCCAGATAGGAGGAACAAATTGTATGAAATGCCATTATTAATATAAAATTTGATTAGTAACCCAGCACAGAAATTTCAGAATGGAAAAAAAATACTGGAAAAGTTTAGAAGAGCTGAAGATAGATTACAGGCCTCAGGAAAACCAGGGAGAAAATCTTCCTGATAAAAATGCCCTGGCAGAATTGTTTGATGATAAGACCATCTCCTCCAATTCATCCCGGAGAGACTTTTTAAAACTTTTCGGTTTTACAGTAACTTCAGCGGCTCTTGCAGCCAGTTGTGAGATGCCGGTGCGCAAAGCCATTCCATATGTTATTCAACCTGAACAGATCACTCCCGGAAAGGCTCAATATTATGCTTCTACGTTTTTCGACGGGCATGATTATAGCAGCATACTGGTTAAAGTACGTGACGGAAGGCCGATAAAAATTGAGGGGAATACCTTATCATCCATAACGCATGGCGGAACAAACGCACGAACGCAGGCTTCCATTCTTAACCTTTACGATGATGCACGATATAAGCATCCCGCTATTGATGGCAAAGAAACTTCATGGGAGGAGATTAACGGGAAAATTATTAATAATCTGAATAGCGCCAAAGGCAAGGGTGAAAAAGTTGTTCTTTTAACATCAGGCATTATCAGTCCTTCAACACGTTGGGTAATTAATGATTTTTTACAAGCGTATCCCAATATCCGGCATGTAGTATACGATACTATTTCCGCGTCGGGCATGTTACTCGCTAATGAAAAATCTTTTGGAGAAAAAATAATTCCTTCTTATAGTATTGATAAAGCTGAACTTATAGTAAGTTTTGCAGCCGACTTTTTGGGGACCTGGCTTTCGCCTGTTGAATTTACAAAACAATATGTAAAAAACAGGAAGCTGGAAAACGGGCAGAAAAAAATGTCAAGGCATATCCAGTTTGAAGCAGGAATGTCACTCACCGGGAGCAATGCTGATAAAAGAATTCAGATAAAACCCTCAGAGGAAAAGATAATACTTGGAACCCTGTATAATTTAATTGCCGCCCAAACCGGAAACACAACTTTTAACTCGGAACCCTGCAAAATTAACTTGACATCTCTGGCTAAAGAACTTATTTTACATAAAGGGAAATCTCTTGTGGTTTCAGGGTCAAACGATACAGAAAATCAATATCTGGTTAATACCATAAATTCCATGTTGGGAAATTACGGCAATACGATTCATATAGACCAGCCGTTTAACCATAAACAGGGAATTGATAAAGACATGGAAATCCTTGTAAAGGAAATGCACGAAGGTAAAATTTCCGGAATGATCATGTATAATGTGAATCCTGTGTATGATTATCCCCAATCCGAATTGTTTATTCAGGGGATTAAGAAGGTTGGATTTTCTGTTTCAATGCCAGTTTTTACAGAAGAAACTGCAGAACTGTGCAACTACATCTGCCCCGATCATTATTTTCTCGAAGCCTGGAATGATGCAGAATTCAAAAAGGGACAATTTTCGCTTTGCCAGCCTGCCATACGTCCCATTTATAATACCCGTGCTGCACAGGAAAGTTTCTTGCGGTGGACCGGAAAACCGGATGCTTACGATGAGGTGATCAAAACCTACTGGGAGAAAAATATGTATCCTAAATCCGGGGCGACCGGTTTTTATGATTTTTGGGTGCAAAGTCTGCACGATGGTATTTTTGAACCCGATCGATCATCTGCTTCTCCTCAGCCAAAAATTGAGTTGACCGGATTATCTGGAATTTTCAGCAATATCCAATCTATCGATACGGGAATAGAAATTCAGTTGTACGAGAATGTTTCCGTGGGGAACGGCAAGTATGCCAACAATCCCTGGTTACAGGAGCTGCCCGATCCGGTATCTAAAATTACCTGGGACAATTATGCAGCTGTTTCACCGAAGTTTGCTGAAGAGCGGAGTTTGGAAACAGGTGACCTGATATCCATAAATAAAGAATTTAAGCTTCCGGTATTAATTCAACCCGGACAGGCATACAATACCATTTCTATTGCCCTGGGATATGGAAGGACAACATCGGGAATTGTTGCCAAAGATGTGGGAATTAACGTGTATCCTTTGGTCAGGACTGACAATAAGAACCGGCAATATTACTTAACGCATTCTGAAGTAAAAAAAGCTGGTTCCGGACACCAGTTTGCACAAACACAATCCCATTTTTCCATGGAAGGGCGGCCGATAATCCGCGAAGCCAGTCTGGAAGAATATCTCAACAATCCGGTTTCCGGAAACGAGATGCACGAAGAAGTTGATAAACATAATCAAACACTCTATAAAGAACACCAGTTTCCCGGCCATCACTGGGGCATGTCTGTTGACCTGAATTCCTGTGTTGGCTGCAGCGCTTGTTTAATCGCATGCTCAGCTGAAAATAATGTTCCTGTTGTAGGGAAAAAAGAAGTGGCACGTAACCACGAAATGCATTGGATTCGTATTGACCGCTATTACAATGGTGATGTGGAAGATCCGGCAGTGGTGCGGCAACCTGTAATGTGCCAGCATTGTGATAACGCCCCCTGCGAAAATGTATGCCCGGTGGCAGCTACAAACCACAGTGATGAGGGAATTAACCAGATGGCCTATAACCGCTGCATTGGAACCCGGTATTGCAATAACAACTGTCCTTATAAGGTTCGGCGGTTTAACTGGTTCGACTATACCATGGCCGATTCAATTAAGAACAATACAAGAGACCCGGAAGGAATGACCCTTGATTTAAAACGGTTGGTTTTAAATCCCGATGTTACGGTGCGTGCCAAAGGAGTTATTGAAAAATGCTCGTTTTGTATTCAACGCATCCAGGATAAGAAACTTACAGCCAAGCTTGAAAACCGTAAATTACAGGACGGTGAAATTATACCGGCATGTGCCCAGGCTTGTCCGGCCGATGCCATTGTTTTTGGCGACCTGAATGATCCGGAAAGCAAAATTTCAAAACATTTTAGTGATTCCAGAAATTATCATTTGCTGGAAGAATTGCATACATTACCATCAGTGGGCTATTTAACAAAAATCAGAAATACCAGTTCGGAAAGTTAATTAAGAATAAACGATAAAAAGCATGTACGTATCGCCGGTGAGAGAACCGCTAATAAAAGGAGGAAAAAATTACTCGAAGGTTACCGAGGATATTACCAGACCTATTCTAACGAAACCCGGTAAACTCTGGTTTTTCGGTATTACAATATCGAGCATTGCGGCGGTTATCGGCCTAATAGCCATGTTTATTACCGTACGCGATGGTATCGGACGCTGGGGTGTGAACCGTACAATCGGCTGGGGCTGGGGGATTACCAACCTGGTATGGTGGATTGGGATCGGTCATGCCGGAACATTTATATCCGCAATACTTTTACTGTTTCGTCAGAAATGGAGAACCAGCATCAACCGTTCAGCGGAAGCAATGACTATTTTTGCCGTAATGTGTGCCGGGGTATTTCCTTTATTGCATATGGGAAGGTTACCCTTAGCGTATTTTATTTTTCCATATCCGAACACACGTGGTTTATGGGTGAATTTTAATTCCCCGCTGCTTTGGGACGTTTTTGCTATTTCCACTTATTTTCTGGTTTCCCTGTTGTTCTGGTATACTGGTTTAATTCCCGATATTGCAACCATGCGCGATAAAATCAAAAATAAATTTATCAAACCCATTTACAGTTTTTTAAGTTTCGGATGGAAAGGATCTGCCCGGCACTGGTCAAGACATGAATCGATGAGCCTGATACTTGCAGGTCTTGCTGCGCCGTTGGTACTTTCAGTGCATTCCATAGTAAGTATGGACTTTGCCACCTCTGTAATTCCGGGCTGGCATACCACCATTTTCCCCCCTTACTTTGTTTCGGGAGCAATATTTTCAGGATTTGCCATGGTACTTACCCTGATGATTGTGGCCCGCAAGGCCATGAATATTGAGCAGTACATTACAGTTGGGCATATTGAATCGATGAATAAAATTATTATTGCTACAGGTTCTATAGTGGGCATTGCTTACATTACTGAATTGTTCATGGCCTGGTATTCCGGAAACATTTATGAACGCTTTGCTTTTTATAACCGGGCATTTGGACCTTACTGGTGGGCATACTGGATTATGATGACCTGCAATGTAATCACTCCCCAGCTTTTCTGGTTCAGGAAATTGAGGCGTAATGTGGTTTTTACTTTTGTTGTTTCCATATTTATAAATATAGGGATGTGGTTCGAAAGATTTGTAATTATTGTTACCTCATTACACCGCGATTTTCTTCCTTCAAGCTGGAGCATGTATAAGCCAACACTTATCGAGGTAGCGATATTTACAGGTACGCTGGGCATCTTTTTTACATTGTTTTTCCTGTTTATTCGCATTTTCCCTGTGGTGGCTATGGCAGAAGTAAAAGGTATTTTAAAAACCTCGGGAGAAAAAACAAAGCATTAATTTAAAGGTATACCTTATGAATACACCTTATATATCGGCCTGGTTTGATGATGACGAGAAATTGTTATCAGGATTAAAGGTCTTTAAAGAAAAAGGAATAAAAATTGCCGATGTACTTACTCCTTTTCCTGTGCATGGCATCGATAAAGTGCTGGGATACCGGCGATCGTGGATTGCAAGGGTGGGATTTATCGGCGGGGTATTGGGTGCCGCCAGCGCATTAGTTTTTCAGGCCTGGGTATTTACAAAGTCCTATCCCCTGAATATCGGGGGTAAACCGTTTTTTGCCCTGCCCTCATTTATTCCGGTAACTTTTGAATTAACAGTGCTGTTTGCAGCATTTGCTATGGTATTTGCATTTTTAATCCGTTCAAAACTGGGGCCTGGGGCGAAGACCGAAATTTATGATGAAAGAATTACTGATGACCGGTTTGTGGTGCTTGTGGATATTAATGAAAACCATTCTGAGGAAAATATAAAAAAGATCAGTGCACAAATGGCTGAAGCAGGGGCAATGGATATTAAAATTAAATTAACTGAGAATAAATGATTATTTGAGCATAATGGAAGAAAAATTCATTTTTTCGGGAAAGTATAAATTTGTAAGCCTTCTGTTAATACTTACAGGATTGATAGCAGTTGTGGCAGGATTTTTTGTATACCACGATCACGGTTCCAGGTTTTGGGCTAATTTTCTGATGAATACAACCTATTTTAATGCTATTGCTTTATGCGGGGTGGTGTTTATTGCAGTTCATATGCTGGGAAATTCGGGATGGCAGGTCAGCATTCAACGGGTACCGGAAGCCATGTCGATGTTTTTGCCGGTTAGTGGGTTTTTAATGCTCGTAATTCTTGCCGGCTTGTGGTTTAATTTTCATCATTTATATCACTGGGCACATCCCGATCCTCACGATACGATTCTGGAATTGAAAAAAGGCTATCTGAATATTCCCTTCTTTTCCATACGGACAATTATTTATATAGCTGGATGGATAATTTTTGCCCGGATACTGCGTAAAATTTCTGTGCTACAGGATAACAACAATGACCTGAAATATTTTAAGAAATCAACGGTTTACGCGGCTTTGTTTATTGTATTTTTTGCAATAACCAGTTCCACTTCGGCATGGGACTGGCTGATGTCAATAGATGCCCACTGGTATAGCACCATGTATGGCTGGTATATTTTCTCAGGTTTGTTTGTTAGCGGCACAGCGGTAATTATTCTTCTGGTATTGTTTTTAAAAGGAGCCGGGTATATGAAACATGTTAATAAAGAGCATCTTCATGATCTGGGCAAATATTTGTTTGGTTTCAGTATTTTCTGGACGTACCTCTGGTTTTCGCAGTACCTGCTGATCTGGTATGGAAATATACCCGAAGAAACAGCCTATTATGTTCCCCGGCTGGATGAATACAGGAACCTGTTTTTTATTAACCTGGGGGTGAATTTTATATTTCCGTTTCTGGCACTTATGACAAGAAATTCAAAACGGCAACCCTGGATACTGGCGATGGTTTCTGTTGTGGCATTTATCGGTCACTGGATCGACTATTATCTTATTGTGATGCCCGGAACTATGGGAGCTGAAGCCGGTATCGGATTTTTTGAAATCGGGATGACCCTTGGCTATATCGGGATGTTTTTATTTGTTGTTTTTTGGGGACTGACAAAGGCAAGCCTGGTTCCGGAAAACCATCCCTATTATAAGGAAAGTATGGAATACCATACACAATATTAATCTATTAAGGATTCGGCGATGATTAGATATTTATTGAAAATACTGCTTGTGATCGTTTCTGTTTCAGCATTAATTTCCTGCGACCGTGATAAAAATAACCCGGGATATAACTATTTTCCTGATATGACCTATTCCCGTGCTTATGAAACCTATACTCCGAATTCGAACTTTGCCGATGGAAAAACTATGCGTGAACCTGCAGAAGGAACTATTCCCAGGGGATTTTTGCCCTTTCCCTACGAAAAATCAGAGGAGGATATGATACGGGCCGGCAAAGAACTCACAAATCCATTGGAAAAATCAGATAAAAACCTGGAACGGGGCAAACTAATCTTTCAGCGGTATTGCCTGCAATGCCATGGCGAAAAAGGGGACGGAAAAGGTTTGTTATTTACCAGCGGCAGGTATCCGTTTCCTCCGGCTACATTAATTTCCGAAAAGATGATCAATAAACCGGATGGTGAAATTTTTCATGCCGTAACCCTGGGTTTTGGCATTATGGGCCCGCATGGGTTGTTGCTCACTCCCGAAGACCGCTGGAAGGTAATCCTGTATATCCGGGATTCGTTGCAGGTTCAATAATTTCTTGAATAATCTGATACAAATCGCTAAAAAATAGAACCCTGCGAGGGTTTCAAACCCTCGCAGGGTTAAGATATTCCTCCGGGATTAAAAATAAAATGAATTAAGAGAAGTCGTATATTTTTTCAAGAGTGCCCCAGGGAGATTTAGTCTAAATATCAATCACCTTTAAAGCTTCCTGTCTTCCTGCTTCCAGGGCTCTTAGATTCATTTGAATAATATCTTCACCCTTTCTTCCAAAAATCTCAGTAATACTTTTCTTTAGTAAAGCATAATCTATTCCAAAAAATTCTGAAGCTACCCCCAGTAAAACCATATTTGAAGCTTTTATTGAACCGGCCTGCTTTGCAAGTGTATCTGCATCTGCTAAAATACTGTATGGCAGATGATTTATTTCATTAAGAATTTTATCTGTATCGGGATAGTTGCTGATGTTTTTTATAGGATTTATATTGCTCACCACCCAACCGTCCGGTTTCAGGAATTCCAGGTATCGAAGCGATTCCATAGGCTCGATGGAAATAATTAAATCGGCTTTTCCTTTCGATATCAGATCCGAAAAAATGGGCTGGTCTGATATTCGCAGATGGGTTTGTACCGCACCGCCGCGCTGGCTCATACCGTGTACTTCAGCCTGCTTCACAAATAACTTATTTTTAATAGCTGCAAGGTCTATAACCGCAGCAATTGATAGAATGCCTTGTCCACCGACACCTGCAATGATGATATCTTTTTTCATGGTAACAGTCGTTTACTCAAGATTCATTTATTTTACAATTTCAGATTTATTTTGTGCACGCTTTTTCCGGGTTAAGGTCTGTATACATTCCCGGTTGGAAATAACCACCGAAACACCTTCGTAGGCAATCTCTTCTTTTAATACCTTAACATTCATTTCGAAATTTTTCTTCAAAGGTTCCATTACCCGCAAATGTTCTTTTTCCACACCAACACCCAGGCAAATATCATAGAGCCTGCCGAATCCCGGTGAATCCTGTCCTCCGGTCATAGCTGTAGTGGCATTATCAGAAATAATTATCGTAACCGCCGATTTGTCATTTACTGCATCCAGAAGGCCGGTAATCCCGGAGTGGGTAAAGGTGGAATCACCGATCACTGCCACCGAAGGGCGCAATCCTGCATCGGCGGCTCCTTTGGCCATGGTTACAGATGCACCCATATCCACACAGGTATTAATGGCATCATAGGGTGGAAGGGCTCCCAAAGTATAACATCCGATATCGGAAAAAACATGTTTTTCATTCACATCTTTTAATGCTTCATTTAGTTCTGTATACAAATCACGGTGACTGCAGCCCTGGCAAAGTTCGGGAGGTCGACCGGCAACCAGCGTGGAACCGGGATGAGGTTCATTTTTTTCTATATCGAGCGCTGCTCTTACAATATCGGGATTAAGTTCACCCGTTCTTGGTATTGTCCCGTCAAGACGACCATGAATACGCACCGGACCAGAAAACTCCCAGAACCCCCGCAACAATTCTTCATATACAGGATACCCTTCTTCCAGCACAAGTACTTTTGAACACTTTTCAATAAAGGATTGAGTCATCTTTTTGGGTAAGGGATATTGTCCGATTTTCAGAATATTAATGTAAAGATTGTTTTCAGAAACTACCTCCATTAAATAATTATAGGCAATGCCAAATGTAATTACTCCCAAACCTGAGGAGTTTTTAATACTGCTTTTATTGAGCACGGAGTGTTCAGCTATTTCTTCAAGATCCGGCTGTTTATCGATTAATTCCTGATATTGGATCCGTGCATTTGCCGGAAGCAGGATAAACTGATTTCTTTTTCCCGGAAAACCGAGTATATTCTGATTTTTTATATTTTTTCTTTTTATCCCGGCACGTGAATGAGAAAGACGGGTGGTTATTCGAAGCATTACCGGCAGTTTTACTTTTTCCGAAAGTTCAAATCCCAGGTGCACGGCATCATAGGCCTCCTGCTGACTGGAAGGTTCCAACACGGGAATCATGGCAAACTTGCCGTAAAACCGGGAATCCTGTTCATTCTGTGAGGAGTGCATGGATGGGTCGTCAGCCACAGTGACTATTAATCCTCCGTTTGTGCCGGTAATGGCCGAGTTAATAAAAGCGTCGGCAGCTACATTTAATCCCACATGTTTCATACAAACCATAGCACGTTTACCGGCATAGGCCATTCCAAGGGCCGCTTCATATGCCGTTTTTTCGTTGGCCGACCAGGTGGAATGAATGTTTCGTTTTTTTGCTTCTTTCGAGCGTTGCACGTATTCTGTAATTTCAGTGGACGGGGTACCGGGATAGGCATAAATTCCGGATATCCCGGCATCTATAGCTCCCTGTGCAATAGCTTCCGCACCCAATAATAATATTTTTTCTTCCATTCTTAGGATTATAAATACAATGAGTTCAGTAAAACTGGTCCCTGAAGTGGACTAATCTTATTACGACAAGATACCAACTATCCAAGCCAAATAAAATGATTTTTTAAAGAATCAGGAAATAAATAAAAAGGCGTAATTAAAATTTGAAGGAGTTATAACAAATAATGTATCTACAGGATTTTTATATTCGATACGTTGAGACTAATTTGAGGAATGATTATTTTTATTCATCTAAATAGTTAAACGTTATGGAAATTGAACCAATAGAATCCGGTAATTATGATCATATGTATAACAGGGGTATTAACCGTGAAAATATTTTTTCTGCAGACGAGCATTACATTAAATTTTTAGACCTGTGTAAAAAATATTTACCCAGGATGGCTGAAGTGTTTGCGTATTGCCTTTTACCAAGCCATTTTCATTTTGTGGCATTTATTAAAGCAGATACAGGATACCTCGTCGGGGTGTAGATCTTTATTTCAACGATTTAATATACTCAATAATCAGGTTAATCTCTTCTTCGGTAATTTGGTCGCGGTATGTAATCATCAGGCCTTTATTGTATCCTTTAACAACATCAGCATCGGGTTCTAAAATCGAATGTCTAATGTATTCCTCATCTACCGTAATAATCCGTTCCTTTCCGCCGGTAATTACTGTTATTTCTTCTCCGAATATGCCTTTATAGGAAGGACCTACAATTTTTGTCCCGTCTGTGGAATGGCATGCATTACAGCCATATTTCTGTACTATTTGTTTTCCGGCAAGCTGGGGTGAAGCTGCAACAACTACTGTTTGTGTGGTATCAATGTACCATGCATCAAATTCTTTACTGGTTTTTACTTCCACCGAAGTAAGCATATAAGAATGCTGAAGGCCGCAATATTCGGCACAAAATAAATCGTACGATCCTGGTGAATTCGCAATAAACCAGGCTTTTCTTGGTGTTCCCGGAATAATATCCTGTTTAATGCGGAATGCAGGAATATATAAGCTATGGATAACATCCAGGGCCTTCATATCCAATGCAACGGGTTTTCCGGCCGGAATATAAAGTGTATCGGTATGTTTTCCGTTTTCGTATTCAAAAGACCAGTTCCACATTCTGGCGGTAACCTTAATTACCATGGCATCTTTTGGCGGATCTGAGTTTAGCGGTTTCCAGCTCGTCCAACCGAAATAAAACATTCCAAGAACAAGAATCAATGGTATGATGGTCCATAACAGTTCAAGGGTATTGTTTCCTTCAATCTGGGTGGCTTTCGGATTTTTTGATTCCCGGTAACGGAAAATAAACACAACCAAAAGCACGGTAAGCCCTATTAAAAAAAAGAAAATTATTGAGAGAATAATCAAAAACGCGTTATCAACTCCCTCGGCAATATTTGATAAATTAGAAAACATAATCAATTATTTATCTAAAACTATAATCTAAAAATGTAATAATCATAACCACTACAAAAACGGCAAGCACAAACAATACCATGATTCCATATACCGGCTGGTCGAATTTTAAATGCATAAAAAATAACAGCACAAGGGTTGATTTTATTCCTGCAAGTACAAGCGCTACAGTTACAGCAAACGGGCCCAGGTTAAGTCCGGTAACCGCTACGGAAATGCCGGTTAATGTTAACAAACCCAGCAAAACAAAAATATAGGTGCGGTATTTTACAATATGGTGTTTTTCGTTCTGACTCATCAGCGTAAGGTTTATGAAATAAGATAAAACAGCGGGAAAAGGAAAATCCAGATTAAATCTACCAGGTGCCAGTAAAGTCCCGCATTTTCAAGCTGTGCATAATTATCTGATTGTATATTTTTTTTAATTACTTTAACAAGCATTACGGTTAATACAATAATTCCTACAATGATATGCAGGGCGTGTAGTCCGGTCATCGTAAAATAGAGGCCGAAGAATAATATATCCCCCTGGCCAAGGTCAAATAATTCCTGAGATCCCGGATACAGGCCGTGTTCAAATTTCCCATGCCACTCAAAATATTTATTTACCAAAAAAACCAACGCGAGCGTTATGGTTCCTGACAACAATAAAATTGCTTTTTTTCGGTCGGCCAGTTGTATGGCGGATATTGACATAGCTACTGTCATACTGCTGATAAGCAAAATTACTGTATTAATGGTGCCTATAAGTTTACTTAATTCTTCGGCTGCAAGATGAAAAGCTACAGGATTTTTAAAACGATATACTGAGTATACAATAAAAAGTCCACCAAAAAGCAATAGCTCCGTAAAAATAAAAAGCCACATACCTATTTTTGAAGCGGTATCATCCCGGTGTTCAGTGTGTGTGCTAGTTTGCTCCATTCAGTTTCAGATTATTTGTAATGATAAGGTGGTTCAGTTACTGTAGGGATTTCTTCAAAATTTTCAAGAATCGGAGGACTTTCGATTGTCCACTCCAGCGTGGTTCCATTCCAGGGATTAGCAGTAGCTTTTTCACCTTTCCGTGCAGAACGAATAAGATTGATAATGATCAGGGCTAATCCAAAAATCATTACCACAGCGCCAAGAGAAGAAAAAATATTTGGTCCGTGATATTCCGGCAGATAATCAAAATACCTTCTGGGCATACCTTTCATTCCCAAATAGAACATGGGAGAATATAAGGCCAGGAATCCAAGGAAGAAAACAACCCATCCGGTTAAAGCCCAGGATTCGTCGTACATTCTTCCGTAAATTTTCGGGAACCAGTAATGGATGCCGGCCATAAAAGCAAATCCCACACCTCCGAATACAATAAAATGGAAATGGGCTACAACAAATGCTGTATCGTGCACATGCACATTTGTAGAAAGAGCGCCTAATACAAGACCGGAAAGACCGCCAATCATAAATACAAAAATAAATGAAGCGGCCCAGTAAAAGGGAACGGCCAGATGTATTGATCCTTTATATAATGTGGAAATCCAGTTAAATACTTTAATGGCGCTTGGAATGGCGACCAGGAAGGTTAAAAATGAAAAGGCAAATTGTGCAGTTCCGCTCATACCGGCAGTAAACATGTGATGCCCCCATACGAAGTATCCAACAAATGCTATGGCCAGGGTTGAAGCTACAATGGCTTTATAACCAAATATTGTTTTACGGGCAAAAGTGGGCAGGATTTCTGAAATGACGCCCATCGCCGGTAGTATCATAACATAAACGGCGGGATGGGAATATATCCAGAATAAATGCTGGTACAATACCGGATCGCCTCCAAGAGCAGGATCAAAAAATCCTACATGCAGGGTGCGTTCGGCAACAACCATTAATAAAGTTATTCCTACAATAGGTGTGGCCAGCAATTGTATCCATGCAGTGCCGTATAGTGTCCATGGGAACAGGGGCATTTTCATCCAGTTCATTCCCGGAGCCCTCATTCTGTGCATGGTAACAATAAAGTTTAATCCGGTTAAAATAGAAGAAAATCCCAACGTGAATGCTCCTAAAACTGCGGGCAGCATATTGGTAGTGGTTTTAAAACTGTAGGGTGCATAAAAAGTCCATCCGGTATCTGGAGGGCCGCTTCCCATAAACTGCGAACTTAATGCTATTACTGCCCCAATGATATAAATCCACCACGATAACAGGTTTAACCTTGGGAATGCCACATCTTTTGCCCCGATCATAATGGGCAGAAAAAAGTTGCCCAGAATCGCAGGAATACCGGGAATAACGATCAAAAAAATCATGGTAATGCCATGCAGCGTAAACAGGCCATTATAGGTCTGGGCATCCATAATCGTTTTACCGGGGGCAATTAATTCAAGTTTCATGAGTAAACCCAGTGTTGCCCCTACGATAAAAAAAGTCATTATCGAATACATGTACAATAAACCGATTCTTTTATGATCGACTGAAAAAATCCATCCAAATAATCCTTTATATTTTCCCTGATATTCTAAATAGCTTGGTTGTTTTGATTCGCTCATGTTATATTAATGTGAAGTGTTTTTAACTTTTTTACGAAATAGTGGCTTTATGGCAAGACTAAAAAATATAATAATTGAAATAAAAATAATAAGAATACCGGCAACACGGGTAATATTTAAAACATATTGCTGCCCCTGGGGATCGTAAGAATAGCAGTATTGCAGAATTTTGTTTACAGTTGGCCCTGATTGTCCTTTTGAAGCCTCCACTATAGACATTTTAAATTCAAAAGGTAAAAAATAGGTACCGTTAAGGTAACGGGTAATTTTTCCTTCCGGGCTAAGTACAATTAGTGAAGCTGCATGTACAAAATCATTACCGGTTTGTTTATACCGAAATCCGGTGCTGGAGGTAGCTTTTGTTATGTTGGCACTGTCTCCTGTGAAAAACAACCAGCCCTTTTCCACTCCGGTTTTTTTCATCAGATTCAGGTAATTCTTTTTTTTACGTTGTGCCAGTTCGTATGACTCTCGCGGATCAAAGCTAATTGTAAAAACCTGATAATCTTCACCAATTTTCATATCGGTATTATCAATAGCTTCTGCAATACCATCCATCAAAGGGCTGCATATTCCGGGACACCGAAAATATACAAAGGTAATTATTGTAGGTTTATCTATAAGTTTATTAATATCAACAAGATTGTTATTTTCATCAAAAAGCTTGATATCGGGGGCTAAGTATTCATCCAGTTTTTCAATAATTCCGATTTCAGTTGCATCTGCTCCGGTATCTATATCTTGTGACACCAGATATGCCTGAAAAATAAAAAGCATTATGAGAATATAATATATTTTTTTCATAACTATCAGTGTATAGATAAAGTTTTAAAATTTTAATTTGATAAACAAGAAAAACCTGCAATTGTTAAACACTGAAACCATTTTAAAGTAAATTTTACGTAAAGCATTTTAAAATTCAATGTAATGGTAACTCTCTTGCATTATTTCTGAAGTTTTAAAAACCAATTATTTAGTATTGATACCACTACATATAATATAATGCTGAGTGCGATTCCCGGAATGCCAAAAAATATAATAAATCCAAGCGATATTATTAGAATTATGTATCGGGATATATTTTTTGAGAATGTATACTCTTTAAATTTTAAACTTATCATCGGGATTTTCGAAACCAATAAATAACAAACAAGAATAATAAATCCTAATAATACATAAGGATTTAAAATAACCGACTGGATATTTTCATTTTCCAGATTTTTAAAGAATATCGTAAATGAGGCGATAAAAATTCCATTTGCTGTGGTTGTAAGTCCCTCAAATAACTCGTTGTTTTCCGGACCGACATTAAAACGGGCCAGGCGCAAGGCACTAAAAACAGCAATTAAAAAAGCCGAATACAAAATAATATTTTGAATAAAATTAGAGCGCTCCACGGCAAAGGTTGCCAGCTCTGACTGGAATGTAAGAGACATGATTAACAACTGGTGAACAAGAACTGCGGGAGCTACACCAAAACTTACCATATCGGCCAGTGAATCTAACTGTACTCCAAATTCTGAACGGACATTAAGGCTGCGGGCGGCAAACCCGTCAAAAAAATCAAAAACAGCCGCGATGAGGATAAAGTAGCCTGCATTCATGGGAGCATCGCTAAAAGCAACAGCTATAGCCACACAACCGGATAATAAATTTAAACTTGTAATACCGTTGGGAATAAAATTAACAACACGTTTCATCCGTATAAAATTTATTATCAAAGGTCGGATGGTCAGCTTCGCCATAAGCCGGGGAACCCACATGCTTCAGCTACAATACCTAAATTGGGATGTACCTGAATTTTATTACTCGCTTAAGCTCATGAAAGCGCTTCGCTATGTTCATCCTCCTTTGAATTAAACCTGTTTTAACATGTGGGATTCATACTTTATTTTTGATGATTAAAGTTACTAATTTTTAGCAATCATTTTCTAATGAATTTGCACTGATACTATTTTTAGGAGTATTGGTTGTAAATGCTTTATTCCTTATTTTTCCTGACTTCGACACTGGGTCACCCAAAATTAAATAGTTGAGCTAAATTTTGTTGTTCTTTTGAGATTAACAAGATGTGAGATACCTCGCCATTATCAGTTTGAGCTTTTACTTGATATATGGTTTTTACAATTTCGATATCCTTTTCGGGACTTAGTGACGATTTTTTTTCTTTAAGTTGACGTTCCAACTCCTTATATATCTTGTAGGCTACAAATGAGATGCAAATATGGCATTCAATCCTGTGCTGCAGCCGATGATATATTGGCTTTATCTTCAGGTCTGTTTTAGATATCCGGAAAGCTTTTTCAATAAGCCATAGATGGCCATAGTTTTCAATTATCTCTTCTTTCGATAAATTAGCATTTGTGAGGTAACCTTTTAATCCATCCCAAGCTCCATCTGCTTCAAATCTTGAATAATCTATTGCGATATTTACCTCACCTTCCATTTTGAGGTATTTGTTGTATCCCCGGTTATTGATGTTGGATTTGGTTAATCTTCCTGCCTTTATTCTCTTTTCTAGCTTTTTGAGCCCCTTTTCACGGTTTATGAGGTCTTTCTTCGCTCTATTATCAGGATAAGTAACAATTAGACGTAAATTACCTTTCTGAACAACAGCACTATCTCCGTCGCTTAGTTTTAAAGATAATATCTTGCGCTGAATATCATGTTTTTCATTCTTGATCCTTGCCCCAAGAATAAATTCGTATCCCGCGGATTGAAGCTCATTGATGTTAGCATTGGACAAAAGACCGGAGTCCGCAATAATGATCATTTGTTCCAGGTTATATTTTTCATTGTAAGAATCCAGCACAGGAAGCATAGTATGTCCTTCAAACTTGTTGCCTTCAAAAACATCATAGGCCAGCGGATAACCATTTCTGCTAACCAACAGTCCTAATACAATCTGGGGATTCTGGTGCTTGCCTTCTTTTGAAAAACCTGTTTTCAGGAGCTCATCTTCATGGTCAATTTCAAAATAGAGGGAGGTTACGTCGTAGAATACAACACTTACCTGACCTCCAAGGATCTGCTGAATATGTTCATAACTGATCTGCTGTACGAGTTCTTTCTGTCCGGAATGCAGCTTGTCCATATAACGATAAATTTGCTGTACAGGATAGGCTACAGCATGATATCTGTCTAAATAACCACTTGTCCTTAATTTACTCACAAGATAAGTCAGACGGGATAATACAAGTTGCCAGAAAATGTCTTCCTTGATCACAGTAAAACCAATATCATCAAAAATCTTGCCTAGTAAAAGCTGTGTGCCAACCTCAGTATGTGAACTAATACTTTCAAAGACTGACTTAAGTAAGCTCGATTCATCTGAAAAATCAAATGTATTCTTTCCACCAAATGTGGCTATAAATTGATTCCCCCTTTCTACAAGTTACGCTAGTGGTCATTAACTTTAATCCCACTTTGGTCTTATCCAATTGTATACGCAGGGTAAAGCCTAAAAAATCCAAACTCCTTGGATATTTCATTTCGCTTTCGGCCCTGAAATTTACTATTTTGGTTTTAACCGGGTGCAATGATAATTTGCAATCCTGCATTCGCTTTTGTATTACAGACTTGATAAATATCGCTTGCTTCTCAGTATTTCAATGGACTACAATATCGTCCGCATAACGTTCAAAGTGCTTCTTAGGATGGTTCTTTACCATCCATTGATCAACTTCGTATACATGCAAAGTGCGTTTTAATGCATCTTTACATTTTGTGTGTGCCCTGCATGAGCATGAGCGCACACTTGTTGTAAGCTTTTGAAAAACTTCAAATATGCAAATTTATTTTTATTTGACA
>JAFGSZ010000089.1 GCA_016934395.1 Bacteroidales bacterium
CCGTATCAAAACCTGCCGTACCTGTTCCTGTGGTTTTTGTCCAGGTTCCTGTGCCGGAACTCAGGGTGGCATTCAGCGTAAATTCCAGTCCGCAAACATTTCCCCCTGCTCCGGGATTGGCAATAGGTGGCTCATAAAAAGTAATCGTGATGGTGGAATCATCACTGCAGGGGCCGTTAATCTCGGTCCAGGTAAAGGTGTAACTTCCGAATTCACTTACGGTGACTATGGCTCCAGGATCATTGGCATCCGTATCAAAACCTGCTGTGCCCGTTCCTGTTGTTTTTGTCCAGGTTCCTGTGCCGGAACTCAGGGTGGCGTTTAGAGTATATTCCAGTCCGCAAACATTTCCCACCGCTCCGGGATTGGCAATAGGTGGCTTATAAAAATTAACCGTGATGGTGGAATCATCACTGCAGGGGCCGTTAATCTCGGTCCAGGTAAAGGTATAACTTCCATATTCACTTACGGTGACTGTGGCTGTGGGATCATTGGCATCCGTATCAAAACCTGCCGTACCCGTTCCTGTTGTTTTTGTCCAGGTTCCTGTGCCGGAACTCAGGGTGGCATTCAGCGTAAATTCCAGTCCGCAAACTTCCCCTCCTGCTCCAGGATCGGCAACCGGAGATTCATAAAAAGTGACTGTTATGGTGGAATCATCGCTGCAGGGGCCGTTGGTTTCGGTCCAGGTAAAAGTGTAACTTCCATACTCGCTTACGGTGACTGTGGCGGTGGGATCATTGGCATCTTTATCAAAGCCGGCTGTGCCAGTTCCTGTGGTTTTTGTCCAGGCTCCTGTGCCGGAACTTAAGGTCGCGTTTAAATTAAATTCCAGTCCGCAAACATTTCCCCCTGATCCGGGATCGGCAATAGGATATACTAAAACAATAATACTATTTTGTGCAGTATCTATACATTCAAGAGAATTAACATATTGCAGATGTATAATGCCTTCTCCATTTGTTTTTAAAGTATCATTAACAATAAATCCCGGTCCGCTAAGTATTGTGAAAATTCCGCCACCCGGATCACCAGTCAGTTCGATTGTCTCATTAACACACAATGTATCAGGACAACCTGTTATGGTAACTTCACAATTAATAGTTTGAAAAAAAATACTTATCGGGCTGTTCAGCATATCAGTTATGTCGCCATAATTGCATGATGAAGAGGGATATGGATTAGTTGATGAAGAACAATTAAAAACCGGAAAATTCAAAACATTATCTGTAATTGCTGCAGGGTTTACTGTTCCTCCAATAAACACATTAGATGGATCATTATTACTGATAATTTGCCCATTATCAATAAAACCATTTTTTGTGAAATTACCGGAAACAATTAAATATGCATCAAAATTCACTAAAATATTCGTCTTATTCCCAATAATAAGATTTCCTTTGATAATTATTATCCCGCCAGAATTAATTATAACATAGGTTTCGTTTCCTAAATTTAAATCACCTTCAATTACAAGAGTATCATTCACCACAAGAGCACTACCTGCATCTGAAAAACTTAGTGGTTCATTGCTCGTGATATAACCGTTTATTGTAATTTCATAACCAATTATATCTGTTTGAGGTTCAACCCATGCAGGGCTCCAGCTTAAAGATGATTCCCAGTTTCCTGTATAATTATTTTTGCTAACATGTTGTGAAAAAACAGGTTGAGATATAACAAGACAAATAATTATACATGTTGACCATCGACCAAAATTTAAATACTCTGCAAATTGGATTTTTTTATGACTCAGGATAGAAAAAATATTTGCGGCAAATTGACCTATCCAATGTAATATGGTTTGGTCCCTTTGGAAATTAATTTCCGAAATAACATTTACATCAGCAAAATCAATAACTCGTTTCACTTTCGGGATTAATAGGGGATTATTAGATACCATAATTAAACACGTGTAAATACGCAAAAAACATAGTGTGGTTGGAATCTTTACATGAACATATCCTATTTGTGTACTAACAGTTATTACATTTTGATAATTTATAGTTGAAATTCCGCTTTAATACTATTAAAAGTCACTTTTAAATATAAAATCCCCAGGCTTTAAATTTCTGATTTCAAGTGAAAAAACGAAGATTTCTACATTTATAACTAATTAATTTCTACTTTTGCCAGGTGATTTAAATAGAAAAGATATGTTTTTAGAAGATTATAAAAAAACTGCCTTTCAATGGAAAGGAAATACTGTACGTTATAAGGATTTATTAAGTAATATAAATTTCTTCTCATCACTTTTTAAGGCGCGGGCAACAGACAAAGTACTTATATTTTCGGAGAACCGACCTGAATGGATTTATGCTTTTTATGCTTCATGGATTAATCATGCTACTCCGGTTCCTGTTGATTTTATGTCAAGTTTAGATGATGTGGCTTTTATAATTAAAGATTGTAAACCCGATATTATTTTTTGTTCTGCCGAACGATATCCTGTATTAGCGAAAGCACAGGAACTGGCAAAAAACAACGCTGCAGTTATTAAATTTGAGGAAATCAAGACTGAAGAAACCATTATAAGCGATTTCGAATTTCAACCAAACCCTGATGATACAGCTGTAATTATTTATACGTCCGGTACCACAGGAAGTCCGAAAGGCGTGATGCTGACATTTGATAATTTGCTTGCCAATATATTATCAGTATCCGAAAAGGTAAAAATATACAGGCCCGAGGAAACCGTTTTATTGATGCTCCCGCTCCATCATGTGTTCCCCCTTGTCGGATCGCTTATAGCGCCTCTTTTTGTGGGCGCTACGATTGCGTTTACACCATCCATGGCCTCCGAGGATATAATTTCTACATTACAGAAAAACAAAGTAACTATAATCATTGGCGTTCCAAGGTTTTATGCGATTATTCGAAAAGGAATACGGGATAAAATTAACCAATCAGCCATAGCTAAATTATTATTTAATATAGCTGGTAAAATCCATTCGAAGAGATTTTCCAGAAAGATCTTTAACACGGTGCATAAAAAATTTGGTGGCAATGTTCGTTATCTGATAAGTGGTGGAGCTGCACTGGATAAAGATGTTGCCCGCGATTTAACCACATTGGGATTTGAAATTCTTGAGGGTTACGGGATGACCGAAGCTGCTCCTATGATTACCTTTACGCGGCCCGGGACATATAAAATCGGATCAGCCGGGCAGCCTCTCCCCGGTACCCTGGTAAAAATTGAAGACGGGGAGATTCTGGCAAAGGGTAGAAATATTATGAAAGGATATTATAACCGTCCGGGAGAAACCAGTGATGTTCTTAAAGAAGAATGGCTATACACGGGCGACCTGGGATATCTCGATAAAGATAATTTCCTGCATATTACAGGCAGGAAAAAAGAAATTATAGTTCTCTCAAATGGTAAAAATATTAATCCTGAGGAATCTGAAAAAAAACTCATGAGCATTTCTGCATTTATTAAGGAAGTTGGTGTTTTTACGCATAATGATAAATTGCAGGCTGTAATATTTCCGGATTTTCAGAAGATGCGGCAAGAAGGCACAGAAAATATTGAAGATTATATTCGATGGAAAATCATTGATAAATATAATCAGATAGTCACACCCTACAAACGAATCATGAAGTTTCACCTTGTACATGAAGAATTACCAAAAACAAGGTTAGGAAAAATTCAGCGATTTAAATTATATGAGTTTTCGCAGCAGTTTAAACGTGAGCAACGCAAGCACGAACCAGAACCAACTTTTGCAGAATATGAAACTATCCGTGATTTTTTGGCAGATCAGGCAGAAACGGATATTTATCCTACAGATCACCTGGAAATGGATATCGCATTGGATTCACTCGGAAAAATTTCTTTGTTGGTATTTCTGGAAACTACATTTGGTGTGAAAATTCCGGAAGAAAAGCTTATGGATTATGAAACGGTATTAGCACTTGCCGAGTTTGTACGAGATCATAAAACCAGGAATACGTTCAAGATTGAGATTATTAACTGGTCGTTAATACTGAAAGAGAAGGTTCATTTGAACCTGCCCAAAACCTGGTTTACAAACCATTTAGTAAAATATATTTCAAAGATTTTTTTAAATATTTTATTTCGCCTAAAAGGAGAAGGTACAGCAAATATCCCGGAAGGACCTTGTATAATTGCACCAAATCATCAGTCCTTTTTTGATGGATTTTTTATTATATCTTTTTTGAAAAGAAAAATAATGAACCGAACCTATTTTTATGCAAAGGAAAAACATTGGAGAAGACGATGGATGCAATTCCTGGCGAATAGAAATAATGTAATACTTATGGATTTGAATAAAGATCTTAAAACCTCGATTCAGAAAATGGCGGAAGTACTGCGTAAAGGAAAAAATATTATCATTTTTCCCGAAGGCACACGAACACGCGACGGTAACCTTGGAAAGTTTAAAAAAACCTTTGCCATTTTAAGTCAGGAATTAAATGTGCCCGTTATCCCGGTAGCCATAAACGGATCATATAAAGCGTTGCCGGCAGGTGCCTGGTTTCCTCGTCTGTTTACAAAAGTTTCTATCAAATTTTTACAGCCAATATATCCGAGCACGTACAATTACAATTCGTTGCGCGAGAAGGTGTATGATACTGTTGCCTCGCATATTAAAAGATAGGATTGAAAGTTCTCAATTAATGATTTGAACTTTTTATTTTAGAATATTAAAAACTATTTGATTAGAAAACTGAAAAAGTTATCTTTGCAGGCATAATTTTTCGGGGTGTGGCGCAGTTGGCTAGCATACCCCGCTTAGAGCGGGATGGTCGCCCGTTCATAGGTTCTTATAATATTTGTTTTTTTTCGGGGTGTGGCGCAGTTGGCTAGTGTATCCCGCTTGGAGCGGGATGGTCGCCCGTTCACAGGTTCTTAAAATATTTGTTTTTTATTTCGGGGTGTGGCGCAGTTGGCTAG
>JAFGSZ010000090.1 GCA_016934395.1 Bacteroidales bacterium
CAATTTAATTAAAAAAGTTGAAAAATAACAGGAAACATTTCAGCTTTATGTTTAATTAAACCGGTCGGCTAAAAACCCTCCCGGTTGTTGAACCAGCTTTGCTGTAAGAACATGTAAAAATGGAATTAATTTACTAATTCTATTTGAAGGGTAGTTTGGTGTTTGATTTGTAGCACTATACGGAAATTTATATAATTTGGATTCAGAATCCGATAAAAAATTCTTTAATTTTAAAAAGTAGACAAATGCCGGAGTCTGATAGGGAAAAAAATTGGTAAAGAATTTAGGATTTAGGATTTAGGATTTAGGATTTAGAATTTAGAATTTATTTTATGGTATAATAGGACCCTGCTGATATTCTGGTATTATATTAGAGAATATAATAAAAAAATACTGCCTGATCTGTTAAGAATCAGGCAGGTATTTAAGCCGCTATAATATTTACGGGAACACTTACCAGAAGGCTTATACCGTTCTAAAGCTATATTGCATACGCACAGCTTGTTTTCGGTTTTTTAAATCCAAATAAGTATTCGGACAAAAATATATATTACGGAACCTATTTAAACCATACATTTTCTAAAAATTATTTTGCTATTGTAAAATATTAATATATATTCGTAGTAAATTATAACGAAAACATAATATACAAAGATATAGAAATTTTTGAATTATGTCAAATAAATATGATAATATTCGGCAACTAATTTTTTATTGGCAGGAATATGAATCAGAGAATGAATCTACTGATTATAAGAAATTTGCACAATGGTTATTGCAAAACTCAGGCGTACAAAAAGATTCGAATTTGCCTGAATTGACTGACGATAAATCGAATCATCCTGAAACATTAACCTTTCTGCAGGGAATGGATTTAAAACAAAGAATTTCTATCCTGTTAATTCGGATATCACGATTTTATGATTCGTACACTAAAAAATTCTTTTATGGATTACCTATTAATACTCAAATGGAGTTTCAGTTTTTGCTCTCTATAAATAAAATAAAATCACCTACAAAATCAGATATTGTTAATATGCATCTGGTGGAATATACCACCGGAATAGATATTATTAAAAGATTGATAAAACTGGATCTTGTGGAGGAATCAAAAGACATTGCCGATAAAAGAAGTAAGCAGCTGAAAATTACCTCCGAAGGAAAAAAGACGCTGATTGAAGCGCTTATTCGTGTGAAAAAAATTAACGATTTGTTATTTATTAATATGAATGAAAACAAGCAGGATATATTATTGCATATGTTAATGGGTATTAATAAATTTCACACTAAAGTATTTTTAGAAAATTCAAATAAAACATATATTGAATTGCTTGAGTTGGTTGAATCCTTAAATGATTAAAAATGAATTTGTTTTTATTTGTAAATGTTTCAAAAAAGTAAATTGGATGCAAAAAAAGTAAGTTCCATAAAAAGTATGCATAAATCCGCAAAATATGAACCTTCCGCGTCTTCCGGATATAATTCGAAAGAATTCCGAAAATTATCCATAGTGAACAGGGTGATTGAAATTCTTAACGATACACTTTCAATGGATGATGCCATTCAGCAAATTTGTTATATTCTTCCGAATGCGTATTCATATCCGGAATACGTACATATCCGAATTGAATTTAATTCAAAAAGCTTTATCAGCGAAAATTTTCAGGAGTCGTCCTGGATCGAAAGACAGACTTTTGAATATCCCGGCAAGGAAGAAGGGGCAATTGAAATTATTTACTCACAAAAATTCATTGAACTGGATGAGAAAGAGTTTTTAGTAAAAGATCCCTGTTTTTTAAAAAACATTGCCTCATTAATTACCGGAGCGTTATCGAGAAATCAGTTACTTAAGCTGCAATATGACAATGTGGAGCGGGTTAAAGAGCTCACAGGCATACACAGAACAACCCAGATTTTTAAAAAGGGCGCTACGCTCGAAGAAGCTCTTCAGGAGATTTGTTCTTTTTTACCGGAAGCATGGCAGTATCCGCAATATACTGCGGCGCGTATTATTTTTGATGATAAGGTTTTTAACAGCCGGAAATTCAGGGATACACCCTGGGTGCAAAGACAAAATTTTGAAACATCAGATAATAAAGAAGGCACTATAGAAATTTATTACCTTAAAGAATTTCCTGAAGCAGACGAGGGGCCTTTTCTAAAAGAAGAACGTAACCTGTTAGACAACCTGTCTGCATTAATTTCGGGAATGGCATCAAAGAAAGCCTTGCAGCAGCTGTTAATCCAGAATACTGAAAGGCTGAAAGAGCTTCGCGGAATTAATCAGACTTCGGCCATACTAAAACAGACAAGGTCTATGGAGGAATCGCTTCAGGTAATATGTTCAATTTTACCCGAAGCATGGCAATATCCAGAACATACTGTTGCCCGTATTAAATATGAGGATAAAATATTTGAAAGCTCAGATTTTAAGGAAACACCCTGGGTGCAAAAACAAGAGTTTGAAGCTCCGGGGAATAAAAAAGGCACTATTGAGATTTATTACCTTACAGAATTTCCTGACGAAGACGAGGGGCCGTTTTTAGCGGAAGAACGTAACCTTCTGATTAATTTATCTAATTTAATTGCAGGCTCGGCAACAAAAGAAGTACTAAACAGGTTAACCGCTGAAAACAGGGAAAGACTCAAAGAGCTAAAAGCAATAAATCAAACATCACAAATAATAGCTAAAGGCTTTTCACTGGAAGATACCCTGCAGAAAATTTGTTATATTCTTCCTAAATCCTGGCAATATCCGAGATATACAGCAGTTAGGATAGAATATGAAGATAATATATATACCAGCAAAAACTTTGAAGAATCATACTGGTGTCAGAAAGAAAACTTTGTTACTATTGATAATAATAAAGGATCCATTGAAGTTTTTTATCTTAAAGAATTTCCAACCCTTTATGAAGGTCCTTTTTTAAAAGAAGAGCGACAGTTGCTTATTAACATCAGTAAATTAATTAGCGGATATATTAACAATTTTAAAGGAAGAAAAATTTACCACAGCAGCCTTGTATCCAGCAATATTCAATATAAATCAGAAGAGTTTAGAAATTCACTGGTCAGAAATAAACAACCCCTTCAGCTTTTCTTTAACAAACAACTTATCGATAAGTACATCTACCTGGATATGATGAAGTACAAAATTAAAGATATTTTGTTTGTGGCTACTTTGTACGATGCTTTTATCCTTGAAAATGAAGACAGTTTTTTTGAACAGTTTATGGGGGAAATATATCAGTATAGTCTGTTTTCATTACCCAGGATTACCGGTGTTACCAGTCCTGAAGAGGCAATGGAATTACTGGAAACAAGTCATTTTGACTTGGTGATTTTAATGGTGGGTCTGGATGCTGAAAGTCCTGTTGAACTGAGTAAAAAAATGAAAAGCAAACAGCCGGACCTGACCATATATTTATTATTAAACCAAAAAAGCAATATTAAATACTTTGAAGAACTTGTTCCCTCACTAAAATCGGTAGATAACCTTTTTGTGTGGAATGGCGATTCCCAGGTATTTTTCGCCATTGTAAAATCCATTGAAGACAGGGTAAATGTGGAAAACGATACCAAAATTGGTTTGGTACGGATTATTCTGCTTATAGAAGATTCATCACAATATTATTCCAAGTACCTTCCAATATTATATTCTATATTATTTGACCAGGTGCAACAATCATTAGCTGAGGTTGAAAAAAATGAACTGGACAAGATTTGTAAAATGCGTTCAAGGGCTAAAATTATTCATGCCCGCAATTATGAAGATGCTATTTATATCTATAATAAATACAAAGACTTTTTGTTATGTGTAATCTCCGATGTTGAATTTGAACGCGATGGGAAAACAGATAAAACAGCAGGAATTAAATTTATAAAATATGTAAAATCGCACCTGAAAAATCTGCCCATTGTCCTTCAGTCTTCCGAACCGGCAAATGAGGAGGTGGCCGGAAAATTAGGGGTTGCTTTTATTAATAAATACTCTGAAAGTCTTTTAAGCGACCTTAAGAAGTTCCTGACCCTGAATTTACGTTTCGGACATTTTATTTTCCGCGACAAGGATGGAAATCCTATTGCTGTGGCCAAAACACTCCGGGAATTTGAAACGCTGTTTAATGAAATACCCGAAGAATCGCTGTATGTTCATGGAATAGATAACCAGTTTTCATTATGGCTTATGGCCAGAGGTGAAATTCAACTGGCCAAGTCACTGAATCCGGTACATATTAGCGATTTTGAAAATTTGGCTGAATTCAGAAAGTTTTTTCTGTATACATTAAAAAGGTATAGAGAAGAAAAAAAGAGGGGTAAAATACTGAGTTTTGAAGAAACAGCCATTCTGGATGAAAAAAATATTGTGAGTTTTTCAAGCGGATCACTGGGGGGAAAGGGCAGGGGACTGGCTTTTATTAATACCCTAATCTATAATCTGGACTTTTCTGCGTTGGCGCAGAAAATAAATATACGAACACCCATTACTGTTATTATCGGGACCGACGAGTATGAATATTTTATGGAAAAAAACAGGCTTTATGATAAATTATTCAACCAGGAACTCCCGTATTATAAAATAAGACTGCTATTTATGGAGGGGCATCTTTCCCCAACATTAAAAGAAAAGCTTAAAGCTTTTATCGAACAGGTAAACAAACCTATCGCAGTGAGGTCATCAAGCTTATTCGAAGATTCGCTCACTCAGCCGTTTGCCGGTGTTTTTGATACCTATATTGTTCCGAATAGCAGTTCACGGAAAAAAGTTACACTAAACCGGTTAGTTACTGCAATAAAACTTGTATTTGCTTCTGTGTTCTCAGACAAGGCCAGATCTTATTTTAAGGCTATTCATCATAAAATTGAAGAAGAAAGGATGGGAGTGATTCTTCAGGAACTCGTAGGAAACCAGTTTGATAATTATTATTATCCCCATATCAGCGGTATTGCGCAATCATTTAATTATTATCCGATGGCGCATATGAAACCCGAAGAAGGATTTGCTGTAGGCGCTATAGGCCTGGGAACTTATGTGGTTGGCGGAAGGAAATCATTCCGGTTTTCACCCAGGTATCCCAAAACCGATATGTATACAACGAAAGACCTGCTGAACAGCACTCAGGTAGCATTTTATGCCCTTGATATTTCAAAGAAAAAAATCGACTTTACAAAAGACGGAGAATTGGCATCGCTTGCTTTATTAGATATAAGTGAGGCAGAAAAACACGGTACAATTAAACATTGTGTATCTGTTTACAATCCGGACAATGATCGCATTGAACCGGGTTTATCTCCAAAAGGTCCACGGATCGTAAATTTTGCCGATATTCTGAAATTTAATTATATCCCGTTATCAGAAACTATCGATACAATGCTAAATACTGCAAAGGAAGCCCTGGGATCACCCATTGAAATTGAATATGCAGTAGACCTGAATAAAGGTGAAAACGATCTTCCAACCTTTTATCTTTTACAAATCAAACCCCTGGTAGGAAACCAGTTGAGCACATATGTGGATATAGGAGAAATTGACAAATCCAAAACAATTTTATATACCAGGTCAAGTTTGGGGAACGGAAGACTTGACTATATCCGGGATGTGATTTTTGTGAATGTTTCAGGTTTTAATAAACTAAAAACGCTGGACATGGTAAATGAAATTGCTATGCTGAATAAGACATTACAGCAACAGAACCGTGAATATGTGCTGATTGGTCCGGGCAGATGGGGTACGCGTGACCGGTTTCTGGGAATACCTGTGGATTGGTCTCAGATTTCCAATGCCAAAGTTATTGTTGAAGTCAGCTTATCAAATTTCCCGTTGGACACCTCCTTAGGCTCCCACTTTTTTTATAATGTTACTTCAATGAACATCGGTTATTTTTCGGTACAGGACTCTTCTAAAACTGACTTTATAAAATGGAATATTCTGAATAAACAAAAGGTTATACATTCAACTCAGTATTTTACACATGTACGATTTAGAAAACCAGTTGAGATATTAATGAATGGTAAACAACGTACATCAGCTATTATCTGTAAAGACTAATTTACATGAATAAAATTTTTGTAGGTATTTTCGATGAGCATAAAATAACTCTTGAGGGTCTTCGATCTCTTCTTAAAGATGTTGATGACATTAATGTAGTACTTTCCAGTAGCGATAAAATCAATTTTCTGGAGAAATTACGCACAGCAAGTATCCATATTATTATTATCGGCATACATTCATCAGATGAAATACAATTAAGGCTAATCGAACAACTTAAAGTCCGGTACCCTAAAGTGAAAATTCTGATATTATCCACTCAAAAGCATGAAGAAATAGTTTTTAAAACAATTAAAGCCGGAGCAAAGGGTTTTCTTTCGCAGGATACAGGCAAAAATGATTTGGTGGAGGCTATTTATACTTTACGCAACGGGCATGATTATTTCAGCAATTCAATAACCAGTCTGCTGTTAAACCAGTATATTCATAAAATAAAAACCGACGAAAAAAGAAATGTTACGGATATTAATATGTTGAGTTTACGGGAGGTTGAAATTCTGAAACTTTGGGGCGATGGCCTGACAAATAAAGAAATTGCAGAAAAATTATTTATAAGTATCCGTACCGTGGAATCTCATAAAAATCATATTATGCAAAAGTTAAATATGAAAACCACGGTGGATGTAATAAAATTTGCCATAAAGAATAACCTGATTGAAATTTAGATTTATGAATACCTAAAAAACATGATGAATTGAGCCAAACTATTTAAAGTGCCTAAAGTGAACTAAAGTGCCTAAAGTGTCTAAAGTGAACTAAAGTGCCTAAAGTGAACCAGAGTACTTTAAGTTTTAGCTTTTAATTAATTTCTTTTTAAAAATTTTACCGCACTCCAAACTCTGGGCGCTCCTTACTTTATAAATGAAAGTGACAGTCTGAAAATAAGGATCTACTATAAATACCAAAATGTAGGGATTGTTTTAATATGTTAGGCTCGTTTTCTTTGATCCTGTATTTAACAGGAAAAAAAGATGAAAAAAGTAATTTATTGTTTCGTAATATTTTTTTTTGCACATGTCCGAGTATCAGGACAAATTCAGGGAATATCCGCTTCAAAACTAACCACTATAAATTCAATTCCCGTTCCGAAAGGAATGCTTGAGTTTGAACCTGCATTTTCATATGTCTGGTCAGACAAATACTGGAATTCTGAACGGGAGAAAGTCCCATCCTTCGAGAATGGTGATAGTATTAAAAAAACCTCCGAACTTGGTTTCAGGATATCCTATGGTCTGTCAAAAATTCTGGAAGCCGGGGTGTACCTTCCGGCCGATCTTTCCGCGCTTTCTATTGGAACAAAAATACATGTTTATTCAACTGAAAAACTGGGTTTGGCATTTTTGTCCGGAGGCTGAATAAAAACAGGAAATTCCACCATATCTATAAGAGGGCATGACATTGATAATCTGAATCAATTTTTTACCGGGTTTGTCATAAGTATTAATCCTGGAGAAAATTTTTCTGTTGATATCGATAATCAGATTGGTAAATATTTCGGATCGGGTAATCTGGGACATAACTACGATTATTTTGTAAATGCCGATATAGGGTATTTTTTCCTGCCCGGAATACAGGGTATAATCGGATTTAATTATGCCATAAATAAATTCGAAAATAAGATTCTTAACCATGAACACCTGTTGCTGAATCTGGGTGTAACAATTGAGCGTGCCGAAAACTTTATTCTTGTGCTGAATACCCCTGTATGTCTGCTTGGAAAAAACAGCGATTGTTTTCGTGGCATAGGCCTTGCCGTTACCATGTTATTAGATTAGTGAATATATTTTGTTGCCTTCAATTTTCCTTTTTTACCTGCCGGCATAATATCTGCTATTATCCGCCAACCTACTCAATTTTTTTGTATTAAGAAGATTACCGAAAATTATAAGTGAAACACTGAAAAAAAGTTCGATTTATAATCAACTGATCGGAAGTTTTTTATTTTTAGAACAGGAAAATTTTTTCTGCTCCGGACTTCTGTCGGTTAGTGTAGATAATTATTCCACAGCATATCTTACTATTTACAAAAAACTAAAACAAATGGCTCAGATACTAGATGTAAAAGTCAATGATTTTATGGCAAAAGTCATTGCTAAAAATCCGGGTGAATCGGAATTTCACCAGGCTGTTCAGGAGGTTACCGAATCGTTAATGCCTTTTATAGAAGAGAATCCAAAGTATAGCTATGCCAGAATACTGGAACGCATAGCAGAACCTGAAAGGGTAATTATGTTCCGGGTGCCCTGGCTTGACGATAAGGGTGATATTCGCATTAACCGGGGATACCGCATTGAAATGAACAGCGCAATAGGTCCTTACAAAGGTGGTTTACGTTTTCATCCAACAGTGAATTTGGGAATATTAAAATTCCTTGCATTTGAACAGGTATTTAAAAACAGTCTTACAACCTTACCCATGGGTGGAGGAAAAGGAGGATCGGACTTTGACCCGAAAGGTAAATCAGATAATGAAGTAATGCGTTTTTGCCAGAGTTTTATGACCGAACTATACAGGCATATCGGACCCAATACTGACGTTCCTGCTGGTGATATCGGCGTTGGGGGTCGCGAAATCGGTTATATGTTTGGGCAGTATAAAAGGATAAGAAATGAATTTACAGGCGTACTCACAGGAAAAGGTATTGAATGGGGTGGAAGTCTTATTCGGCCTGAAGCTACCGGATATGGCGCCGTATACTTTGCCGAAGAAATGTTAAAGACCAGGGGTAAAGATTATAAAAATAAAATTGTGGCTGTATCTGGTTCAGGGAACGTGGCACAATATGCTACTGAAAAAGTAAATCAGTTTGGTGGTAAGGTGGTTACCCTTTCCGATTCTTCCGGATTTATTTATGATCCAAACGGAATAAATGAAGAAAAGCTGAACTATGTAATGGAATTAAAAAATATTAAAAGAGGCCGGATTAGTGAATATGCTGAAAAATTTAAAGTTAAATATTATGAAGGACAACGGCCCTGGGGCATAAAATGTGATATCGCACTGCCTTGTGCCACACAAAATGAGATAAATTATGAAGATGCAAAAACGCTTGTGAAGAATGGCTGCTATGTGGTTTCAGAGGGTGCTAATATGCCATCTACACCAGAGGCGGTAGAAGTATTTTTAAATGCCAATATTTTATACGGACCCGGAAAGGCAGCCAATGCAGGTGGTGTGGCAGTATCAGGATTGGAAATGACACAAAATTCCATGCGTCTGCCCTGGAGTCCTGAAGAAGTAGATGAACGCCTGCACAGGATTATGATCAGCATTCACGAGACCTGTGTAAAATACGGGAAAGACGAAAAGGGTAATGTAAATTATGTGAATGGAGCAAATATTGGCGGATTTATTAAAGTTGCTGATGCAATGATTGCGCAGGGACTTGTATAAACCCTGAAATTTGAAATTTTAATAATATTTATAAAAAATAATAAATTATTTGTCCTGAAGGGCATGGTCATGGAGGATATCTACAAAACAGCAGCATGTTTTTAGTTCACCTTTGCAGGGCACATGTCGGTTGACAAATTAAGGAGATAAAGGGGGAGCACCAAAAAGCGCCATTTAACCGATCCGCCAAACCGACTCCCCCTTCTCTTCTGATTTAAAGGTTAAAAAAACCTGAATAGTATGGTCTAAAAATAAATATTTTAATTCTCACTAGAAACAAAATATTTCTATAAAAGTTTAAAACACCCTTAATTAATCCATCATCAGTCTGGTTAATTCAAATCAGACAATCTTAAGTGTTGTGATTTCCTTCCGCTTCCCCTTTCGTGTAATATTTTCGAATTACCACGTAATATTTTTATTCTGAAACCTTTGCTGTTGGCTTTTTACTCTTTTATTTATGGTCGGTATTATTTTAAAAAGAGGGCATTCAGGTAGATAAAATAAATAAAAAACGGTATCTTTTATTATTATTGTAGAATTATTCGGGATTGTATAAATTCAGGCTCATAAATGATAAGATATGTAAGGTGATTGACATATTTGTATTATCTTGAAGTTTCTGTAATCCTTAAGGTTTTTATATATTCACATCTCGAAATTCCGGGTAATTAAATATGGAATTAATTTTAAAGATTAGTAATTTGCTGCAATGAAAATACCCCGACCAATATCCAATAAATCTGTAATATTTTTCTTGTTGATTCTGCCGATTTTTTCGAGCTGTATTCAGAAACCGGCAATTTTATATACACCCGATAATTCAGATATTTTTTATACCGGACGTATTGATTTTTCCAATCCGGAACACCCGATACTAAGTGGGGCCGGAGCTTATTTTCAGGTGAAATTTAAGGGCAATTCCTGCACTGTACTGCTCGAAGATATGAACTCTGATGGACGGTACAATTATATTTCATATAACATCGATGGAAATTACCAGGGAAGGATAAAGCTTGAAAAAGATTCATTGAGGTACGAACTTGCTTCCGGACTGAACCAAGGAAGTCATACCTTACTGGTTTGTAAAGCCACAGAAGCAATGCTTGGGCCTGTTGGTTTTTCCGGGATAGAATGTCAGGAATTACTTCCTGCCGAAGTGAAGTTTGAAAGAAAAATCGAGTTTATAGGAAACTCAATAACAAGCGGTACCGGTCTTGATTTATCTGAGATACCCTGCGATTCAGGACAATGGCACGATCAACACAATGCTTTACTGGCATATGGGCCGGTAACTGCCCAAAAACTAAATGCCAACTGGTTGTTAAGCTCGGTATCGGGTATCGGAATAACACGAACATGGAACCAGCCGGCGCCAAAAATGGCTGATGTTTATAAGAATTTATATCTCAATGTGGATTCTGCTGTTTCCTGGAAAGTACAAAATTATATTCCCGATCTGGTTTCTATATGTCTAGGCACCAACGATTTTTCTGGTGGAGATGGCAGTTATAACCGGCAAACTTTAGATTCAGTAACCTTTGTAGATGAATACATCAGCTTTTTGAAATTGATTCGTACACGGTATCCTCTGGCTAAAATATGTTGCCTGAACAGTCCGGTGTTTAATGGGCAACAGAAACAATTGCTGGCAAATTATCTCTTTGCAGCGGCTCAATATATGAAAGATGTTGAACAGGATGAAAATGTATATCTGTTTTCCTTTTCCGAAAAATATGTTAACGGATGTTCAGGACATCCCGATAGCAAGGAGCATCAAAAGATGGCCAATGAACTGGTACCATTTTTTAAAGAAGTTATGAACTGGTAAATATTATAAAATATATTGTAATGAAAATAAAAATCAGAAATCGTTTAATCCTGCTCCTGAATATAGGAATTTTACTCACTTTTGCCGGTGTTTCCTGTAGTTCGGATAAACAAAAAGATCAACAAAAATTAATAGATGAACTTGAATATTCACTAAAATCTGAATTGTTGGATGTTTGGTATCCAAGCTGCTTAGATACTGTATACGGGGGATATTTGAGTGATTTTTCTTCTGACTGGCACCCTGACGGGCCGCAACAAAAAATGATCGTTGCCCAGGCACGGCTTTTATGGACAGCATCTGAAGCAGCCTTAATGTATAATAACAAAGACTATCAGAAATATGCCGCACACGGTGTTCAGTTCCTCAGGGAAAAAATGTGGGATAACCACTATGGTGGTTTTTATATGTATAGAAACCGCGAGGGAGAAGATATCGGGGGCGCTAATGCAGAAACAAAAAGCGCCTACGGGAATGCTTTTGCCATTTATGCATTATCAAGTTATTATAAATTATCAGCTGATACTGCAGCATTGGAACTTGCAAAGAAAACGTTTTACTGGCTTGATAGGTATAGTCACGATCCTGAATTTAAAGGATATTTTAACCTTATTAACCGGGATGGATCATGGCTAGTTGGCAATTCTCTTGATGAATCACCGATGGACATAACGCCTGTCGGTTGGAAAGACCAGAATTCATCCATTCATTTACTGGAAGCATTTACCAATCTTTACCAGGTATGGCCGGACAGTCTCCTTCGCGAGCGGCTTATAGAAATGAAAACAATAATTAGAGATACTTTAATCGGCAATAAAGGCTATTTAACCTTGTTTGCCACAAGAGACTGGAAACCGGTTTCATTCAGAGATTCATCGGAAGATATTAGGAATAAAAGTTATCATCTTGATCATGTTTCTTTTGGTCATGATGTTGAAACCGCCTACTTATTACTGGAAGCATCTCACACTCTTGGACTGGATCATGATAAAAAAACCTTGGAAGTAGCCAAACGTATGGTGGATCATTCCCTGAATACCGGTTGGGATAATCAACGGGGAGGATTTTATTACGAAGGGTATTATTTTAAAGATTCAGACACCCTTACAATAATTGACGACAGCAAAAACTGGTGGGTACAATCCGAAGGATTAAATGCCCTGCTGCTGATGTCTGAATTATTTCCGGATGAAGAAAAATATTATACTGAATTCCTGAAGCAATGGAATTACATAAAGACGTACCTTATTGATCATAAAAACGGGGAATGGTATGATGAAGGCCTTGATAACAGCCCTGAACGGCAATCAGCTCCCAAAGCTTCAGTATGGAAGCTGAATTATCATAACGGCCGTGCATTGATGAATTGCATAAAAATGTTACGGTCAGAACACGAATTAACTGCTGATAAAAGCTAAAAAATATTATTAATACAAATCTATTAAACGCTAAAGAATGAAAAGACGCGATTTCTTATTAAACATGCCTGCTGCAGGTTTAACCCTTGGAGTTACAGGAACACTGGCGGCCGGTTGTGTTGCACCTGTCACTGAGGAAAAAACTTTTGCTAATAATACTACTATTGAAAAAGTAAAACTTGCTATGCTTACCATGCAGCGCCGTACCTGGGAACAGGGAGTAGCAATGCAGGCTATGCTTGAGCTGGGCGAGGAAGAACTTGTAATACTTATGGCCAAGGATGCTGTGATTTATCAGACAGAAGATGGCAGGGTAGCCATGGTAGGCGAAGAATTTGCATTAAGCGATGCCGCATCTCCGGGTGAGGCATTATTATGGGCTGCTAAAAAAACAGGTGATCCGGTTTTGACAAACGGTTATAACAAACTGTTGGATTATATTATGAATAAGGCTCCCAGAACAGATGACGGTATTATCTATCATTTTACAAATGTTCCTCAGATATGGAGTGACATTAATTATATGTTACCTCCTTTTCTGGCTGCTGCCGGGGAATATAAGGAAGCTGTTAAACAGATTAAAGGGGCATTTTCGTGTTTATGGAATAAAGACAAAAAGTTACTGTCCCACATGTGGGATTGTGATAAAAAAGAGTTTGTTCGCAAGGATTTCTGGGGCGTTGGAAATGGCTGGTCGGCTGCTGGCCTTACCCGGGTAATTAATGTATTACCCGATGGCATGATGGAAGAAAGAGATTTGCTTATCCAATATGTTAAGGATATTATAGACGGATGCCTTGTGTATATTCGTGAAGACGGGTTGTTTCATGATGTAGTAGATGATCCGGATTCATTTGTAGAAACAAATCTTGGACAAATGCTGGCATATTCTATTTACAGGGGAATAAAAGGCGGATGGATAGACAGCAGCTATAAAGAAAAAGCAGATAAGATGCGTGCAGCCGCTCACGGGAAAGTGGATGAATTAGGCCTGGTGCAGGGAGTATGCGGAGCGCCGAATTTTAATAAAGCAGGTACTGCAGCCGAAGGGCAGGTATTTTTTATTTTAATGGAAGTAGCCCATAAGGCATTAGTAGGATAAATTAAAGTCAGTTAACAGATTATTAAAAATAATAATTATGAAAAGACGGGATTTTATTAAAACCAGTGGAGTTGTTGGAGCCCTGTCACTCTCAGGTATAGGAATAAGCGCTCTGGCAAATCCGGTTAAACCTGATCTCAGTTTTCCCCGCTACAGGGGATTTAACCTGCTTCAGAAATTCGGCGGATGGGGCCCGCGAAGAAAATTCGAAGAAGAAGACTTTGAAATTATGGCCGAATGGGGATTTGATTTTGCCCGAATTCCTATGTCATACTGGACCTGGGCTTCGAAAGATGACTGGTATACGATCGATGAAGAAGTACTAAAAGATATTGATGAAGTGGTGGAATTCGGCAAACAGTATAATATTCACATTAATCTGAATATGCACCGTATTCCCGGGTACTGTATTAACGGTCGCGACCAGGAACCGGTTGATCTTTTTGAAGATACCCCTGAAAATATGCAGAAAGCCCTTGATGCAGCAATTTTTCACTGGAAACTTTTTGCGAAACGATATAAGGGTATCCCCAATAGCAGACTAAGTTTCGACCTTATTAATGAACCACCTCATTTAAAAGAAGAAACTCCCTATGTTAGGGTCGTAAAAGCTTTGGTAAAAGCTATTCGCGAAGAAGATCCTGAACGTCTTATTGTGGCTGACGGTAAAGATGTTGGCAGGACTCCGGTATACGGTATCGTTGATCTCGGACTGGTACAAAGTACCCGCGGTTACGATCCGATGAGTGTAAGTCATTACGAGGCAAGCTGGCCTCCAAGAGATTCATTTCAGACTTTTAATGTACCCACCTGGCCGCTTACGGGAGATGATGGTAAAATTTGGGATAAGGCAGTATTAAAAGCGCTTCTTATTGATACCTGGCAACCATTAGTGGATAAAGGTGTATCGGTGCATGTGGGGGAATGGGGATGTTATAACAAAACTCCTCATGATGTGGCCCTCAAATGGATGGAAGATCTTCTCTCTCTTTGGAAGGATGCCGGATGGGGACAGGCAATGTGGAATCTGAAAGGAGATTTTGGGGTATTAAACAGTCAGAGGGCAGATGTAAAATATGAAAAATACAAAGGCCATAAGCTCGACCGTAAAATGCTTGAACTGGTCAAAGCGTATTAAAAACACTCTACCCTGTCAGGGTCTAAGTGACCCTGACAGGGTAATGTGATAATGTTACTCCGAAGGAGAAAGATATTTTTCTTTTAATTCATCATACGTACGTATCAAGTCAGTAGTCTTTCCATCCCGTTCAAACAGTCCGCTTCTCCAGCCAAGAGGTTCCCATATGCATGCGCCTTTTCCCATTTCATCCGGCAAGCCAAAAACAATATCATGTACTTCACGCTTATAGTCGGAGTATTCCACAACATTCAAGGGTTTGTTATATCGTTTTGATAAATCATGCAGGTTACTTTTCAGATCATCCAGGGTGCCATGCCAGCGGGGATAATATGAAAGTCCGATTATATCAAATCGTACATCTCGGGCGAGCATATTGTTCAACCAGAAAACCGCTTCGTCGTTTTGTCCCCCAAGGGCAATATGCATCATTACAGGCATATCAGGAGAAACGGTTTCAACACCAGCCACTCCTGCTTTAAGCAAACCGGCCAGTTGGTCCGGATTACTGATATGGCCATCAGGCCAGAGTATCCCATGGTTGATTTCATTCCCAATCTGAACCATATCAGGCAAGGTACCCTGTTGTTTCAGGGCAAGGAGTACATTTGAAGTATAAATTTTTACTGAATCTTTCAATGTTTCAAAATCCAGATCTTTCCAGGTAAAGGGTTTATTTTGTTGTTGCGGATCGGCCCAATAGTCACTATAATGAAAATCAAGCAGGAATTTCATGCCGGCATCTTTGATGCGTTTGGCCATGTTAAGGGTATAGCCTAGTCCGCAATATCCCTTTTCCGGGGCATAACCTTTTTCGTTTTCCGGATTCACAAATATTCGCAAACGAATATAGTTGAATCCATGGTCGCGTAATAAACTAATTGCATCTTTTTCAATGCCGTTGTCGAAAAATTTGCCACCCCGGTCTTCAATCTGCGGAAGAAATGAAATATCGGCTCCGATCATCCAGTCGATTGGTTTAGTAGTAGGAGGTACTTGATCCGGATTTGGTTCCATGATTACCAGATCAGCCGGTAGTGTATGTATTTCATGAGAGCCGGGCCAGAGTTTTCCGGATTTTGCTTCTACCTTAACTTTGTCCGGTTTGCTGCCGGCAATGAATACAAGGTGACATATGCCATTTACCAGTTGACAGTTACCATATTGTGTTCCGGATGTGTCTGTTCCGGGAACAAGTGCGCTTCCATCAGGGGCTGTTACCTTTCCGTCTCCGGTTATATAAATACGGATCGAATCGGCAGCCGAGGTGATTTCGCGTCCCATGCTATCTGTAACTGCAATTCGTAACCGTGTCTGATCTTTACTATTGGCAAGCAGAGTGGTGCTGTAACTGGTAAGCATAACAGATACAGGTTTACCCGAATCCACCTGAGAAACTAAAACAAATTCAGAAGTGTTTGATTTCGGTGGTTTACATTGGATCAAAGCAAAAATTCCAAAGAAAAAAATAAGTTTATATAATTTCATGATAATAGTATTTTGGTTGTATAAATTTTGATCAAGTCTATTTTTGTTCTTTATAGATATTATTCCAGTCGTACACTTTCGATAGCAATTCCGTGTGTGTTTAAAAGTTCATCTTCAGGTATTCCCGGACCGATAGAAAATTGCAGGCTTTCGATATTTTCAGGATTAAATTTTTCATTGGAATAGTATTCAAAATAATAGGGTAAAAAGGTAGGATAGGGCCTTGGTAATAACACAAGTTTAACGGGTTTTAAATCTTCCATATTTACACTATATTCCCCATATTCGGGTTTAACAGTTATAATTTCGCCAAAAGCAGACCCATTCTTCAATACAAGGGCCACCTGAAGCTTACAGTTTTTGTTATTTAAGGCATGCCCGGTAAAAACAAGATGTTTAACATTTGCCAACTCACTTTTTCGTGCAGCTATTTTATCTCCCATATAATGCCGAAATGTACAATCGTAGATTTTTACTGCATTCAAATTTTCCGGATCTTCGGTAAATAAATGTTCGATATTTAGATATAATTCAGCTTTACCCTGCACTTTTGAAGGGACAAGATGCGAATTTTCCACCCATTTTCTTGTCCAGTAATGAGTTGACCAATGCCGTCGCACTTCATCAATATCGTAAATAGCATCAAATAAATAGATTGGTGATGAGGGGGGTACCGCACGCAAATGGTAGGCCTGGTCATCGTAAAAATCCCAATCTGTTGGAAAACCGTTAAATCCTGAGGGATACGAAGTATAAAGACCATTTTGTTTAACTGAAATATAATAGTGCAAAAATCCTTCCTGAACAAACTCAGCCGGTATGGTAACCGAATAAGTATACCCTGTTTTGTTAGTCATTGTAAAAATATCAGGTTCAAATTTTCGCCCGTAAAGACACAACTCAACGGATTCTGGATCTACCTGTGCGATAATTTTAGCTTCAATTTGTATCGAATTTCCTGAGGTAACCTCTTCAGCAGAGGTGTGCAGCACAATCGTCTTCTTAAGGCTCGATGGCGGTGCAACAAATTCATTTAACCGGATATTTTTCCAGGGATCATTTTTATTGAATTTGGGTTCGAAACCATTTCTGACAAGCAAATAGGATCCCGGTGAAATGCTAAAACTATTACCAATTGCGTTTGACGAGAAAGCATTTCCGTCATTTAATCCCTGAATGCTGAAATTTTCTCCCAGATCTGGCAGATTAACCATCATTCGCCATTTTTTCCAATTGATAATAGTTACTTCTTTTTTCAGGCTGGCCATGTCAAACGGATCGCTTATGCAAATTGCATCCGGCATCACTTCAAGTCGCCAAATACCATTTTCAAGCCGGTCGAGAAAATAGGCCCCAAAGCCTTCATACTGAATTACCGGTGAAATCCCATATCCGGCAATTTGTTCTAATAAATCAGGAGCAGGGGGAATAGATTGGGTAGAATTAGTATACATGAACTTTTTATCAGAAACCAGTTCCGCCAGATCATTTTCATAATCAACACTAAAGGGTCCGAAAGTTGTATTTTGCGGATAGGGTCCAAAATCGCTGTACATAGGGATCATATGAAAAACCTCAAAAGCTATTTTTAAACTCAAAGCTTTTTGGGGAGCATAAGCAAGGTTCATATAGTGGGTACGATAGCTTGTGTTTGCGTAAGCTATAAAATTAGGGTCCCAGGCAAACTGTGTAGCTGTTTGAATACCCGCTTTCCTGAAACTTCGCGCCATTGCCGGGTAAATATATGAAGCCCCGATATCAGCGGCATCAAGCTCGTACACCAGCTTTGCCATTTTTTTAAATTTATTATTTTCAGCAAAAGGAATGGGATAATTGTCTACATGAGGAAGAAAATTTCCCTGGAGATTCACATTACCCACAAGTCCTGCAGGGTACCACTGAAACGTTCCACCCTGCACATCGGCGTTTATATAGGCATCTGCCAGGTGCACACTGTGGCTCATGTTATAAAATATGGGTTTTTTACATCCGGATCGCCGGATGGCTTTTGCCAGCTGATTGATAAAAGCAGTAGTTTCTTCCTCTGTACCTTTGTGATGCGGCTCATTACAGATTTCAAATGCAATAATATCCGGATCGTCTTTATAAGCCATACCGGTATTGGAATTCACATGGTTCATAAACTGAAACAGGTAGTTTTCCTGGGCTTTTATGGCTTCAGGGTTTATCAGACAATTTGCTTTGCCACCAAAATATGTGGAGAAACCGGAAGTAGGGGTCCCCGGTTCAGGATAACCACTATTAGTATATGCTATGGGGGTAAGTACAAATTTCATACCCCGTTTTTTCATGGCATTCAACATATAATCAAAGAGTCTCAGATGCTCATTGGTGAGAAGGTTTCCTGCCGAATCGCTGATTTCACAATCCCACACATGCACCCGGTATAAATCGAATCCGAGACGGGCAAAGTGATACACATCTTCATCAATTGCTTTTTCAGGCGAAATGCCAAGTTGTTTGGCCACACGCAAGGCGTGGGCAAAAGGAACGGTATAATTTATTCCAAAACCGGTAACTTCTGATTTTGTTTTTTCCCAGCGCATCACACCCTTATTATCAACATATACATTGCCGGCATTTTTTGAAGGGCTTTGGGCACAAATTTGAATTGCTGCTATGTGAAAAATAAAAATAAAAAAACTCAGCCAAAAGATATTCAGTAAACGATTATGGTGCATTATTTTATACTTTACCGGATATATTTTTACAGAAGGTTTTCTTTTCATCTGATTAGATTTTTAATGGATTTAATACTGAAAAAATTTTTACTTGTTTACCCATTCAAAAACTGCGACCGGATGCTCCGGATTATCTGTTTTTATTTCTATCCGGGCCTCCGTAAGATTTTCAGATTGTGCCTTTAACCTGATGACACCCGGTTTATGTGTAGATTGTATAATGACAAGAGCAAGCCCGTTAAATGTTTGCCTGTGATTTTCGCTGTAAATAGCATGATCGGCAGGATTTCCATTATCCACACCAAGGAGCTTCCCTTCCCCTTCAACAGTAAAATAGATGTGGTTATTGGCTGTAGGTACCACATTCCCTTCAGCATCCGTAATTTCCACTTTTATATGGGCTATATCACGTTTGTCGGCTTCAAGCCTGGTTTTATCCGCCGATAGTTTAATGGACTGAGGAGGCCCGGTAGTTGTGAGTATTTCGGTAGCTACAATTTCTCCGTTTTTTTTGCCCACAACTTTAATAATTCCGGGTTCGTAGGGGACATCCCATGACAGGTGCAAATCGGCAGTAGTTGGGAAAATTTGGGGTTGATCGTATGTATTCCATCCTCCGGAGGTACCCTGGCGGGGAAATTCAAGACGCTTTTCCCCATATGATTTTCCGTTAAGAAAAAGTTCAACGGCATCACAATTGGTATAGGCCAATACCGGGATTATTTGTCCTTCGCGACCTTCCCAGTTCCAATGAGGAAACAGATGGATTATAGGCTTTTTGGTCCACTGACTTTGATAAAAATAAAATCCGTCTTTTGGGAATCCGCACAGATCAATAACCCCTGAGCTGGAATTTTTATGAGGCCACCAGGATTCTCCCAGGTAATCAATGCCGGTCCACATAAAATCTCCGGCTACATAACTGCGTGTCGCAACAAACTTCCATAATTGTTCCACCCGTATCATATTGGCATTGTAATCCGGCATAACAGTTACCGGGTTTTCACCTAAGGAATAATCACCGCGAATGCTTCGCAATGAAACGCTTTCGGTACCGATCATTTTCCAATCGGGATGATTTATTTTATCGATACTGTACATCAGTTCCCTCCTTTCATGCCAACGATCGGCATAATTATAACCGACAATATCAAGGCCCTCCATGAATTCGAGTGTAGTAGCCCCACCGTCTGCCGCTATATTGTCCAATCCGGCGGTTACCGGACGCGTGGAATCTGCACTATAAACGGCATCCATAAGTTCTTTTAAAATTATATGCCCATCATCTGATTTTTGATCCGGGATTTCATTACCCACACTCCACAACACAATGGAGGGATGATTCCGGTCTCGACGGATCATGGACAGCAGGTCTTGTTTCCACCATTTTTCAAAATATATATGATAGGCAAATTCTCTTTTTCCAAAGCGCCATTCATCAAAAGCTTCATCCATCACCAGGAATCCGAGACGATCGCAAAGATCGAGAAATTCAGGTGCCGGAGGATTGTGGGCGGTACGTATGGCATTGCATCCCATTTCTTTAAGTTTAAGCAGGCGTCTTTCCCAAATTCCTTCGGGTACGGCTGCTCCCACACAACCGCCGTCGTGATGAAGATTTACACCATTCATCTTAAATCTTTGACCGTTTAATAAAAAACCATCTGTTGCATCGTAAACAATTTCACGAATACCTATAACTGTTATTTCGTTGTCCAGAGTTTTATTTCCGTTAATAATTGCTGAATGTAATTTGTAAAGATCGGGTGTTTCGATTGACCAGAGCTTGGGATTTGAAACAAGCAGAGTTTGCTCAATTTGGGTCTCTTTCCCGGAATTTAATTCAAAGATGGTCTCTGTCTTTGATATTTCTTTGCCTTCAGAATCCTTCAGGTAAGTTACTAATGTCCCGTTTTGTGTTTTGCTATGAAAATTTTCAATCCTTGTTTTCACAACGATCTCAGCCGATTCGGCAGATATATTTGGTGTAGTGGCATAGATACCCCAGGGTTTAATATGTAAGGGATCTTTTATCCTTAACCAAACATGGCGGTAAATACCGGAGCCTGAATACCACCGGGTATTGGGTTGATTTGAATTATCCACCCGCACGGCAATAACGTTATCCTCTTCTTTAAGATAGGGTGTAAGATCGTAGTAAAAACTAATATAGCCATAAGGCCGTTTTCCAAGATGCTGGCCGTTGATCCAGACATCAGAGTTCATATACACACCATCAAATTCAATACTTATAATTTTACCCCTGGCCGATACCGGGATTTTAAAATGTTTTCGGTACCAGCCGGTTCCGGTTGGAAGAAAACCGCCGCTTCCGCCAGTTGGGGCATTTTCGTCAACTTTGCCTTCAATACTCCAGTCATGCGGCAAATCTAGAACTCTCCAGTTTGCATCACTAAAGTCCGGTTGTTGTGCATCTTTTGGATCACCCAAAACAAATTTCCAGTTGTAATCAAAAAGTTGTTTGTTATTTTTTTGTGCATGCAGGGGGATCATTAAAAAACAGAACAACACCAACAATAGCAGATTGGCTCTTATGATTTTCATAATATTAGATTTTTTAGGTACTACTTTAAATTTCAGATTAATGGACATCTATGCTAGTTTCACTTTCCAGTTTATTGGATGTTGCTTTTATTTTAACCGGAAGATTACCCGCTTTAATGCGTACTAATGCTGTTGCTATTCCAGCTTCGGTAGATATAGTAGCCGGACTTATCAACATAGCATCGCCTGTAACACTAAAATCTACCGACTCATTATTCGTTCTCACAATTGTACCTTCCTTATCGATAAGTTTTGCATAAACAAAAAGCGCATCATTACCAGCCGGGTTTGCCAGTTTACCGCTATAATCAACTTCCAATTGTAATTTACTAATTGCTCCGGGTGTACGTACAATATTTTCCGTAACTGCTTCACCATTTAAAAAGCCTTTTGCCATTAATTCACCCGGTTTAAATTTTTCTGTTTTAAAAGTGAAAGGGGGATGAGGGAGATTAGTTGATATCGCATTTGAGTCAGGCGTTTGTTTTCCCAGACTTTTTCCGTTTAAGAAAAGCTCAATCTCATCACAATTACTAAAAACTCGAATATCAAGAGGAGATTCGGAAGTCCACCATGAAGCTATATGTACCATCGGACCACAATTGTACAAATTCGATTTTTCATCAGCATCACGCTGACTTTTAAAAAAGTAATAACTAAACTTGGGAATCCGGTCGATAGTCATAATTCCGGAAGCTTCCAGGTCATCTGAATATCCACGATTATAATCAAACATTACCCAGTAGCTATCCGAAAAGGCAGTGCTATTAAAATTATCGTTGTGGGCCTCCTGTATATTGGTGGCCTGTTGTAATAACCGAACTTCTCCATCGGAAAGCAGCTGGCGACTCGACCGATCTGCCTGCAATAAATTTTTCCAGTTATCCTGGTTTAAACCGGCGTTCATGGCATAATATTCCCAATCGCCATATTCCGAGACACTATAGGGTTTCTCGGACTCATGATAATGTCCCAGGCGATGCTGGCGTGCCTGAATATAAATATCGTAACCATATTCCTGCCATCCGGCCGTATAACACTGATCACCCGGATACTCTTCGTGAGCAATAGTATTTAATTGATCAATAAAAGTTTTATCCATCATGGATTCGTTGAGTGAAACTTCCCATGCTATTGCACATGGATGGTTTCGGTCCCGGCGAATCAGATCTCTGCTGGTTTTAAAAATCTGTTGCTGAAATTCAGGATCTTTACTATAATATTGCCAGCCTAAAATAGCATCCATAACCACAAGACCCAATTCATCGCAGGCATCCATAAAAGCCGGCGAATGGGGATAATGCGACAGACGTATATAATCAAAGCCGGCTTCTTTTATTTTTACCGCATCCCGGTATTGCGCTTCGTTACTTAACGCATACCCGATATACGGATACTCCTGGTGCCGGTTAATACCGCGTAAAAATTGTTGTTCTCCATTAATTTCAAATTTCTCTTTTGTAATCTTTATGCGGCGAATGCCTATACGTGTTTTTTCAACATCAACTTCTTTCCCGTTGGATATTATTTTGGTTTTGAGCGTATATAAAGCCGGTGATTTTGGCGACCATAACCTGGGATTAGTAAGCTTAATCTCCGTAGAAATTTCTTTTTGACCTTCTGCAGAAAGGTTTTCCTTTATGGACTCAACAGTGGCGACTAAATTGGTTCCATCCCACATTTCGTTTTTTATGGTGAAGTTTCTGTCTTTAACGTCATGATTAATAACATGAGTCAATACCTTAACAATAGCCTCATCTTTCGCTACCTTTGGATAGCTGACAAATACACCTCCTCCGGCGGTCTTATTCGCTAAAATTGGATCTGAAATATGCAGCGGATTTTTAATTTCAAGAAAAACATCCCGGTATAATCCTCCATACATGTTAAAGTCGAGCTGCCTCATAGGCTTTGGACCAGTAACCGGATTATCGGTATTATCCAGTTTCACCAGGATATTATTGGATTCTCCAACTTTTGCGACATCTGTAAAATCGAACACCACCGGCAAATACCCCCCCAGATGTGATGCGACTTTTTTACCATTTACCCAGAACTCGGAAACATTCATAGCCCCTTCAAAACGAAGGATTAATCGCTGTTTTTTTGCAGATGAAGGAATTACAAAAGTTTTTTTATACCAACAGGTTCCCTGCCATTGTCCATCCATAACTTTTGGTTCTAACACCGGAGTGTGGGGTAATGATACAGCTTCCCAGTTTTCCACATTGGTTATGGTTTCTATATCAGCATCTGATATAGTGAATTGCCAGCCGGAATTAAATAGTTCTTTTGTTGGATTATTGCCGGAACAACTCATTACTAGTACCAACAGGACTAAGGAGTATATGGTTTGAAATCGTATGTTCATCTCTTTCTTTTTGCTTCAATTGCTAATTATTTTTGCCATGAATTTTTTTTTGAGAAAGACATTTAAACAGTCTGTTATAACTTGTTCAAATCAAACTTCTATTTTATTATTCGAGTCTTATGGTCTTTATCTGCAGGCCATAATCCATGTTTAATTGATCCTCAGATAATCCCGGGCCTATTGATATTTGCAGGGATTCAATAGCAGATATAGTAAGCTCGGATTTTTTAGGGCTGCTTTCAAAATAGTAAGGCAAAAATCCGGGATAGGGACGAGGCAGCGTTACCAACCGGGTTTTTTTAAGATCAGATAATTTAATACGATAATCTCCCCGATCTTCATTAATCTGAACCAAACCCCCAAAAATTTCAGCATTAGCGGTGATTAGTGATATTTGCACCCATTCAGGCTTTTTTGTTGTAGAATTGCCTTGTACAATCAGAGTGTTGAAATCATCAGGTTTAATATTCCTGCCTTTAATTTTATTTCCGAAATAGTGACGGATCGAATAATCCTGCACACTGGCGGCTTCATCCTTTGGAATTTTGTCGAAATCAATATTTAAAACCGCCTTTGATGGCTCAGCGGTGGGTCTCAAACTGACGCCACGGTTCCAGGCCATGTTCAATTGTTCGTAATCAGATGCAGCATCGAATAAATACAAGGGTGAATTTTCAGGGATAATATTTACTTTATAAGTTTCATTCTGATAAAAATCCCAATTCATTGGATTTCCTTCTGAGCCTGAAGGGTAAGTTTTTACTGACGATTCATTTTCAACCACGATGTAGTATCGGAAATACCCTTCTTTGATTTCTTCTTTTGGTATGGTAACCGTGTATTCGAACCCTGATTCATTTTTCATTTCATAGGATTTGGGTCTCCAGGCTCCAAATGCCAAAACTTTTACAGACCGGATTGGTTCTGGTGAAGCCACAGTGGTTTTAATATTCAATTCAGTTCCCGATAGAATTTCATTAATGGGGTTATGCACTACCCAGATAGATTTTACTGTTGATTCGGGTGCAAAAAATTCGCCAACCCTGATGTTTTTCCATTGTGAATCGGATTTCCATGTTGTAGCTTTACCCTTAACAGATAAAATATAGGTACCCGGTGTAATATTGAAAAACCCTGTTTTGGTGCTTATTTTGGTACTATTCCCATCATTTAGACCATCAATGGAAAAGTCTTTTCCAAGATCAGGTAACGTAATGGTCATAGGCCATTCATTCCACTGTATAACAGCAACTGTTTTATCCGGGCTGTTTCTTCCGAATATATTTCTGGTCCATATTGCATCGGGTAAAACTTCAAGCCTCCAGACTCCTTTTTCCAGTCGGTCTAAAAAATAGGCGCCCTGGCCTCCGTATTTTACAATTTGCGAATTTCCAAAACCTGCAATTTCTTTTAGCTTTTTGCTATCCGGGGGCAGCGAATTTGTATTATTGGTATAAAAAAATTTCTGATCCGTGATCATCTCTGCCAGGTCGTTTTCATAATTCACGCGAAAGTTGCCGAACTGAGAATTTTCAGGATAAGATCCAAAATCTTGATACATTGGGATTTCATGAAATACCTTCGAAGCAATTTTTAAACTCAGTGCTTTTTGTGGTGCATAGACCAGATTCATATAGTGTGTATTGTACTCTGTATTGGCGTAAGCCAGATAAGTCGGGTCGTATGCAAACTGGGTGGCCCATTGAATGCCGGCAGTCCTGAAGCTCCTAGCCATGGCCGGATAGATGTATGATCTTCCTACATCAGCAGCATCAAATTCATATACTATTTTTGCTCCCTTTATAAATCCCTCATCATTCTTAAACGGGATATCATATTTATCAACATTTGGCAGAAGATTGCCTCCTAATTCTTCCTGTGAGGTAAGTCCTGTGGGATACCATTGAAAGGTGCCCCCCTGAATATCTGCAGCATAATAAGCATCTGACAGGTGAATACTATGACTTACATTGTAAAATACAGGCTTCTTACAACCGGTTTTTCTCATAGCACTCAGTAACTTTGAAATATAGGCAGTAACTTTATCTGCATCTTCATTATGATGCGGTTCATTGCTTACTTCAAATGCAACAATGTCCGGATCATTTTTATAGGCTATTCCTGTATATGGATTTACATGGTTCAAAAACTGAAAGAGGTATGTTTCCTGTGCTTTAATAGCTTCAGGATTGGTAAGACAAGCCTCTTTACCGTATTTGTTCGAGTATCCGGGAGTATTATCTGCCGGTTCAGGCCACCCGTTTCCCCAAAAGGCAATTGGCGTCAGAATGAATTTCATTCCACGGTCCTTCATTTTTTTAAGCATGTAATCGAAAAGGTCCAGGTGCTCATTGTCCAGCAAGTTGCCCAGTGTGTCACTAATTTCAGTATCCCAAACGTGCATGCGATATGCATCAAGACCCAGGCGGGCAAAGTGATAAATATCATCGTCTATGGATTTTTTTGGATCAATGCCCATTCTTTTTGCAGCTCTGTACGCATGGGCAAAGGGTACCGTGTAGTTTATTCCAAAACCTTTAACTTCAGACTGATCCGGCCAGCGCAAAATACCATTGGCATCTACAATCACATCAGGGCCTGACTGCGCCATTGAAGATATTGTGTGTATGAGCAAAAGGATTGATATTATTTTATATAGTTTCATTAGTTCCGTTTTTAGATGTACGCAGGGCTTATACCTGTTTTTTTAAAATCAGGTCATTGCTCTTTATATTTTAGAGTTCTTTACAGCTAATAATTATATTTTCCGGACAATAATATTCTTCGGCAGATTCCGTAGATGTTTTAATTCATTAGCATTATAGAAAGCTATCTATAATGATTTTTTCATTCTGTGTAATCATAAGTCATGTAAGTAAAAGCCATATTAACATTACCATCAAAATCAAAGAAAGCATTGTTTTCCCATGATGACCCGGTGTTCCATAAATCTCTCATGTTGGACGAAATCCATGCTGGTTCCCAGTATACAATACCTATACCTCCGCCGTCAATAAGATTCTTAGTAATAGTTTTCATTATGTCCAACTGACCTTCAGGGGTGATAGGAAAGCCAGAAACAGCTTCGGCGCCAAAAAGATTATTGTAATTATCGTTTCCTTCTGTAGTCCAGGGATAAGCAGTTTCCATTATCATAACATCTTTTCTGAATGTATTTTTGAAACCAGCCACCGTTTGTTTTAATTGCGAAATACTCACTCCGGTGTGCCATATGGGGTAATAAGAAAAGCCTATAATTTCAAAGTCCGACAATGCCCCGTTATTCATCATATTTTCGAACCACCATTCAACATTTACCGGATCTGCTATATGCAAAATGACTTTTGTATCAATAGCTGAATTTGAAGATACCTCCCGGACGGCCCGGATGCCGCTTTTAATTACAGATCTTAAATTTGTCCAGGCGCCATTACAATTATTACAATCCGGAAATCCATCCGGTACTCTCGAAATAAATAATCCACAATTAATTTCATTTCCAATCTGAACAAATTCAGGCATAAGTCCTTTGCCATCCAGATAACTTAAAGTATTGAATGTATAATTGTATACAGAATCACAAAGTACGCCGATATCCCGAATAGCTAACCAGGCTTCCGGGATATATTGTTTTCCTGGATCAGCCCAGGTATCAGAATAATGAAAATCAAGAACAACAGACATTCCCTGTTCCTTTGAAAGCCTGATTGCTTTTTCAACATCAAACAGATCGTTGTACATTTGTGTACCCGGCTCGTCATATACATCCAATGTCCATGTGGGATTATGCCACAATCTTAACCTTACAAGATTTGTCCCATATTCCCTGAAGATTTTATAGGGATTCTCCACTACACCACTATCGCGGTATACGCCATCGTGGTCAAGTATCTGGTTAACATAAGATAGATCTGCGCCAAACAGAAAACCAGCAGGTTCTTCATTCTTAGGATCATCGGTGATTATAGTATCCCGGTCGCTCTTTTTGCATCCAGTTGAAAGGGAAAGCAAAATCAGGCAGGTAAATACTATCGAAATTAAGATTTTCCACATGCTTGAAGTCGATTTATTAATATGGATTGAGTAAATTCAGAAATAATGGAGCTTCCCATTTTAAGGGAAGCTCCGCAAAAATTGACTTAAACCTGCACTATTGAAGTTCTCCGGTAATAATTCCGGGAACTACATCAATGGTTATACGGTATGTACCCGTTACTAAATTTAAGAAATTAGCATCTCCGCCATTAGGTCCGCTCCATAGCGTTGGATCCACATTTTTGAAAGCATTATAATCGCGTGTAAATCCCCATACACCGGAGGTCGGGAAAAACCGCCATTCATTGCCTGCAGTCAGTTCCGTAACTTCAGTAAATTTCTCACCACGTATCCATGTCATCGATTCACCAAAAGTCCAGCCGTTGTCGCCACCTACACGATACATCGTAGGCATCTGGGCGGGTTCTATATCAATTGTTAAATCGAGTGTAGATACAGTTATTTTGTAAATACCCGTTGTTCCGATAAACTGGAAATTGGCATCTCCTGCTGTGGTTCCGGACAAGTCAGGATCAATGGTTCCGTCGATAAATGTATTGTAATTCCATTGAGTACCTCCCCAGGAAGGAGTTTCAAAAAATCTCCACCAGTTTCCATTTCCCAATGTTTCAATGGCTTCAAATACACCGCCTCCTACGTGTCTCAATGCCAGTGCATCATCCAGCGACCATGCCTGATCATCGCCGATAATATAAAGGCTTGATGGGAATAATTGTTTTTCTATTTCAATAGACTTTGTATTCAGGTCAACAGTAATTGCATAAGTACCTGCAACCAGGCTTGTAAACTGAAAATTGGAATCCCCGTCACCGCTATCCCCAAATTCATCAGGAATATCTCCGGTAAAATAAGAAAATCCCCATTGTTCGCCAGTAACCCAGTCCAATAATTCAAAAAACCGAAATAGAACATCCGTATCAAAATCAGCAAAACCCGTATATATCAGCGGTGCAATACTTTGCAGAGCAACAGCATTATCTAAATTCCAACCCTGTAAATCACCTATAAGATAAATAGGTGGAATATCCGGATCATAAGGTGTGATATTCACGTCTACGGGATCTGAATAAACGTCTGCAATCTCACCACTTAAACTGGATACGACCCTTAATTGCAACGCTGCGGATACCTCCGGTGTCAGGGATAAACCTTCTACCAGGGCATCATTTAGATCTTCGATATTGACTTCTGCAAATAATTCTGTTGTAGTTGTCAAATCTTCGGCATCTGCAAAATTATTTCCTGCAACAGCAATCTGCAGGGTATAGGTTATAGAGGTAGCATAACCGTAATCTGTAGCTTCCCAGCTAATTGTCTCAAAATTATTATTTGCATTTGCGTAAGTTAACACATACGAGGGACTTAACAAATTTGCAACTGCGCCTCCGGTTATTTCTGAAACGTCAACGGTTACTTTTTCTACAATGTCATCTCCGCAAGAAAATGTGAAGAAAAACAATAGAAAAACCAAACTAAACTTTACCAGTTTTTTCATATTTTTAATTTTAATAGCCATCATTTTGAATAAGATTTGGGTTAGCAGTTAATTGAGTAGCCGGAACAGGATATAAATCTCTATATGATTCGGTGGCTCTTCCCTCAGCAACTCCACCTTTCCAGGGCCATACTTTTGTTCCATTGGTAAATTGACCGAACCGGATCAAATCGGTTCTTCTATGGCCTTCCCAGAATAATTCCCGTGCCCGCTCATCTAAAATAAAATCCAGATCAAGTTGTTCTGTGGTAAGCGTACTGGCGCCTGCCCTGGTTCGTAAGTCATTAACATATCCCAGGGCTGTTGTCATTGAACCATTACCTCCCCGTAATACGGCTTCTGCATACATTAAATAAGCATCTCCAAGGCGAAACATCGGAAAGTCCGTATCAGGATGGGTAGCCAGGTTTGAATTGGAAACGCTCCCGTCAAGTTTTCTGTTCTTAAATTTAGTAGACATGTAACCATTAGAAAAAAGCTCTACATCTGTTATTTCCAGTGTTTGTCCTTCTGACCAGAATGTTGCCCTTACATCTGTGGGTTCAAAAAGATTTACCAGGGCGGAAGTAACTCTAAGTATGCCCCACTGGGCTGTAATCCCTATGGTTTCCTGCGCTGTAATTGAACCGCCACCCATAGCTCCAGCCATTAAATAGGTAGTTCCTCCCCAGGTTTGGGTTGTCAATCCATCCTGGATTATCGGGAAAATTATTTCAGGACTTGTATTGTTGTCGGCTAAAAAATTTGCACGTTGTTCAGTAGATAATTCATAAGAACTTCCGATTAATTTAACCAGTTCTGTAATGGCATCATCATACCGGTCTTCACCAATATAAACTTCTGCGTTTAAGTAAATTTTTGCCAAAACCATCCAGGCAGCAGCTTTATCAGCCCGGCCGTAAAGAAATCGCGGTTCACCAAGTATTGGTTCGATTGCTTTTAATTCCGATTCTATATAGGTAAACAGCTCTTCTCTGGTTGCCCGAGGAGGGAAAAAAGCACCCGGTAAATCTGCTTCTGTTACAAATGGAGATGTTCCAAACAAATCCATAGCATGCCAATAACCCAAAGCCCTGATAAAACGTGCTTCTGCGACGAAAACATCCACTTCCGGAAAACCGCTGTTAGAGGCTAATCTTATATATTCGTTACATACTGCAACCAGGTACATTATCCTTGAATGAAGGATACTCAGGTATGAATTGGTAGGTGTCCAGGATTGTGCATGAAAATCGGGTAAACCGGCTGCTGCATCACCTCTGGATACTGCTTCATCGGTAGATACTTCCTGAACATTCCAGAACGATCGTGTATAGGTTGAAAAACCCTCATCAAAACCCTGGAAATCAGGATCTCCATTAGGACCCACTAATCCGCTCAATCCGATACTTGTATATAATTTAGCCAATCCGCTTAAGTAATCATCAACCGTTTTATAAACGTTATCAGAACTCACCACATTAGGGTCTATTGGAGCCACATCCAGATCTTTGAAACACCCGCTGAATACTATTATTATCAGCGTTATTATTGATATTTTTGATATATATTGTTTCATATCCTTATTTTTCTAGTTAAAATTAATATTCAGACTTAGCAAAAATGTACGTGGCCGTGGATAGATATTGTTGTCTATTCCACTTTGAATTTCCGGGTCTAAACCTTCATATTCAGTAATAATAAATGCATTTTGTACAGTAAAACTGAGTCTTGTATCCAGTTTATCGAACAACCTGCCAAATGTATATCCAAGGGTGATATTGTCCATTTTGAAAAATGAGGCATTTTGCACATAGATATCTGACCAGGGTTCACCACCCCCTTCAAATCCTATATCAGCAGCAGCAGTGCGCATGTTATTAAAGAAAATATCATTTGAATACAGGTTTGCATAGGTACCATTGGCACCGTTGTTATACAAATAATTGCCAAGGCTTATTCTGCCGGAGAAAGAGAAATCCAGATTTTTATAATTCAATCTTGAATTAATTCCTATCAGATAATCCGGATTTGGATTATGATTATGATATTTGTTTCGGCTGTTACTGGCAATATCTCCTCCTTCACCTGATCGGTCAACATATACGCCTTCGATAGGATTTCCTTCGGCATCGTATACCTGCTGGAAGGTGTAAAATGAATTGGGTGCCTGACCAACAGTATGGATTTGAACATAACTGTTCAATCCACCGCCGCTAATAGTAGTTCCGGTTTCCACTCCCTCATCCAACGGATCATCAGTCTTATTCAATTTTGTGATTTCTCTTTGGTTGTAGGTAAGATTAGCGCCAAGTACCCAGCTAAAATCCGGTTTTGTCACAGGCCGGGCTGTAAGTGTAATTTCGTACCCCCGGATTTCCATGGTTCCGACATTGGTAAGAATATAATTACCAAAATTGCTTCCATCTGCCACAGGTATGAGGTTTAGAAGATCTACGGTTTCTCTTTTGTATACATCTGCAGTACCTGTAAGTTTATCTTTAAAAAGACCGAAATCTAAACCAATATTATAGGTTGTAGTTTCTTCCCACTTCAGATTGGCATCATAGGGTTCCGGCCGGGCAATTCTTACCGGAGTGCCGCCTGGTCCGATAGGATAGTAGGAAAATCCTGTACCTAGGCCATATTTCGCTAACGCGGGATAATAAGCATCATTAACATTTGTGTTTGTAGGATCTAATCCCTGCTGACCCGTAACTCCATAGCCAAGTCTTAATTTTAAACCGGATACAACGTCAACGTTTTCCATAAATGATTCTTCATTGATTTTCCAGGCTAATGCCACAGATGGGAATATACCGGTTTGATTATCTCCGATAAACCGGGAAGAACCATCCTGTCTCAGCGTGGCAGTCACTATATACTTATCATTCAAGGTATAAATCAATCGGCCATATAAGGAGATTAAAAAGTTTTCAGTTGGGTTGTCTGTTTTTACAGAGTCCGTTTCACTTCTATGAAAATACCTTGTGTCTGAAACCACAAAATCTTCTGCAGTATTTCTGTCAAATGCAGTCTGACCGCGTCTCCAGTGCTGCCAGGAGTACCCGGCGGTTACGTTAAAATCGTGAACGCCAACTTTCTTGGTATAGTTAAGATAACCTTCCAGTAATTCGGAATCATAGGTATTGGTATAATCTCTCAACCTTCCAAACTCATCATTATAAACCCTGATGGTAAACGTAGACCCCGGAAGGTAATCGTCTCTGCCTTCTGTGCTGGTCCTGTCCATACCCAGATTTAAATTCGCTTTTAAATCGGGAAAGAAATGAAATTTATAATCCAAATGTATATTTCCAATAATACGGTTTACATTAGCCACATTATCACGAAGCGCCAGTTGAGCCACCGGGTTTTCGGTAAAAGTTGTGGCAATACCATCGGGATCCATGCTGCCATCGGGCAGGTTTTCTTCAGTCCACTGGAAGTATCCGCCGTAGCGCGTATTCCCGTTTTTTACCGGTTGTGTCGGGTCAAAATTAACCGCACTGCCTACAGCTCCCGGAACGCCAAAGTCTGTATATGCAAAAGCGCCTTTAACATTTAAATCAACGTTCAGGTGATCATTAAATAAACTAGGAGTAAGGTTAAGCGCCAGCGAATGCCTTGAGGTTTCGGTGGTTTTTAAAATACCCTGCTGATCGGTATAGCCATAAGAAGCTCTGAAAGGTACGTTTTTAATACTACCGGAAACGCTCAAATTTTGGTTGTGTGATATGGCGTTTCTAAAAATTTCTTTTTGCCAGTCGGTATTCTCAGTACCCATTCTTTCTGCAATTTCTGCACTCAGACCTGGTTTTCCGGCTGCTACACGTGAATTAATTAACTCCCGGTATTCATCTCCGGTTAATACATCTACATATTTAATAGGTGTGGATACAGATGCCTGTGAACTGAATTCTACCTTCAGTTTTCCTTTAGTACCTTTTTTTGTAGTAATAATAATTACGCCATTTGATGCCCTTGATCCATAAATGGCTGCAGCAGAAGCATCTTTGAGCACGGTAAACGACTCAATATCGCTGGGATTTAAAGTGTTCAGAGGATTTGATAATCCACCGATGTTACCGTCATCTATCGGAAAACCATCGATTACAATAAGTGGGTCATTGGTAGCTCCACCAAGAGACGACCCCCCTCTGATACGTATGGTAGTTCCGGCACCCGGGGCTCCGCTATTGCTTGTAACTGTTACTCCGGCAATCCGGCCGGCCATCAATTCCTGGGGTGAGGTAGTAACCCCCTGATTAAAATCGCGGGCGCCCAATGTGGCAACAGATCCTGTGAGATCGTCTTTTTTAACCTGACCGTAACCGATAACTACAACTTCTTCTAAAGCAGCAATATCAGGCATCAGGTTAATTTCAAATGTTGTTTGAGTACCAACTGTAATCTCCTCTTTGAGATACCCCACATAAGAAATGGTTAAAATTGCATTGGCATCAGGAACGGTAATTTTAAAAATACCCTTTGTGTCAGTTGTCGTACCGGTTGTGGTTCCTTTTATAATTATATTGACACCGGGTAAACCATCGCCATTCTCATCAAGTACTTTACCCGAAATATCCATTTGCTGGGATAAGAGGGAAGTACTTATCATGATAAAAAATGTCAGAAAACATAAAATTTTTCTCATAAGGTTGTTGAATTAAAGGTTATACTATTTAGTAGCTATCTGTGTTAATTCATTTCGTAATACCCGTATTGTAAGGGTATCTTTTGCAGTTTCGGTTTTGTTAGGGTTGTTTTTGAATTGTTTTTAATATCGAACTTCGTTTGGATTAATTTTAGTTGTGTGTTTTGGTTTTTTAGCATAAGCATTTTATTTTTTTGTTAGCAGAATTGGCGAGGAAAAGTATTGCTTATTATTTTTTCAGATGGAAAGGGATTAATCAATTTACAAAATAGATCGTACAATTCGGAACAAATCTTACATTGAATGAAACAAATCGTACTTCGGGAAATTTTAAATAATATTCTGAATATTGAGTGAAAAGGAGGTTATATTATTTTTCTGATGAATAAGTATTTATAATACTGTAAGGCTCAGGTTTAAATTAGCGTTGGCATGTGTATTTGTGACTCTTTGTGGCTTAGAGACTTCGTGGCTATTATTATTTTGCCACTAAAACACAAAAGCACAAAGAATTCACCAAAGTTAAAACACAATTTTAAACTTAAGCCTACGGTAATTTATTTCCGCACCTTTACTGAGATAAATTCCTTGGGGGTTAATCCGAATTCTTCCTGGAAACACTTTGCAAAATAAGAATGACTTGAGAAACCAACATCGTACATTACCTGTGAAATGGTTCCCTGCCCGGAAGATAATAACCCGGCAGCCTTTTTTAATCTTAATTTACGAATAAGCTCATTGGTAGACAAGCCTGTTAAGGTTTTAATTTTTCTGTAAAGGTGGGTTGAGCTGATACCAATTTCTTTGCTTAGATGATCTACATTAAGTTCGGATTCAGAAATATTTTTTTCAATGTAATCCATTACTTTTTTCAGAAATTTCTCATCTATAGATGGTATATCAGATCGATCAGGATTATTGTAAAACCCTGCCGACGTGAAATATTTTTTAAGCTGCCTGTGCTGTTCAATAAGTTTTTCTATTCTTATTGTTAAATGTTTGGGATGAAATGGTTTTGATATATACTCATCAGCACCTACTGATATGCCCTTAATTTTATCATCAATGGAAGATAATGCCGTTAACAATATAATAGGAATATGGCTGGTATGGAAATCTGTTTTTAATTTTTCGCACAAATCAATTCCGTTTTCTTCGGGCATCATAATATCGGAGATGATTAAATCCGGATTTTCTTTTAATGCACATTCAAGTCCTTTGATTCCATTATTCGCGGTGATAATAAAATAATTATTTTCCAGTAATTTACCTACATATTTTACCAGTTCCGCATCATCTTCAATAATAAGGATTTTTGGGGCATTTGCCTGGTCTGGTTTATTGAAATGCAAGGCAGAAATATCTTCATCGTTGAGAACAATTTCCTGTTCTTCTTTTAAAAATTCAGGTAAATTTTTCCTTACACTTGTTGCATCCGGAATACTTCGGTCAAATTCACTCTCAGTAAAAAATGATTCATAAACAGGAATAATAACAGTAAATTTTGTCCCCACATGCTCTTCACTTTGCACACTGATTGTACCATGGTGAAGCTCAACAAGATCTTTACACAGAGCGAGGCCAATACCTGTTCCTCTTTTTTGTTCCTCTGATTTTCCAATCTGATAAAAACGTTTGAATATCAGCTCCAGTCTTTCTTGCGAAATGCCAGAACCTGTATCGGATACTTCAATACAAATATTTCGTTCATGTTCCCGGTCGGGAATAACAATTTTATTTTCACTATCGGTAAAACTAACAGCCAGTTGAATTTTACCTTTTTCAGGTGTGAATTTAAAAGCGTTTGATAACAGATTATAAACGATCGTCTCAATAATATTCTCATCAAACCAAACATATGCAGAAGTTGCCGGAAACTTTAAGGAATACTTAATGTGGTTACGCCTCGACTGAGATTTAAATGATACTGCAATTTCTTTTAAATAGGGAATAATATCCTGTTGAGAAACTCGCAACTCAAAATTTCCTGTTTCAACTTTGCGGAATTTTAACACCTGGTTTATCAGCCGGAGCAATCTTTTACTACCGCTGTGCATAAAAGTAAGCTGTTGTTTGATTTTGTGGTCAAGATTATTCATAAGAAGCAACTTGTCCAACGGTCCAAGAATTAATGTTAGCGGAGTTTTAAATTCATGAGATATATTTGTAAAGAACTTCAATTTCATATCGTTATATTCTTCAGCTTTTTCATGTTCAATGCGTTCTAACTGGATATTGTGTTTGTAGCGGGCCCGTGCAAGAATCTGGCTTCTGAAAAAAATCAGCAATAATACCAGTACAATGCCATATATAATAAAAGCCCATGTGGTTTCCCAGTATGCCGGAAGTATGGTAATGTCAATTTTGGTAAAGTTATTGTCCCAAGCCCCGTTTCTACTGGTCGATTTTACTTTAAAGGTATAATTACCCGGACGCAGGTGTGAGTATGTTGCATACCTTCGTTTTGCACTGGTATAAATCCACTCGGGATCGAAATTTTCCAGCTGGTAGGCATAACGGATTTTATTCTGGGATTTATACGTTAGTGCAGAAAATTCAAATGAAAAGGCATAATCTTTTCTTGTAAGTATAATATTGTCTGTGAAGGAAATGGATTTTTCAAGAATTTGTCGGCCATTGGTTTCTTTTGCTATTCCAACGGATTTATTAAACAACAGGAAATCTGAAATAACTACTTTAGGGAAATCCTGCTTTGATTTGATGCTGTCCGGATGAAAGAAATTCAACCCGTTTATACCCCCAAAATACATTTCACCTGAACGGGCTTTTAAAAAGGCGTGCCAGTAAAACTGATTTCCCTGCAGGCCATCGTCTTCATAAAAATTATAAAATTCCTGGTTTTCAACATTAAATTTTGACAAACCATTATTTGTACTGATCCACAAATTACCTGTATTATCTTCAAGTATTCCGTAAACCGTATTTCCGGGAAGGCCGTCTTTATCTGTAAAATTTACAAATTCGGGATCGGGTGTTTTTGTTGAATGCAGGCTATACAGGTTTATTTTGTTTAATCCTCCGGCGTAAGTACCTATCCATAAATTCCCTCTCGAATCTTCGTATGCAGTAATTATCCTGTTATCGCTTAGGTTGTTATTCTGGGAAGATTCTTTTCTATAGCGATAAATTGTATCGATAGCAAATGTTTCCGCATTATAGCGAACACGGTTTAATCCGTTCCAGGTACCAACCCAGATATAACCAAACCGGTCTTTCAGAATTTTATTTATTGAAGTGGCTGTTAACTTACTATGTCCTGAAACTTCACTGTCGAAACGAAAAACGTTCTTTTTCTCCTGGTTATATACAAACACGCCTCCGTTACAACCGATCCATAAATTGCCGGAATTGTCCTCGTATATATCGTTAACAAACTCAGGAATATTATAAGAATTTTGAGAGAATTCACCGGTTTTTCTATTCATTAGACTTAAACTTCCGCCCCAGGTCCCTATCCAGAAATTCCCGTATTTATCTTCATGAATGGCCGATACAATATTATGACTTATGCTGGCGGGATTATCAGGTTCGTGCAGATAGTGCGTGAAGTTTCTCCCATCGTACCTGTTGAGGCCCCCTCCATATGTACCGATCCATAAAATTCCCTGATAGTCCTCATAAATAGATCGTATGGTATTATAAGAAAGACTGTTCGGGTTTTTAGGGTCATTTCTTATAATGGTAAATTTATTATCTTCAATATTCAACAGGTTTATTCCGGCATTTATGGAGCCAATCCATAAAATTCCTTCATTATCATAATACAGATAATCCACATAATTGTCACTAATTCCATAATTATTTGCGGGATCGTACTTCCAAAAATTAAAACCTTTAGTTGCCGGATTGTACTTATTTAATCCTCCGGATTTGGTCCCTATCCAGTAATTTCCCGTAAAATCCTCAACAACAGAAGTAATCGAATTGTCGCTTAAGGTGTTATAATCTCCTGCGATATTATAGAATCTGGTAAATGTTTCCTTCTTTTTATTAAATAAATTCAGCCCGTCTTCGGTGCCGATCCATAGGTTTTCAGTGGCGCTGTAGCTGGAAATGGATGTAATAATATTGTTGCTGATGGACCCGGGAACCCCCGGTTGTTGTTCAAATAATTTTGTTTCACCGGTAGCTTTTGTATATCGCAGTAAGCCGGCATCTGTTCCTATCCATAACACATGGTCATCATTTTTAAAAATAACCCTGGTATCTTTAATTTCGTTACCATTTATTGTTTTAATATTAAGTTTCGGGCTGTCAAATACTCCGTTTTTAATATCAAATCTGCACAATCCGTTATCGGTTCCAATCCAAAGCAGGGTATCCTCATCAAGCAGCAGCGAATTATGATGAAAAATAAAGTTGGATGAAATGCTGTTTGGGTTATTGGGATCATGATAATATCTGGTGAACCGGTCATATAAATAATTGTACATATTTAATCCGCCGCCCTGTGTTCCAATCCAAATATTCCCGGAGTGATCTTCAATAATCGTGCTGATAAAATCGTCGGATATGGAATTTGGATCAGACGGGTCGTGCTTATAAACAATAAAATTATAACCATTATACCGGTTTAAGCCATCGGTGGTGCCGATCCAGATATAACCCCTGCTGTCTTTATAAATGCAGGTAACGGAATTATTTGACAACCCGTTCTCAATAGAAATCTGGTTAAACCTGTAATTGTTTTCCTGGGAAAAACCCCATAACAGGTTGAACGATAACAAAATTATCAGCTTCCACTTAATTTGTAATGGCATTACTTTTTTTTAAAATAAAAAAACAGTACAATCCATAACTGGCAAATTTAAAGGAATATCTTATTTATTTTTTAAATATAAAAATATAATGATTGCGGAATAAAGTTAATTTGCGTTAAATTATCAATATTTTAGTATTCTGTTTGATAAATAAAGATTTCAAAATCATTAATTTTTTAAGAAATGTCCCTGAATAAATCTAAAACACCTCAACCCGTAATTATCAAAGGAAAAGAACTTCAATGTCCGGTTTGCGGTAATAAATCATTTTCAAAACGAAGGGCACAATTAAATTCTGCTGTAGCCACATTTTTTAATCTCGACTGGACCAATCGCAGCGCAAGTTGTTATGTGTGTTCTGAATGTACTCATATTTTATGGTTTTTAGATGAATAAACAAATTATCCTATATAAATGACAGTACAAAAAATGAAGTGGTGTTTAGCCCTTTTATATCTGGGCTCGTTTTCTTTAACCGGTCAAAAAATTGATTCTGTTTTAGTTTATATGCAGCAATATCAGTATGAGAAAGTATTGGTATATATCGATACTTTTTTCCCCGATAATAAAAGCAATGAAATATGCCTGATAAAAGGCACAGCTTTAAAAGCCCTGAAAAAATATCAGGAAGCTGTACCAAATTTTTTGTATGTGTTTCAGTCGGATTCAACAAATATTCAGGTAATTATTAATCTGGCAGAATGTTATAATTCATTGAATGATTATAAGGAAGCACAATATTTTTACCGTAAAGGATCTAACCTGCAACCTGAAAATAATTATTTCGTTCAGCAACTGGCTGATTCTTATTATGCCAATGAACAGTACAATGCTGCTAAAGAATATTACAATGTCTCGTTAAAAAAGGATACTGTTTTTTATCTTGTTAAACAAATAGCAAAGTGCCTGGATAATTCAGGAAAAGCAGATTCTGCCATCCTTTACTATGAATGTGCCTTGGAATTAAATCCCGACGATTTTCAATCGGTTCAGCGCCTGGCAAATCTTTATATAAAAGAAGAAGACTATGAAAAAGGCATTAAAATAACGGATTTTTACCTGCTATCAGATTCGGGTAATGTAAAAATTCTACGGCTTAGCGGATATATAAACTTTTTACTTAAAAATTATATAAAGGCTGCGGAAAGATTTTATTCTTGCATACAGTTGGGAGATACTTCGACTTTTGTAAATAAGTATCTTGGTTATAGTTATTTTAAACTTAAAGAATACGCAGAAGCTAAAGATTATCTGGAAATAGCTTTTATTGAAGACTCACTTAATGCTGACCTATGTTATGCCCTGGGTTTATCCTGTTCATTATCCTATTATAAAAAATTGGGTATAGATTATTTGGAAAAAGCTATTGAACTGATTGTCCCGCCACCGGAATCTTTATCCAGAATTTATCAGGACCTGGCATTGGCCCATACCGGGTATTATCAATATAAAGAAGCGCTTGATGCTTATTTTAAAGCCTTTGATCTAATGCCCGATGATACCCTGTTAATTTTTAGCATTGCCAGTCATTATGATAACTGGATAAAGGATAAATATACTGCCTTGAAGTATTATAAAATATTTATGAAAACGCGACCGAAACAGGATAGGTCTTTACCAGTATTGCCTGTTGAAGGAGGACTGGTAGTTTCGTATTACGATTTTACAGATCGAAGAATTAAAGAAATAGAAGAAGAAATATTCTGGACGGGGGAACAAACCGATACGGTTACATTAAAATAAAGGGTGTAATGCTAACAATAAAGCCTAATTTAAAAACTGAATTTAACCAAATCCCAAATCATAAATCCCAAATCGAAATTATTCCTTAATCTTCAGTTTTAAAGCTGCCATCTTAATAGCCGTAATGGCCGCTTCATCACCTTTATTACCGTGTTTTCCGCCTGCCCGGTCAAGAGCTTGTTGCTGGGTATCGGTGGTTAAGACTCCAAAAACAACAGGCAGGTTATATTTTATATTTAATTGGGTAATTCCCTGGGTTACACTGTGACAAATAAAATCAAAATGACGTGTTTCTCCCTGAATAACACACCCCAGACAGATTACAGCAGCAAATTTACCGGTCTCGGCAACCAGCTGGGCGCCAAGGCTAAGTTCAAAACTTCCGGGTACATATTCTACCTGGATATTTTCTTGGGAAACGCCATTTTTAATAAGTGTATTTATGGCCCCGTCGCGAAGCGCAAATGTAATTTCCTGATTCCATTCGGCCACAACAATAACAAACCGCATACCTGAGCCATCGGGAATATCTTCAGTATTATATTGCGAAAGATTTTTTAGACGGGTTGCCATTAATATTAAATTAATTAAGGAAAGATGTACTTCCCGGCATGGTTAATTGAACGATAAAATTTATTGAAATGTGTTTTACTATATTATAATTTTAGTTCTACAGCTTCAATATATTTTTCAATATCGCGTGCTTCAGTTGATTTTGGATAATCTTTCTGAATTTTTTTATAAGCATCGAGCGCTTTTTTATATTCATCCAACTCTTCGTATACCAAACCGGCTTTTTTCAGGTAGATAGGTGCGGTAAAATTATTTTTGCTGTTATTCGCAGCTTTTGTAAAGAATGTTATGGCTTCATCATATTCCCCAAGCTCAACATATGCATCAGCTATAGCGCCAAATGCAACAGATGAAACTATTTTATCATTTGCTTCAAATTTTTTCAGATATTCAATTGCGTTTTCAAAATCGCCCATATGTAAATATGAAATTCCGGCATAATAATTCGCCAGGTTGGCTGATTTTGTGATACTGTATTCATCAATTATATCTAAAAATCCAAGATTACTGCCATCTCCCATAAGGGCAAGGTTAAATGAGTCTTTCTCGAAGTATTTTTCAGCCATAAACAACTGAGACTGGGCTTCATGCTCAACAGGGGCAAGATATAACCTTTTATAACCGATATATCCCCCCACAACAACAATTATTGCGAGAACAATTATAGTAAGGCTTTTCTGGTTTTCTTCAATATACCGTTCAGTTTTACTTAATGCGTTTTCCACACTTTGAATACCCAATTCAGGAGTTTCTTGTTTTTTATGCTTAGCCATATTTAACTGTCTTTATTAGCGTATTTTAACCTGATTAATTTATAAATTACATCTATTATATTGTTTTCGATAAAGTTACACTAACTTTTTAAATATACTAAGTGCAACTGAATCGGCATCGCCTTTGCGCAGCCAATGCGGCAGAGCAAGGGATAACCTGCTTTGATACAGATCAAACTGTGAATCTGCAACCAGGGCAGGTTAAATCAGAACGCAAATGTAATTTATTTGTGAATTAATCCGAAAAAATTACAAACAATTTTTCCCGGAACGTAAATTTGCAGTAAAATTCAGTAATTTTAAACCTTAATTAAAAGTATCAGAAATCCATGTATTTAAAAAACCTGTCATTAGTAAATTTTAAAAACTACAGCCAGGTAGAACTTAAGCTATCACCCAGAATAAATTGTTTTACAGGAAATAATGGTTCAGGAAAAACGAATATTCTGGATTCCATTCATTATTTATGCTTATGTAAAAGTTATTTTAATCCTGTAGATAGTCAGAATATTAAGTATAATAATGATTTTATGATTATACAGGGAAACTTCGACCGCCAGGGGAATAATGAAGATATATACTGCGGGGTGGCCAGGAGTAAAAAGAAAATTTTTAAGCGGAATAAAAAAGATTATTCCCGATTGTCTGAACATATAGGGTTGTTATCACTGGTAATGATTTCTCCGGTAGATACGGGCTTGATTCTGGATGGAAGTGAAGAGCGAAGAAAATTTATAAACAGTGTAATCTCGCAGTATAGCAAATCATACCTGCAGAGCATAATAAAGTATAATCATATTCTTACACAGCGCAACACCTTATTAAAACAAATGTCTGACGGGAAATCCGGTCATGAAGATACCCTGGAGGTGTATGATAAACAAATGGTTACTGAAGGAAATAAAATTTATAATGAGCGCAAGTTATTTATCGAAAAATTTGTTCCTATATTTCAGAAATATTACGAATTTATTTCTTCGGGTACTGAAAAGGTGGAACTGACGTACAATTCACAGTTAAATTCAGGAGATTTTTCAGGATTATTGATGAAGTCGGCAAAAAAAGACCGTATACTTCAATTTTCAACAGTTGGTGTTCATAAAGATGACTTAGAACTCAAACTGGAAAATCACGATATAAAAAAGTCGGGATCTCAGGGGCAGCAAAAAACGTATCTTGTTGCGCTAAAACTTGCCCAGTACGATTTTATCAAAATGGTTAGCGGGCTAAATCCCTTGTTATTGCTGGATGATATATTCGACAAGTTTGATGAAATTCGGGTGCGGCAAATTATAGAACTGGTGGCCGGTGAAAATTTCGGACAGATTTTTATTACCCACACCAATCTTGACAGAATGAAAACCGTTCTTGAGGGGATACATATTGACTATAATTTATTCTTTGTTGAAGAAGATACCATAAAACAAGTGTAAGCAGTATGCAAAAAAGTAACACCAAACGGATCGGAGAAGTATTGCGCGAGTATGTTGAAAGCCTGCGTATGTCAAAAAAACTGAAAGAGGTGGATATTGTCAGTCACTGGGAAGAGTTTATGGGAAAATCAGTAGCCAGACGTACCCAAAAAATATATATCAATAATAAAACCCTTTATATTCACCTTACCTCTTCTGTATTGAGAAACGAACTGCTTATGATGAGGCAAATGATAATCGACAGAATAAATGACCGGGCCGGAGAAAATATTATCAATAAGATCGTGTTCCGCTAGCATGATAATATCATATCTAAACGGAGGAACAAACCAGTAATGTTTTCTAAATACGAAATATAATTTTAAGTACTATTAATTAATAAATTATAACTCCGACAGGTTTAAACAAGTACTAGTCGTCTCCGAATTTTGAAAAACGTTCAATTTTAGAAAAGAAAAAATCACATTCCCGCATTGCATTTTCATCGCTATCCGAACCGTGTACGGCATTTCTTTCAATAGACTCGGCAAATAATTTCCTTATGGTTCCTTCTTCTGCCTTGGTGGGATCTGTTGCACCAATAATTTTCCTGTATTCTTCAACAGCGTTATCTTTTTCCAGTATGGCAACAAGCACCGGGCCCGATATCATAAATTCCACCAGACTTTTATAAAAGGCCTTATCCATATGAATAGCATAAAAACGTTCGGCCTGGCTTTGGGTGAGCCGGAAAAATTTCATAGCTGAAATATGAAATCCTTTACTATTTATTTTCTCAAGAATAGGCCCGATGTATTCATTGGCCACTGCTCCGGGTTTAATAATGGTTAAAGTTTTCGTTCCGTTCATAATGTAAAATTTTGAAAAGCGAAAATATGAAATATTTATAAAGATGCATGTTCCGGGTAATATATAATTTTTATATATATTTGAAAGGAGTAATTGATTCAATAAATAATGACTGACGAAAGGATTTATCACGATACATCGCCATTAAAGGAAAAATTATCCGGAAAGAAAATTAAAGTTGCCTTGCTTTCACATCGGAATCCGGACGGAGATGCTATAGGCGCCACCCTAGCGTTATATAATATATTTAAAAGTATGGGGCACGAGGCAAATGTGATTGTACCGAACATTGTGCCCGTTTTTTTACAGTGGATGCCGGGATACAAAGGAGTTACGGTTTTCGAGAAAATGAACAAAAAAGCGGAAAGAATTATCAGTGAATCTGATCTGATATTTTTAGTGGATTTTAACGAGCTAAGCCGGGTGAAGGAGTTTGAAAAGACGGTACTGGAATCAAAAGCATACAAAGTAATGATCGATCATCATCCTGGCCCCCAACAAATAGCCGATTCAATATTTTCTGATACTTCAGTAAGTTCCTCTTCAGAACTTGTATTTGAGGTTGTCTGCGATCTTAACCTGGATCAATATATCGACAAGGATGTAGCCCAATGTATATATGCCGGCATAATGGCCGATACAGGATGCTTTAGTTATAATTCAAGCAATCCGAAAACATTTGAAATTGTATCACGTTTGCTTTCGTACGGATTCGATAAAGATCAGATATATTACAATGTATACGATAATTTTTCTGCGAACAGGCTTCAGCTTTTGGGGTATTGTTTGCACGAAAAAATGAAGGTACTGGAAAAATACAGAACAGCATTTATCAGTCTTTCAAAAGAAGAAATGAAAAAATTTCAGTTTCAGCCCGGAGATAGTGAAGGATTTGTAAATTATCCCTTGTCGATTAAAGGAATATGCTTTACCGCGCTTTTTACGGAAAATAAAGATTATGTAAAAATTTCCTTCCGGTCGAAAGGAAATTTTGCAGTGAATGAATTTTCAAAAAAGTATTTTAATGGTGGCGGCCATAAAAATGCAGCCGGTGGTGAATCATATGTCTCTCTTGAAAAAACACTGGAAACATTTATAAACCTGCTTCCTGAATTTGAAAAAGAATTATTATCAAATGATGCCTAGAAATACAGCTTTATTTATTTTTATATTCTTGTTGTTGGTATTTTCGTGCAAACAAAATGATCGCCGGATTAGTGATGAAGACTATGAAAAAACCAAAGATGCGCTGATAGGAGCGAATAAGATCCTGGTGAAAAAAGATTCGGAGAAAATTGCCGGGTATATTAAACGCCGGAGTTGGGATATGAAGGAAACGAAAACCGGATTATGGTATATGATTATTTCACCTGGAGAAGGAAAAAAGGCACAGAATGGAACATATATTACTTTAGACTACACATTAACATTACTTGACGGGACCTTGTGCTACAGTTCAGATATTGATGGCCCCAAACAATTTGAAATTGGAAGGGGAGGAGTAGAAGCCGGATTGGAAGAAGGTGTTTTAATGCTTCATGAGGGAGATAGCGCACGGTTTATTTTGCCGCCTCACCTTGCTCACGGGCTTATTGGCGACGGTGAAAAAATTCCTAAGCGGGCCATTATTGTTTATGAAGTATATGTACGCATGCTTGAAGATCGTTAATATATATCTTAATAAACTGATATTAAATTAAGTTACGAATGAAAAAACTTTTTGTCTTTCTTCTGATATTATTGGGAATATCGTGTAACAACCATTCCCCGTATCCCGGATTTTCCAAAGCACGGCACGGTATATATTTTCAATTGCATAAAATAGGGGAGGAAACAGAAAAAGCCTATCCCGGAGATTTTATCACAGCCGATATTCAGTATTTTACACTAAAAGATTCCTTGTTTTTTAAGGGAAGGAGAAAATTCCAGGTAACCCGGCCTTCATTTAAAGGTTCTGTAGATGAATGTTTTTTAATGCTGGCTGAAAATGAAAACGCCACATTTATTATTTCTGCAGACAATTTTTTTGAAAAAACGCTACAGACTTCTCTGCCTTCATTTCTTGATACTGAAAGTAAAATGAAAATTGAAGTGGAAATACTTGAAATTCAAACCGAAGAAGAATATAATAAAGAGAAAGAAGCATTTCTCAACTGGATTGACGATTTTGGCGATTATGAAAAAACGATCTTGGAACAATTTCTTGCTGAAAAAGAACTTGCGGTGAATCCCACAAAATCGGGATTATATCAATTGATATTAAAGGAGGGCACAGGAAGAAAAGTTCGGCAGGGCGATACAATTACCGTGAACTATGAGGGAAAATTCCTGAATGGAAAATATTTCGACTCTACCATCAAGCGAAATCAACCGTTTCAGTTTGTATATGGCACAGAATGGCAGGTGGTTAAAGGATTGGAAGAGGCAATTAGTATGATGGAGGAGGGTGAAAAATCGTTGTTTATCCTGCCCTCTGAACTGGCATTTGGAAACACCGGGTCATCCACCGGAATTATTCCTCCTTTTACATCTTTAATTTTTGAAGTTGAACTTTTAAAAATAAATTAATAATTTTTAAGCAACCTTTTTCGTTATAATACATCTAAGCATTAAATCAACATTAAAAATATATAACAATGAATTTTTCGAGACCATTTGCAAATAGCGCCATACTTATACTATTGGCGGGAGCATTCTTAGTATCCGGTTGTATAAAAGATGATTCGGAGGAAAGACTGGCAGAAGAAAATAAACTATTAGATGAGTACCTCACGGAAAACAATATTTCGGATGACTATAAAACAGCATCCGGGATGTACTATATTGAAAATGAAGCCGGTACAGGTGATATTGCAGTGCCCAATGATTTTATAGTAATAAAATATACGGGTAAATACATAGATGAGACCATATTTGAATCTACTGATAGCGCAATTGCCCAGGAAGCCGGAATTTATTTTTCGGAATATATCTATGGGAGTATAAAATTTAAATATGGCTATAGCATTGCCGGTTTTACAGAAGGTATTTCGTATATGCGACAGGGAGGGAAAGCTACATTTATTATTCCATCCAAACTGGCATACTCCAATAATTACAAAACATTGATATATGATGTGGAATTACTGGAGGTTATTAAATATCCGGCACAGAATGAAACCGGAAAAATGTTTGCCTATATCTCAGATTCGCTGGATATAAATATTTCAGATTCTACAAGTACGGGTTTGTATTACATAGAATCACCATTGAGTGTTGCCGGTGGGCCAACAATAACCACCGCAGATTCGGTTTACCTGAAATATACCGGCAGGTTTCTTGATGGCAGGATTTTCGACCAGACCGAGGGCAACCAGACTTTTAATTTTATCCAGGGGTCAACGGGTTTTATTTCAGGATTTACTGAGGCTATAGGTTACATGTATCAGGGTTGCATTGCAAAAGTTGTTATTCCCTATAAACTGGGTTATGGCACTCATGAGTATTTACACCCCAGTTATGGTTTTATTGTTATTCCGGCATATACCACCCTCGTTTTTGACCTGGAAGTGGTGAAAGTGACACCTTTCTAAGAAATTTAATATTTTTTCCAAACCGGCTATAGGGATTGTAAAATAAATATAGCCGGTTTTTTATGCAATTCCGGAATTTGCCGTGTCCATTCTTTAATACTTTTTGTTGCAATAAACTCACCGGATTGGGTAATATCAGCTGCCACACATAGTTGGGTTTCAGGCTGGCAGGTATTTATAATATCCTGAAAAAGCTGGTTATTTCGATAGGGCGCTTCAATAAAAAGCTGAGATAAATTTTCCTGCTTCGATTGTTTTTCAAGCAACCTGATTTTTTGTGTACGCTCGGGCTTTTTTATGGGCAGGTACCCGTGAAAAGCAAAATTCTGGCCATTTAACCCGGATGCCATTAATGCCAGAAAAATTGAAGAAGGTCCGGTTATCGGAATCACCTGTATTCCTTTTTTATGGGCTAGTTTTACAAGCTCAGCTCCCGGGTCGGCAATTCCCGGTAAACCGGCTTCAGACATTAAACCGACATGATGTTCGCTCGCCGGATTTAAAAAGGCTTCGATATCTGCAGCTTGTGTATGTTCATTTAAAACATAAAACGTCAGCGAATCTATGGGTTTTTTAATACCCATTTTTTTTAAATACCTCCGTGCTGTGCGAATATCTTCAACAATATAAAAATCTATATTATTAATAATTTCAAATACAAATTGCGGAAGCGTATGCAGGATATTTTCTTCACCAAGTGGGGCAGGAATCAGGTATAGTTTGCCTTTCATACTTTTATTATTCTTTTTTATCAATAAGGTTTTCCTGAAATAATTTATAAATGCGCTTGTATTCATCTGTCCAGCTGGAGGCTTCCTTAAAACCATGGTCTTCAAGCGGAAATAAAGCGAGTTCCCAGTTATTTTTACCCAGTTCAATAAGACGCTGCGACAAGCGGACAATATCCTGAAACTGCACATTGGTATCAATCACCCCATGCAACATCAGCAAATTATCCTGCAAACCTTCGGCATAGTATAACGGACTGCTGCGATAGTATGCAATGCTGTCTTCCACCGGTGTATTTAATATATTAACTGTATAGGGATGGTTATAATGAGCCCAATCCACTACCGATCGCAAAGCAGCGCCGCACCTGAATGTACCCGGTTTTGTGAACAATGCCATCAGGGTAATAAAACCTCCATACGATCCGCCATATATTCCAATTTTGTCTTTGTTTATCCCGTAACGTTCAACAAGATATTTTGCCCCGTCAACCTGGTCATTCAGGTCTCTGCCGCCCATATGCCGGTATATTGCTGTCCGCCAATCACGCCCGTAACCCTCACTGCCCCGGTAATCGATATCCAGCACGGTATATCCGTTATCGCATAAAAAATTATGAAACATATATTCCCTGTAATAATCGCTCCACCAGCGATGAACATTTTGAAGATATCCGGCACCGTGCACAAATATTACAGCTGCACCGTTTTTAACGTTTTCTTCAGGGATATAAATTCTGGCGGGTACCGGAACCCCATCGGAGGCTTTAAATTGTATAATTTCCGGTTCCCTCCAGGGATAGGCTTTAAATTCAGAGGATAGAGAATGTGAGATACGTTTTTCAGTTTCTCCGGCTTTATTCGGCAAAATATATAATTCCCAGGGCGTGTTGCTGTTTGAGTATCGTATTGCCAGAAATTTTTCATCGGGAGATACTGTTACTTCATTATTGCCAGCCATTGATGTTATCTTTTTCATTTCACCGCCATTCGCGGGAAGATGATAAAAATGATGTTCAAAAGGGGATTCCCGGTTCGAGGTGATATAAAAAGTTTTTTTATTATGAGAAAGGGTAACATCCAGAATTTCAAAACTGCCACTGGTTAGTGCGGTTTTCTTTTTATCAGGAATTGAACAGGTGTACAGATGAGAGTAACCGGTCTGTTCAGATTGAAACCATACCGTATTGTTATCGATCCAACCCATATTTCCCGGAACAGATTTCCATCCTGAAATTCCCGGTCCCCCGATCCAGGCTTCATCGTGCTGACGTTCGAGCAAAACAGGTTCACCGGTTTCAAGCTGTAGAAGCAAAATCCACCGGTCTTTACCATCCATTGACTTGGCTTCAATTAGAGCAGCGCCGTTTTCGGAATAATAAGGTCCGTGAATAAAGATGTCGCGTGGATTTTCAAATTGGTCCCCGCAACCCCCGGAGGTTGTATCGTATTCTTTTAAAAATTCAGGTTTATCATAAATTCCTTCTATTTTTTCTGATTTAAAAGTATATACCGTATCGGCTTCAATATTATATATATAAAATTTATATTTATCCTGCGATGTGCCCACTTTTTCGCGCGCAGGTATATCTTCTGTGTACCCGCTCCGGGTAACATAACTGGGAACTTTTGTGTTTTTATTTTCAGCAGTTGAAGTATTTAGAATAAACGTTACGAATGTAGCATCCGGGTTTATCTGAATATTAAAAATCTGCTGTCCGTCCAGATAAAAAGCTTTCGGGCGTTTTGGTTCCAACAGTTTATTTCTTTTTTCCTGAATTTCCGAAATTTCTTTTCTTTCTTTTATAATTTCAAAATGTGCCAACTGATCCTTTTCGAGCCACTGTTCATATTCGGGTTTATCCTTATCACTTTTTTCCGAACCGGAGTTAAAATTTGTAAGCTGAACAGTTGTTCCGGAAGTTATATCCCATGAATACAGATTATTCTCTTTCTGGTATACAATTTTTGTATCGTTTTGGGAAAATGTAGGATTGGTTTCAACTTCAAGGGTACTGGTAATTTTTATTTCCGTGTTTTTATTCAGATCATACAAAAAAATATCTCCAAACCGCGAGTAGGTTTTTTTTGTTCGTTGTGCATTGTATTCACCCTTTACAGGAAGTTGCTTCTGAACTTCTACTGTAACAGGCTTGATATTTAAGTCATGAATACCCGCCTGGTAAACATCACGAACCTTTTCCATCCGTGGATTCCAGGTAAAAAAAATGGTTTTACTATCTTCTGACCAGCGAATATCTTTTGGAAGGTACCCTACAAAATCTTCACCCTTCATAATCTTTTCAATGGAAAGATCCGATAAATTATTATAGGTTTGTCCCGATTGATTCAAACTGTATAACAGGCAAAGCAGAATTAGAACGGATAATTTTCTCATGTTTAATAAAAAATATTTAGTATTACTGTAATGCAAGTAATACATCGTATCAGATATTTCCAAACATATTGTAATAATTAATTATTTAATAAGGAAATACCTTAGATATTAAATAATATACAATTATACAGGGGGTTTTTGAATAAAGCTTTACTTTTGAATACAAATTCAGTTGATTTGAAAATTACTTTTTTAGGAACAGGAACTTCACAGGGTGTGCCGGTAATTGCTTGTCAGTGCAGGGTATGTTTGTCAAAAGATTCCCGCGATAAACGATTACGTTCTTCTGTTATGATCGAAGAGAAAGGAAATGTTCTGGTAATCGATTCCGGGCCTGATTTCAGGCAGCAGATGCTGCGGCATAATGTGAAAAACCTGGATGCTATTATATTTACTCACGAACATAAAGATCATGTTGCGGGTCTTGATGATGTTCGCGCTTTTAATTTTATTCTGAAACGGCCAATGGATGTTTATGCTGAAAAGCGGGTACAGGATGCTTTGCAACGTGAATTCATGTACATTTTTTCCGATCATAAATATCCCGGAATCCCTGATATTAAAATGCACATGTTAAATAATTCTGAATTTAGTGTGGCAGGTATCCGCTTGCTTCCTATTCGGGTATACCATCATGAACTGCCTGTATTTGGTTTCAGGATTAATAGTTTTGCATATATTACCGATCTGAACCGAATTCCGGATGAGGAAATAAAAAAACTTGAAGGGGTAAAATATTTTGCAATATCCGCGCTTCGGATTAAACCACACGTTTCACATTTTTGTCTTCAGGAGGCATTGGATGTTATTCAGAAAATAAAACCGGAAAAAGCGTATTTAACCCATATCAGCCACCAGTTTGGCTTACATGCCGAGGTGGAACTCTCATTACCGGAACATGTACGGTTGGCTTATGATGGATTAGAGATAGATATTTAGGGAAACGCATTAATTTTTTAAAACTCAATATCACCTCCTCCGGCACCGTTTCCACGGTTACCATTCCCGTTGATTTTTTTCTTTTGATTTAGCCTGTAAATAAATGTAAGTGAAATACTGCGGGTAGACCAGCGAAATTCATTTTCCGAATACAATTCCGGTCGTTCAAGAATATACCTGAATTTCCTGCTGTTTAAAACATCACGGATGTTCAGGGTCAGCGTACCGTCTCCGCCCAGAACATCTTTACTTGCTGCGAGGTTCAGCATGTAAAACTCTTTGCGAATACCCTGGGTAGTCCGCTGGGGTGCCCGGTAAAAGAATATAGCCTGAAAATCGAGATTATTTCTGAATTTCAATTTCGAGTTCAACCGGGTATTCCATGAGTAGGTATCACTTGACAGGTTTTCACCTGCATATTCACCGGTAGTAATGGCCCGGTAAAAATTAATATCACCGCTAAGTGTCCACCATTTAACCACATCAAGAGATATGTTGGATTCAATCCCGTACGATTTTTGTTTCGACAAGTTTAACGGCTTCTGAATGGTAATACCTGTTGTATCAACAAAATTTATGCGTTCAATAACGCCTTCGGTATTTTTGTAATACAATCCTCCATAAAACGAAAATTTACCATTGTTAAATAAATATCCTCCTTCATACGAATCGGTATATTCCGGATTCAGATTAGGATTTCCGGAACGAAAATTTCTTGAATCGCTGAAAGAATAAAACGGATTCAGCAACCAAAAGTGGGGCCTGTTTATGCGCCTGCTATAACTTAACTGAAAAGAGTTTTTCTGATCAAACTGAAAAGAATTATGGATTGTAGGAAATATATTAAAGTATAACCGGTCGTTTTGTTCCCGGGTATTTTCCAGGTAGGTATGTATATCCGAAAGTTCGGCTCTTAATCCCAGCTGAAGTGAATATTTTCCAAATTTATTTCCCGTTTGGATATAGAGGGCATGTACATTTTCGGTGTAATCAAAATTATTGGAAAAGTCAGATAGCTTAATCCAATTGTCGTCTGAATCAATTTCCTCAACAATATACGGATTTGTAATTTTTCTGAATTCACTTCGGTATCCGGTTTCAAATTTCAGTTTTTCACTCAGTGGGTAAATATAATCGGCTTTAAAAAGAATTTTACGTTCGAACTCCTTATTATAGCTTTTCTGAAATAATGGATTTTCATCTATATTTTCACCTGAATAATCAATCTGCCTCTCACTGATATTTGATTTTTCAAGTTCCGAATCTTCAATATACTGGAACAGTGCATTAAACTTATGATCTTTCTTTTCGAATTTTTTTTCATAATTCAGGGCAAATTCAATATTTCTTTCTGTTTCTTTCTCCCGATCTTCCCGCAGGGTATTATCAGAGAGTATTTCGTTGGCATCGTAATCTTTATACAGAATATCAGTGAGGTTTAACTGATCTTCAATTCCCACCATTACTGATGCAGTAATCACATTTCTGCTGTTAATAAAATAGTCGGCCCCACCTCTGAGGGTATGCGACCAACCTGTTCGCAACCGGCTTCTATGCATGCGGGTATAATACGTGGTATCTTCAAACATAAAATGCTGAAAGGCGCTGCCATCACCTGGTCGTTCATCGTAACTCAGGCCATAATTTATAAAGTAATTTATTTTCTCGCGCCTGAAATTGATATTTGTGCTTAAAGAATAATCGTGTGGGTAACCTGCTGAACCTTCGAATGAACCATTTACACCGTATCTTTCTTCTTTTTTTAACACGATGTTAATAATACCTGCCATGCCTTCTGCTTCGTAGCGTGCACTCGGATTCGTAATTACCTCAATACGTTCAATAAGATTTCCGGGTAAGCTTTGTAAGGCATTTGAATTTCCATTATTAATCAGCCCCGAAGGTTTACCATCTACTAAAATTTGCAGGCTTTCACTTCCCCGCATGCTAATATTTCCATCCAGATCAACAGAAACTGAAGGTACATTATCGAGTATCTCAAGTGTGGATTTGCCGGTATTACTTAAATCTTTACCCACATTAAATACTTTTTTGTCAAGTGCAATTACCATTTCACTTTTTTCACCGGTAATAACGGCTTCTGATATAAGGACAGTGCGTGGTTCCAGAGCAATTGTTCCCAGGTTAATGGGTGATTCCCCGAAAGGGATGGAGAAAATATTCGTGAATTTTTCCTCATAAGAAACAAACTGGATTTTGGCAAAATATAATCCGGGTATTAAAGCAATTTTGAAAGTGCCGTCAGGGCCCGTGATATTTCCGGTTACCAATGCTGAATCGGGAGTATATACCGATACAGTGGCGAATTCAAGAGGTTCTTGCCCATTAATATCTGTAATTATTCCTGTAATTCCGGATTTATCTGGTAACTGGCTGAAGCCGGTAATTGGTAAAATTGACAATATTATTATAATATAGAGGTTTTTCATTTTTACATTAATTGATTTTACATATTTCTATAACAGTTTAGAAACACTTCACTATTCAATTGTTTTTTTAAAAAGTGCATTTTAACGGGCATTTAACATTTTTATTGATGTATTAGAATTCTTAATTAGCTGAATAGAAATCTATTGTTATAAATTCACTTATACATCTTCTAAATTGATTATAAAAAATATCAGACTGGTATTCTTTCTTTAACTTTCTTAAATTTGTATACCATCTAAACAATATATTATGTCAATTAGAAAAGCAAAAGCCACCTGGAACGGCACCTTAAAAAAGGGCAGTGGAACCATGAATTTCAGTGATTACAGCGGACCTTATACTTTTATTTCGCGGTTTGAAGAGGGTAAAGGAACCAATCCTGAAGAACTAATCGGAGCAGCCCATGCAGGATGTTATTCCATGTTTTTATCTGCCTTGCTTAGTGCGGAAAATTTAAATCCCGAAAGCGTTCAGACTTCTGCAGCAGTGCATCTGGAAAGTGACGAAGTGGGTCCGGTAATTTCAAAAATAGAGCTCAATACAGAAGTAAAATGTCCCGGGATTTCGCAGGAAAAATTTAAGGAACTTTCTGAGATTGCAAAAAAGAAATGTCCGGTATCACGGGTATTGGCTGCAACAGAAATTACACTTAGTGCAAAGCTTATTTAAGAACAGTTATTTTTTGTATTGTTTCATGGGGTAAGAAAAATATAAATTCAGGTTCGTTACTGGAAAGGATTTATTTATTTTAACAAACTCCTGAATTTTTACCCAAATAAAAGTCTGTTTTTTGCGCCCTGAACACATCAGGTGTAAAGCGAAAATACATTAACCGGCCTTTATCTGCCGCTTAATTGTCCGAACCGTTTATCGAGGGCTTCCGCCAGATAATCCAAATGCTTCTGATTTCTAACCTGGACCAGTATGTTATAATGAAAAGACAAATCATCTTCGCCAACAAATTTTATATTAGGTTGTGTATTGCTAATTCGCCAGGGCGAGGTCATTAAAATATTTCTAATAGACTCTTCGGTAGATGTAACACTTTCGGTTTTTCTTGTTTTTAAAATAAAGGAATTTTTCTCAAAAGTTTTTGATTCAGTCTTTTGCGAGATAATTTCACTCCCTAATCTTGAATAAGGAACTTTTACAAGCCTGCCCTCCTGAGTTTGCAGCGAAATATGGGTTAAATACAACGATTCCACCCTGCCTGCCACTTCTCCAAACTGAACATGGTCCCCTTCAGCATAATTATTTTGCACCCTGAAAATTACACCGGCAATAAAATCTTTTATAAAGAACCATCCAATGAGGACGCTTAAAATAACGATCATACAAATAATTACAAGCTTATAGTATGACTTTTCGTTAAATAAGTAATTCGCCGACCAAAACACAATGACTACCCAGGTAACTGAAACAATAAGCGGCAACATTCTGCCAACAGTTTTTAAGATAAAATATTTTTTCCCAAACCTCTTAATAACAACCTGTAAAAATTTAAGAACAAAGTAGGTTGCAGTAACAATTACCAAAACAATTATGGGTTTCATTATTTATAATTTATTGGTTTTCTAATAAATATTCTGTTACAAAATTATCCATATAAGGATTGATAACATAAACGCCACTTGATTTCTCCTTAATCAGTCCGGCTAGAAATAAGGCATCTGTTATCCTCATAATTTTCCGTTCATCTAGCATTAATACACGTTTGATTTTTGAAACTGTCATTCGTTTGTGCAATATAATCTGGTATAAAACTACATGCCAGTCGTCGTGCATGTTTTCAAACACACTGGTATTTGGTTTTTCAGGAGAAACGATCTCCAGCTGGTCATCTGAACTTGCTGTAATATGAGACACCCAGGCATAAAGGGCCGTTCCGGGATTTCCTTTTGAATAGTTAAAATATTTATTAAATAAACCGGCAAGGCGAATTTCAGAAATTCCATCTTCGTGTTTTTTGCCCAGGTTGAATTTCATGCCCCCGGAATGGTGTCTGCGCATGATCAGATCTTTTAATTCTTCTGAATCAAAAGGCTTGCAAGATATCACACTTATAAAACTATCAGCAAGATGTTGAATTTCGTTAATACGTTGATATGCAAAAGAGTTTATATTAGCAAGAATCAGGCATTTATCGCTGAATTTTTTTATCAGGTCTAATATTAACCGTAAAACAGCAAAACCGTTTTCTGTTGATTCCCACCAGAGCTCCAAATCATGAAAAACAATAACCTTTTTATAGGGTAATTTTTCAAAAACCTCATAAGCATTTCCATGTATTTCCAGCACGTTATTTAATTCATGTTCAAATTCATGTATGTCTGCGGATCCCATTATTGGAGGAAAAATATGATAAACCTGATTCGTTTGAAAATATTTACGGGTAACATGTCTGCAAAATGCAGTTTTTCCGGAATTACGCTCACCGGTTATCAGAATTCCGCCCCGGTAACCATTGTTATAGTGAAAAATTGCAGTATTAAATTGTTGCTCTTCTTCTTTTCTATCGATCCAAAAATCTTCGCTAATGCTTGACCGGCCACTAAAAAGATTTTTGTAATAAGATGGTATATTTTCATACACATTCGGGTTTGGGCTTACTTTATCTATAAGGTTGAGAAAAATTTCAGATGGAGAATTTCCACTTTCCTGTTCCGACAATTCGCGGGCAAGCAAAATGCCCTCGCTCTGTGAGTAAAGCAGGCGCACAGTTTTTTTCCTAAAAAATATCTTTATATTCTCCATCCACTTATCAAAACGGCTCTTGGTCTTTTTACCCTGGTATTCCCGTATAATATGCGTTAGTTCCTTACTGCTTACAGTAATTTTATAAGAAGACAGGGGCTCAAACGTATTATCTAGATTTACATTAATAATATGCTGCAAATCTGCACTCAGCTTTTTAATTTTAGATCGGTCTTCTTTTAACTCTTCCAGCGATTCATCAATAATTTCCCGGATAGCCTGTTTTTTACCTTCATCAGTTGGAGTTATATTTTCAAGTTCAAAATGAAGATAACTTAAATGGTCCTTTACCTGGTACGTTAATTTTCTGACTTCATGTCCCATTTTCTCAAGGTTTTCATCCAACTGCCCTATTAACCGGGAATCTATAAAATGTCTTACCATTCTTCTTACAGGAATTTCGATCACTTCACTATCGTGCGCAGATATATCGTGAACACTTGAAAACGGGGTACTATATATCCTTATTTCTTCAGGAATTTCTTCTATTACATCCACTAAGTTTTTACTGAGTAATTCTGTAAATTCATTTACATTTAAAAAAGCACTATTAATGTTTAACTCGGGAATCATCGTGTTGTTGTCTATCTGATCCTTTACGCTCATTAAGTTACTTCTGAATTTTTCCAGTTTGGTAAGCAGCTCTGAATTTATCACTTGAGTAATGTTTCGCAGAAGTTCAGAACTTTCGTGCCGTACTTTATTTTTCAGGTTTAAAATAACCAAATCCAGCAACAGTTTATTCGAAATATAATAGATATTATCGTACCATTCTCCGGGAAAAGATCTGTTTTTCTCCTCCATTTCCCGATAATAAGAATTCCTTCTTTTTTTCTTAGAGATTAACTTGTTAATGTCGATCTTTTCAAGATCATTACTCAACAATTGAATATTTTTTCTAAAATCAGTTAAAATCTCGTTTTTAAAATAATGGGTATTTTGAGTTACGTTCCGGTTAATGTGGGTAATTTTTTCTAAAAGTTCCGATTGCTTATTTTCAACAAGCAGCAGGTCAATATTTCCCCGGGTAATTTCTTTCGTGAAAAACTCCATTTGGGTGTCGAGTAAAACTAACCAGTCATTAATTGAAGAAATAAATTTTAGGCCGGAGATGTTGATTTCTTTTAAAAAATCGTGTAAATATTGTTGCCGGTTTTGTTCCAGATACAAACGTACAATCTTGCGAAAATTAATATGGCTGTTTATTGTTTTTTTTGCAAATGGCCTGATTAGTCTGTTTTTTCTTTTAAACCATCGGAGTTTTCGACTGTCAGACAACCGGATATTAAAAACGCTTTTATCGTATTTTACAGAAAGTTTTTTTTGAATGCTAAGAATATTTTCACTTAATTGATTACAATACCAGTCAATTCCGGATGCCAGCACATTTTTTTGAAATTCTATCCTTTCAGTTATAAATTCGTCAATCAGGTTTTTTACTTTAATATATATATCGTACCGTATTTTACTAATTATTTTAGCAGTCTTGTTTTTATCTTTTATTTGGCTCGTCTTATTTAGTTCTTTATAAGCAGATAAAGCTAAAGCCTCCAACTTCTGCATTAGGGCACTTTGTTCACTGAAAAAAGGCAGAAAGGCTTTTTTATAAAATGTATCAAGAATCTTTAAGCCATCAGAATCAAACTGTTCGAGTTTTACATTGAGAAATGGATATTTGGTGGTATTTAACGGCGGCAGTTTAATAGTTTCGGTTTTAATGGTGTTCTCCATTTTTGTAACCTGTTCGTCGCCGATAATATTGTAATCTTCAAAATTGTTTGAAGCATTGATCAGGAGCATGGTGCCCATTTTGGCTGTCAGTTCAGTAACTTCCTCGTAAGTTGTATTTATTTCGTGAAACTTTTTATCGGGGATCCCTACAATAGTCAGGTCGGTATTTCCTGATTCTCTCCAAATAATTTGATTTTTCGGAAGCTGGTCAATACTGTTATTTATTACTTTAATTTCCATATTCACCCTGTATTCCGATAGAATATTTTCAAGTGAATTATAGATATTATCGATCATAATACTATCGTTAACAACAACAAACAGCCTAATCTCAGGATTGGTCCAATTGGGCGAAGTTGTAAGATGCCGGATAAGATTAATGGCAAACGAAAGATTATTTCCCCAGCCGCTCCACCATATATCGATAGTTTTATTTTTACCCATTCCTCTTTGGGCATCATACTTCAGAAATACAGAATTAAAATTATTTTTTTCCAGATGTTTGATTAAGTCGGTAAATGTTTGTTTTTTATTTTTATCCCGGCTCCATCCCATTAAAATTGTATTGGGTTCTATGCCGCTAAAACCATAGAGTCTCATTATTTCATCCATGCCGGTATATATATCGCGGCAGGCATGATAGTTTTTGAAATATCCGCTATTTTCCTTTTTCTTTTCAATAATTCCCTGTTTTCTTGGTAAAATTTCGTTTTGTGTTTCTTCTAACTGAAATCCGGTAAGTATCCCCAGCTTTCCGGATATATCCTTGCCAAGCATAGTCATATAGGGCCTGTCGGTTTCTTCACCCGAGAACATAATTATGTTTGGGCGCCAGTTGCGGTAATGCAGCGAATCGGTCTTCAGTTTCTGCAATCCTGATTTTACAAGAGATGCCCACAAACTGCTCCAGGCATCACCCGATTGCAGCACCAGTTCTTTTCTTTTGATATAGAGATAAACAGCGCCCAAAATAAACGTTGCTCCCAGCATGGCAACAAAATCAAGTTGTATCATCACGATCATACAGGCAATTGAGCCAATAATACTTATCCATGCAGGAGTTTTAAAAGCCGGTCTGAAATCGGCGCTTGTTAATCTTTCAAATGCACAACTGAGATTCAGAAATCCATAAGTAGTAATAAAAAAGATAGACACAATACGAGCTATTACATCTAGTTCACCAATTAGAATACCTGCTTCAGCAATTATAAAAGTCAGCAACAAGGCATTTCTGGGTTCATTTGTTTTTCCGGTTCCCCTGGCAAAAAAACGGTGGGTGATCCGGTCTGTGGCTGTGGCCTGTAAAATCCGGGGTGCGCCTAATATACTGCCAAGTGCTGACGAGAGTGTGGCTCCCCAAATACCTGCGATAACCAACTCCGGTATCCATGCGATTTTTAGCAAAATTTTCGGGTCACCGGCCAATGCTTTGTGATCAACCGTATAAGAAAAGTAAAAGGCCAGGCCGATATAAACTATCAAGCCAACCATTATAGCGGATATTGATCCCAGGGGTATTGATTTTTTAGGATCTTTTAAATCTCCCGACATTGATACTCCGGCCTCAAAACCAGTAACAGCAGGGAAAAATATTCCAAATAAAACCATTATAGGTATAGTGGCATTTGAATTTGTTAAGAAAGGATGTTCCGGGGCAAATTCATGCTTGCCAAAAAAGATGGAAAGCAATGAAAGTACAATAGCGGCCATAATAAAATATTGTGTTTTAAGGGCAAGGGAGGTACTTATAAAAGTAATAATCGTAACTAAAAGAAGAATAGCACTTCCGGCAATTCTTATATTATCTTTCGTTAATTCAAATCCCCAAAAGTTTAAAAAACTTTCTGAAAATCCAATCAGATAAAGGCTCACGCTAAAAGATAATCCAACAAACAAAGCCAATCCAAGTGTACCTCCTATGGGAAGGCCCAAACTTCTGGAGATCATATAATACGTGCCGCCAGCCTGAACTTTTTTATCTGTGGCAATTGAAGAAACACTTAAACCTGTAGTTATGGAAATAATATGCGCAACGATAATAATCCCGATAGTAGCATATAATCCTGATTCACCAATGATCATAGGCAGGCGCATATACATTATAACGCCCAGGATGGTAAGAATGGACGGAGTAAATACCCCTCCGAAAGTCCCGAATTTATTTGATGAGGTCATAGTTTTCCGATTCTTAATTTTTAAAGATCTTCAACAATTATTTTCAATCTTAAGCTTTTGACATATCTTGTAAATTTAGTCACAATAAAGACATGATTTTTTCTAATTTTCAGAAGTCTTTATTTTTGCAGCTTCATCGAAGTATTTTTTTGCTTCCGCGATGTTTCCCATTCGCTGGTAAGTTACTCCAATATTGATAACATTCTGTGCGTCGGATGGATCGAGTTTCATTGCCTGTATTAAAAAATTCAACGAATTTTCAAAGTCACCGTTTATACCATATGCTACTCCGAGATCTTTATTTATCTGAATTCCCGAAGGATTTAATGTGTAGGCCTTATTTAAATAATATAGTGAGGAATCAATTTCTTGTTTAACCTTACCGTAAATATTCCCAAGCTTATAAAATGCCTCCCACCGGTTTGGATTAAACAGGGCAAGCTCTTTATAAATTAGAATTTGTTTGTCGATATTTTCTGTTTTATTTAAAATCAGGTTAATATTATTGTAAACATTCTCGTTCCATGGATTGTTTTCCAGAATTTTTTTATAGTAATAATAGGTGCTGTCAATGTTTTTATCCCGGTCATAATATGCATTTCCCAGCAATAACAAAGCATCGGCATAATTAGGATGAATTTTTACCGATCGTTGCAGATAATAAACTGACTGGTCAAGCAGTGCTTTTTTTACTGTTGGATTTTTCTCGGATTTGGCCTTTTCAATAAGCGCCCCTCCGGCAGTACAATTGCTTTTTGCGCTATTATATGAAGTAAGAACATCAGTGGTAAATAAAGTATAATCGTTTTTCCAGACCTTGTTCCTGGTATATGTTTTAATAGAAAACAAAATTACAATGGGAACCAGGATCAAATATAGATAAATTTGATTTTTCTGAGTGAATTTCACAAAAATTGATTTAAGCAAAATAGCCACCAGTATCACAAATCCAACCGAAGGAAAATAAAGAAACCGTTCATTCATAAATGTACCGATATTAACCAGCAGGTTAGAAAATGGAATTAATGCCACAATATAAAAAAGCAGGGCATAGGCCAGGGGATTTTTTTGCGGGTAAAGCAATCCAATTAACACTAACATCAGGAGGTATCCCAATCCCGGCAGAATAACCCAGAAATCTTCAAAATTTTGAAGGGCTATGTGGTATGGATAATAATCATAGGTTTGGGGATGGGGAAATACCAGAAGTTTAAAATATCGTCCGAGTACGTAAATTATGGTCGCGAGCCGCTGATTTGAAGTGGCATATAAAAACGGATTATTCATCAGTTCCTGTGAAACAGCCTGGCCTGTTCCGGTTACCGTTTGCCTGATAATAAAATAGAGTAAGGCAGCAACCAACATAGGATACAACCCTGTAATAATACTTTTTAAAGAATTATTCCTGAAAAACCATGCTGTTAATGGAACAATTGCTAAAAAAACAGCAGCATTCTCTTTGGAAAGCAGCGCCAGGAAAAAAGATAGAAAAACAGGAATCAGGAGAATGTATTTTTTTGTTTCAAGAAGCCTTAGATAACCCATCAGGGTGAACAAAGAAAAAAGCAGGGCAAGTATTTCATCGCGTCCTTTAATGTTAGCTACTACCTCAGTATGTATAGGATGTACTGCAAATAAAAGGGCTGCGATAAATCCCAATTGCATAAACCAGGGTTTAAACAATTCATTAAAAAGCCGGGAAATCAATATATACAGTAATACAACGGTAAATGCATATAGTAACACATTTATCAGATGATTGATCGTAGGATTTTCTCCAAAAAACTGATATTCGATGGCAAAAGTTGCTATAGATAACGGCCTGTATCTTCCACCGGGCACAAGGTCTTTTTTTTGTCCGAAAAATCCGGTAAATGAATCTTCTGAGAATATGCTCTTCAATCCATGTACACCCTTTTTTGTATAATCGTTTAGGGTAATGGTAATGGCATCATCAAGGGCATAATTGTTAAGCAGGGTGTTGCTATATAATATGCATGTAAAAGCAAAAAGGAGTATGGCCGGGCAGTAATGATTGAATGTTGATTTTACAGATTGATTATCAGGGTTCAATTTCTTCATTTCCAAAAGTATGTTGCAATAAATATACTAAAAAGAATTTTTTTTCATCTGTGTTTGAATAACTTTCCATGCACTTAAAAAACCGGTAATTAAAATAAATATTCCGGCTAAATATAATGCGGGTCGCAGGCCTTTTTTATCTGAAAGCAATCCCAGTAACGGACCAAACACTGCATATATAATCCTTATAATCAGGCTGCGCAGAGAAAGCACTGTAGCCCTGATTTCAGATGCTGTATTCCGGTTAATATAATCTTTTAAGACAGGAGTAGCTATTCCGCGGGCAAAATAAAATACAAAAAACAAAGCAATGGCCCAGGGTACAATAAATGTTCCCTGTAGAAAATATCCCAGTGAAATAAAACCGGTAATTAAATAAATAGTCTTTTTACTACCCAGCCAAAATTCAATTTTATGGGCATATAACGATCCGATGCCTACAGTTAAATTAAGAGCAGTCCATAATATTCCATAAAGTGCCCGGGGAGTTTCTATTTCAAAAAAATAGATTTGCGCAAACCACGCCATGGTCAGGGTTGAAAATCCGATTACCGACGATAAAAGAATTGTATTCCGAAGAGGTTTATTCTCAAAGAGGGCAAAATGGACAATTTTAAATATATAGGTAATTTTTTCAGGCCTTAGGTTTTTATGGCTTGAAGGATCTTTTAATAGCATTGCCGCTATTATTCCCAGAAAAGCTATTCCGGTTTGCACCTGATAGGGCAGGCGAGCACTTGAAATGGCTAAAAAAGCTCCCAGGATACCCGCTATGGATTCTGCAAAATTTCCGATTGCCGAGATACGCCCTTCAAACTTTAAATACTGGTTTTCTTTTTTAACGTCTTTGAGGGTATCGTATAGCATGGCTGAATCGGAACCTGAAATAAAACTCTGTCCGGTGCCCAGGGCCAGTTCAGCAATTAAAAAACCGGTAAATCCTCCGGATACGGAATAAATAGAAAAACCCACCGTGCCAAAAATTGCTCCCAGTATCAGTGATTTTTTTCTTCCCCATATATCAGCCATATATCCTGATGGAATTTCAAGCAGTGCAATTGTTACTGAATATATGGCATGCAGGGTGAACAGTTCAAAATTCTCTAATCCGTTTTCAGCATAAAATAGCTTTACTATGGGCATATAAAGCATAAACCATTTGGATGCCTTAATGCCATATAGCAGGAATATATTTTTGTGAATTTTCTGCAAATTCTAAATACACAAATATAATACAGATGTTAAATAATTTTTCAGAAATTCAGGTTGAATAACAAATAAAGCAAGACTGCATATGCAGCCCTGCTTTAGAATAGAAACCCGGAAAAAATAAATTAAAACTTTAATTTGTTTTTGCAGCCAATGCAATATCCTGATAAAGACTTGCAATGGGCAGCTTTTTTTCCGGCGCTTTAAAATAAGTAATACCGCAAATTACTTTTACCCTTCGACTCATATATCTAAATATGGTTTAAAATAAAAAATACTTTTGTTAACAACATTTTACTGGCAAAAAACCAGGCAAATCAAAAAAATCATTTTTTTTTATTAAATTGGATCAAAAACAATTTTATATTTACTGCGCATTGAGGATAAATTATTAATTGGGAGTAATTGAGTTTTAATACAAATTCTTTTTATAATCTTTAGATAAAATTTTTCATAATGAATAAAGAGAACCTTCAGGAAAATAAAAAAGGGATAATAAATTTCATGAAAAAATTGAGTTTAAAAGATACTAGTATACGTACAAAATTCACGGTTATTTTTGTGATCACCTTACTTTTGTCTCTACTCATCATGGCAGTTGTTGTTCTTTTTGCAACAAAAAAATCTGTGAAAGATGAAGCTTACCAGCAACTTGAATTGAGATTAACCTATGAGAAAAATAACATTGAAGATTTTTTCTCAGTACGGCAGAACCTTGCAAGGCTGATAAGTTCAGACAACAGGATTGGTGAAGCCTGCAGGGATTTTTCGGAGGCGTTTGTTTCGATAGAAAATGATAATTTTTATACTGCTGAGGCAACAAATACTGAGGTGATGTCTGAAGGTCTTTTAAATTACTATGAAACAGAAGTATTTCCAACCTTAAAGTCTGATGCTGCATATTTACAAACCATTCTTTTTCCTAAAAGCAACCGTTCAGTTATTCTGCAATACTTATATCTTGCCGCAAATTCCAGGCCTGTTACGGAAAAATATTTGGTAAACAAAGCACCAGACGGAAGTTCCTATAGTCAATATCATAGCAATTGGCATTCGTTTTTCAGAAACCTGATGCAAGAGTATAATCTGGATGATATTTTGCTGGCTGATAAAAAAGGCAACATTGTTTATTCGGTTTATAAGGAAACGGATTTTGCCGCTAACCTTAACAACGATATATTTAAAAATACGGGTTTGAGTGCTGCCTATAAGATGTCAAATAACGCCGATAAAGGATTTATTTATACTTCCGATCTTTCATTTTATATCCCCTCCGGAGGACAACCGGTATTATTTATAAGCACACCGGTATATATGAACTCCTCCTATCAGGGAGTATTAATTTTTAAAGTTAAATCTACAACGATCGATAATATAATTAAAGGTAAAGCCAGTGAGGATAAAACTTCAATAGCCAGTTTAAACAACGTTTATCTGCTGGGGAAGGACAGGTATTTACGATCCAATTCTTCTGATATTAACTTTAAGAAAAAAGAACTTAGTAAGAAAATTGACAAAAGTATTTATACTAAAACTGAGCTTATAAAAGAGTATAATAGTGCAGCATTATTAATTCAGGGATCTAAAGAATTTACAAGTTTATGTTTTTCAGGGTTAGAGGGTAACGGTAAATACAGGAATTATTTTGGCGATAAAATGATGGAAAGGCACAGTACTCTTTCTATTTCCGGATTGGATTGGGCTATTGTATCTGAAATCTCCATTAGTGACGCATATAAAGCATCAAACATTGGATTAATTATTGTTTTTTCCATAATAATTATATTAATCCTTGCTGCATTTGCCGGATCAAGAGCTGCAAAATTAATTTCAGATAAATTAAAACAGATTGTATGGGCGATGAATACACTCAAGAAGGGTGAAACATTTAATGATATTCGAACCCACTCAAATGATGAACTTGGAAAGATACTTACATCTACTAATGATTTAAAAAACTGGATTGATTTTATTTCTGAAGGTGCAATTAAAATGGCCGAAGGAGATTTTTCGGTTGATTTTGATATATCCAGTGAAAAAGACAAACTGGGGCTGGCATTAATTAAACTGAGGCAAAGTTTGCTTGAGGCCCAAAAAGAAGAAAAGAAAAGACTGGAAGAAGATAAAATCAGGAATTGGATGAATGACGGACTGGCCAAATTTAATGATTTGCTCCGTATGGAATTTCACAATCTGGAAGACCTGGCATACAAGGTAACTAAGTCGCTTATTGATTATCTTGATGCCAGTGTTGGCGGATTGTTTTTGGTTCGGGATAATGAGGGAGAGAAAACCTACCTGGAATTAATCTCATCGTATGCTTACGACAGGAAAAAATATTTAAAGAAACGGATCGAAGTTGGTGAAGGATTAATTGGTAATTGTTATCTTGAGAAAAAAACCACATATCTAAAAAGGATTCCTGAGGATTATATTGAAGTTAGTTCTGGTTTCGGCGGCAGTAAACCCACATCTATGGCAATTGTACCCATGAAGCTTGAAGATCAGATTTTTGGTGTAATTGAGCTTGCCTCTTTAAATGAATTTACCAGCTACCAGATAGAATTAATCGAACGTGTTGCAGAAATGACTTCTTCCACAATTAATGTGGTAAAGCTGAACGTGCAAACAAAAGAATTGCTGGAAATATCCAAGCAGAGAAATGAAGAGCTGGCGGCCCAGGAGGAAGAAATGCGGCAAAACATGGAAGAGATGGCAGCTACGCAGGAAGAAATGCAGCGTATTAAAAAGGAAGAAGAAGAACGGGAAAAAGAAAAAAGGGAATACGAACAAAAAATGATGAAAAAGCTGCAGGAGCAAAATGAAAAACTATTGGAAGATGAACGGAAACTTGAAATTCAAACTCTGGAATTAAAGAAAAAAGAGGCCCAGTTGCGTGAGAAAATTGGGGAAATGGAACAAACTCAAAATAGTCTTAATGAAGAGAAAGCACTAATGGATGCCCTAATGGATAATGTTCCTGAACATATCTATTTTAAAGATAAACAAAGCAGGTTTATCCGGTTTAGCCGTTCTATGCTTAAATTGTTTGGATTGACCAGAGATGAAGAACTTTTAGGTAAATCTGATTTCGATTTTTTCTCGGAAGAACATGCCAAACCTGCATTTGACAGTGAAATGAAAATTATTAAAACAGATAAGCCGATTATTGACCTGATCGAAAAAGAGGTACATAAAGATGGTTCTGTTTCCTGGGTAACCACAACTAAAATGCCTTTAAAGGATAAGGAGGGAACTATCTTTGGTACTTTTGGAATTTCAAAGGATATTACACATACTAAATTACTTGAAGAAGAAGCTTCTAAAAAAACAGGGCTGCTTTTAGAATTGCAGAAACAGCTTAAAGAACTGGAAATTAAATATGAGAAACTTACCCAGGAAAAAAGTCAATTGCAGAAGGAATTTGAAAATCTGAAAAAGCGTTCAGGTGGGAGATAAGAAAATTTTATCTTGAAATCTGTTTTTTTTTCTTCGTTTTGCATATTAATCGTTTCGATTATTTATGAATTATTAAGGTTAGTTAATCACATTTTTTTATATTTGCGCGCTGAAACAGAAAAGTCTTAAATTTTTTTGAAAGAATTTGTATTATATCCGGCTCCGTAGCTCAGCTGGATAGAGCAACGGCCTTCTAAGCCGTAGGTCACAGGTTCGAATCCTGTCGGAGTCACAATCGTTGAATAAGCTTCCAGACCGGGAGCTTTTTTAAATTATTGAAATAACAAAAAAAATAAATACCGA